>CALGIG010000062.1 GCA_937915865.1 uncultured Prolixibacteraceae bacterium | reverse complement strand
AATGACTGATGTGCACGACAAGGCAACCCGCAGTTACAATATGAGCAGGGTCAGGGGTAAGGATACAAAGCCCGAGATGCTTGTAAGAAAATTTCTGTTCTCCAAAGGATTCCGTTACCGGCTGCACGACAAAAAACTGCCCGGCAAACCGGATATTGTGTTGCCGAAATACAAAACGGTTATTTTTATCAACGGCTGCTTCTGGCACGGACATGAAGGGTGCAGATATTTTGTTGTGCCGAAAACAAGAACAGAATGGTGGATGGGAAAAATTACCGGCACACAAAAACGCGACTGCGAAGCCGAAATTTAGTTGAATGTGCTGGGGTGGAAGGTGATTATTGTTTGGGAGTGTGAATTGAAAAAAGATAAAAAGGAAATAGTCTTTAGCTTGATTTTGAATGAATTAAAAACAGATTGTTAAGTGTGAAATTGTCTGTGAAATAAATATTGTTTTAATCCTTTATTTTTTTACTTTCGTTATTCTTAATAATCGACTATTCGTTTCTTAAATGAACCTCAGAGATTATCTTGGAATTGATATTTTTTCAGGAGCCGGAGGGCTAAGTCTCGGGGCAATTAATGCCGGGATAAAAATATCTTATGCAATTGAAAATGATGTAGCCTCTGCCAAAACATTTAAAAAAAATCATCCTGAAACTGAGGTAATAAACAAAGACATAAGGGAAATTGATCCTGAAAAACTGAATATTAAAAACCCGTTTATAATTTTTGGTGGGCCACCCTGCCAGGGATTTTCCACTTCAAATCGCCAAACCAGGACGCTCGATAATAAGAACAATTCACTATTTGAAGAATTTGTACGTTTTGTGCGTGTACTTTCTCCTGAATGGTTTTTATTTGAAAATGTTGAAGGAATTGTAAGTTTTAATAAGGGAAGGACAGTAGTTCAGATCAAAGAGTCATTTGAGAAGTTAGGCTACGTGGTAGTTAGTGATGTACTGACTGCCTCTGACTATGGTGTACCCCAAAACCGAAACCGTTTTATAATGGTGGGAAACAAATCAGGTATTGAATTCCGGTTTCCTGAAAAAAGTAAAGAAAAAATCAGCGTTTTTGATGCAATATGCGATTTACCCGAACTGGTAAACGGACAAATGGAGGAAGCACTGCCCTATAATGGAAAGGCAAGCATTTATGGAAAAAAACTTCGTAACGGCTCAAAATTATCTTTGCAAAATTTTGTTTCGCGTAATCAGGATTATGTAATAGAACGCTACAAATACATAAGACCTGGAGAAAACTGGCAGGCAATACCCCACCATTTAATGCTGAACTATAAAAACAGGGACAATTGCCATAGTGGAATTTATAAACGGCTTGATCCTGATAAACCTTCAGTTGCTATTTCCAACTACCGGAAAAACATGCTTATACACCCAATGCAAGATCGTGGTTTGTCAGTGCGCGAAGCTGCCCGTATTCAAAGTTTTCCTGATGATTTCTTTTTTGAAGGAACATTGATGAACATTCAGCAGCAAATCGGTAATGCTGTACCGCCTCTTTTAGCTGAGGAGATTTTTAAACAGATAATCGACTATACAAATAATGAAAGAATCTAATCACAATATTGAGGATTGGTTTTTATCTCAACCAGTTACAGCTTTTCCAAACGACGAAAACTATGTCGCCAAATACGTGACTATAAGGGATTATATGAATAATCAGATCCATGCCGATATAAAAGCAATAGTTGTGAAACTTATTCCTGATATTTTTTTAAATGATCATGGAGAAAAACATATTAAAAAAGTAATTGAAAAAGCATCAGAAGTAATAGATATAAAGGACGGTGTATTAACAGCGTACGAAGTATTTTTTCTTTTACTGGCAATTCAGATTCATGACGCAGGACATATTATTAATGGTAGAACTGGACATGAAGAGAATGCCAGACAAATAATTCAGACTTTTGGTAAAGAGTCTCTAACATCTGTTGAAAAAAGATATATTGCATTAATCGCTAAAACACATTCGGGAAAAAAAGATCCAATTGGCAATCTGCCAGAAAATCAGGTTGTATCAAATCAAATTATAAATTTGAAACGCATTGCTGCAATTCTTAGATTAGCTGATGAATTAGCCGATGATGCAACAAGAGCTTCTACATTTTTACTGGAAAATGAAAGGATTACAGAGGACAGTAAAATTTATCATGTTTTTTCATCATGTCTTGATTCTTGCGTTGCGCTTACAGGCACAAGAAAAGTTAAAATGAATTTTTACCTCACTGAGGATATATTGATCAAGAAATATAAGAATGAGGCTGGTAATCGAATATTTTTGCTTGATGAGATATACAAAAGGAACATTAAGACCTTTTTAGAATGTTTGTACTGCAATAGATTTCTTTCAGAGAAATATAGATATAACACTATTGATGTTGACATCCATATCGAAACTAATAATGATTTAGTAAAGCCCAATCCAGTTTCATTTCAGTTAAAAGAAAACGGGTATCCAGATGTACAAAATAAAAGTATTTTTGAAATTTGTTATAATGAGTTAAGAAGTTCAGGGCGGGATATAGATGGTGACTACTTTTATAACTTGATAGAAAGGAGTACTAAAAATGATTAAAAATCCATTTGAAATAAAAACTCCGGAGCAGAATTCTGCAGATGAGATTGTAAGCTTATTTGTGGACGTATTTACAGATTTTTTTCAAGTTAAGGAGACAAATCATACATTTATTAACGGACCTCGCGGATCGGGTAAAAGTATGATGTTTAGGTATATTTTGCCTGATTGTCAAAAAATTGTCAAAAAATGCGAATTCAACGAATTAGATTTCTTTTCAATCTATATCCCAATTAAGAAAACCAACATTAACATTGTTGATTTTGAACGATTAGAGAATCATGCAAATACGGTTTTAAACGAGCATCTATTGGTGACGTATGTACTATCTATTTCTTTTGAATTTATTGCTGATACAATAAAGGAGGAGTTAAATAATTACGATCAGGAGATACAGAACTTTTATGAAAAGGAATTCATTAGTTTACTTAGATTAGCTGGTTACCAGGAGGCCAAGATGAATCTAAAGGCAAATGGGGTTAATCTTTTTAAACAAATGGCCAAAGTTCTCGATCATATGTACCGAGAATGCTCCAATTATTGCAAACGCATTGCAATTCAAAATGAAATTGTTCCATATAATGGGCCACTTGTCGATTTTATTGATTTTCTACTTCCTTTATTTCAAGAACTAAACAAATTATCGTTTTTTCCCCCAAATAAAGCTTTTTACCTTCTTTTCGATGATGCTGGTTACTTGAATAAAGAGCAGACCAAAATTTTAAATACCTGGGTATCTTATCGGACAACAAAAGACATTTGCATAAAAATTTCAACGCAGCATGACTATTTAACCTATTTGACTTCAACAGGCAAAAGAATTGATTCTCCTCATGATTATTCTGAAATAAACATTGCTACTAAGTACACTTCATCTGGAGAGGATTATTACAAGAGAATCAAAATGATCGTTGAAAAACGATTAGATGTTTATTTAGGGTTGGAAATAAATGCTGAAGATTTCTTCCCGGAGGATGAAGAACAAGAAAAAAGAATTAGGGAAATATATGATGAAATTGCAGAAAAGAAATTTGATCCAATAAAAAAATATCAGGGGACTGATGCAGCAAGAAGATATTGCCGGTCAGAATTTGTAAAGGAAAGAAAATCAGGAAAATCAGGTATGACTTATAGTTATGCAGGATTTAATCAACTTGTTGCTATTTCATCAGGAGTAATTCGTCATTTTTTGGCCCCTGCTCAAGAAATGTATTCTCTTTTATTGTCGAGAAATCAAGACTCTGAAATAAAATTCATTCCTGATAATTTTCAAAATGAAATAATAACCAATTACTCTGAAAAATTTCTAACCGATGAGTTTGATAAGATTTTTACAGATTCAAAGGATGATGCTGCACAGTTAAAAAAAGCAGATAAACTGAAAAACCTAGTAGATTCTTTAGGAGAGCTATTTCATGCTATTTTTGTGTCAGAAAGAGCAGATCGTGTGGTTTTTTCTGTTGCTTTAAATGATCGACCAGACACAGAATTACAAGAAGTAATTGACTTGGGTATTAAATATGGATATTTTCATAAAAGCACAATTGGGAATAAAACAGGTACTGGTCGAAATTCCTTATATATTTTGAGTCGGGTTTTAGCTCCATATTATAAACTTAACCCCTTAGGTTTTTTTGGTTATCAGTTCATGTCAAGCGATACATTGAAAATAGCATTAACCAAACCTAAAGATTTTATAAACTTATACATTAAAAGGCTTGAAAAGCCAGAAAATGAAGCCGAATTAACTTTGTTCGATTAATAATTAACAAAATTATGGAAAACATGAATAAAATACCAATTTCCGATTTTAATCTTCCTGAGAGATTAAGGTTTGACTATTTTATTTGTTCTTCCAGCTTCGAAGAAAGATGTTTAACACTTGCATCAACAATTTCGAAAGATTTAATTGACAATGTTATTATTTGCCACTTTGAGAATAACTACGAAATTTCAGATGAAAGATTAGAACGACTAAAACAATTATTTCAGGAAAAGCAAATAGAAGTTGAAATTCTCAAAAAACATCAACCAATTAATAATTTTGATTCCTTTTATAAATGGTTTAATTCATTCAAAAAGAAATCCATTATTGCAATTGACATTACAACATTTACCCGTGAAAATTTACTAATGCTTTTACGGATTGCATATTTTAAAAAAAATGATTTTGAATTTCATCTATTTTATACTCCATCAAATCACTATTCCATTAGTGATTCTAGTAAAGAAATATGGTTGTCAAAAGGTGTAAAGGAAATCCGTTCTGTTTTTAGTTATCCAGGTGACTTTTCGTCATTGAAAAAATTCTTATTGATAATTCTTACTGGATTTGAATATGAGCGCGCTCAGACATTAATTGACATATATGAGCCCGCAAAGTTAGTTTTAGGAAAAGCAAGTACAATTAAATCAATAAATCCAGAGTTAGCCAAAATCAATGAAGAAAACTTTAATCATTTGCAAATTATGAATTCTGGTTCAGATACTTTTGAATTCTCCTGTATCAATCTTGAAGAAACAATACAAACTGTTAAAAACCAAATTTTAATGTATGGAAGTGATTATAATATTGTTATTGCTCCTATGAATAATAAACTTTCATCTCTATCTGTCGGATTAGTTGCAATTGAAGATTCAACAGTTCAAGTATGTTATGCATCAACAAATCAATATAACATTAACGGGTACTCTTCTCCATCAAATTATATTTTTCATATTGACTTAAATTCATTTTTTTCAGTCATGAAATACAACCTTTAATGGAAGGAGATTCCTGGTCAAATACAGAAGTTCAACTTATTATCGCCGATTATTTTAAGATGCTTTCGGCGGAGTTAAGGGGTGAACCATATTCCAAAGCAGAACACCGTAGGGCATTAAAACCACTATTACAAAATCGGTCAGATGGTTCAATTGAATTTAAACACCAGAACATCAGTGCTGTATTAATTGAGGTGGGGCAACCCTACATAAAAGGCTATTTGCCCCGTTTTAATTATCAACAGATTTTAGTTGAGGCGGTTATCGGATATCTTGAGAATAACCGGAATATTGAGGAACAGTTCCTTTTATTTTCTGATAAAGCTATTGTACCAAAAAAAGCTGATTTCAATTTCAGAAATCTTATTGTTGAGCCACCAGTAGCAAATTTTGTTGCGGAACCAAAAGCAACCTATCACAGAAGTCCCATAAAAACAAATTATCTGGAACGGGAACAGAAGAATTCCCGACTCGGTTTTCTGGGGGAAGAGCTGGTTATAGAATTTGAAAAATGGCATCTGATCAATGCCGGAAAAGAAAAGCTGGCAGAGAAAATCCGGTGGGTTTCTAAAGAAGAAGGAGACGGTGCCGGTTTTGATATTCTTTCCCGAAATCTGAATGGAACCGATAAATACATTGAAGTTAAAACCACAAAGTTGGGGAAGGAAACCCCGATTTTCTTCAGTAAGAATGAATTGGACTTTTCAATTTCTGAGAAAGACAGGTATCATTTGTATCGTTTGTTCAGTTTTGAGAAGGATGTACAGATGTTTATGTTACAGGGCTCATTAAACCAAATATGCAGACCTGAGCCAATAAGCTATAGAGGTTATTTTTAAAAGTTTAGAAAAATGAGTTCCGGAATAACAAACATCCGATTCTCCTACCTCTACCGAGATGCCGGTAATTATAAGCTATTCGGTCAGGTTGTTTTCCGGAATCCGGAAAATCTGTCACTGGAAGAAACAAGAGGTAAGATTAGGGCACAGTTAATTGACGGAGAGTTCTTTGATGCGACAAAATGGGGGCTCCCTTTGCTGCAATTTGAAGACTACCTTCCTGAAGTCGATCATTCCTGGTATGAATTTGAAGATGTTGAATTTACCTCTCTTGGAAATTCCGATAATCGAACCATCGCTGAATTTATTCGTGAAATAGAGGCTACTTTTGAGAATACTCATTGACTCAGAAAGCGTGCCAAACTCGATCCTACATTATTCAATAACTTTGAAAAGCAGTCAAGAACAGCAAGTTTCGTTAATTCTAATTCGTTCTAATTATGTTGTGATTCATGACAAGAGTTGCAGACTGACACCAGCCATTTGATAGGTTCTTTTCCAATTCTCTTTCTTGCATATTTCTTATGGTGAACCTGTGTTGCAGGTGCTCCACAATACACACATCGCCAATTGTCTCTTTTTAGTACAACATAGCGTTTCCGCTTCCAATCATCCGATGTAAGGTAAACATTACGGTAGTAATCTCTTCGACGTTTACGTTTGTAGTAGTATGTCAGGTATTTAACTGAAGCAGCTACTAATAGTGCTAAGAAGATAAGTATGTTCTGTAAATCCATATAATCGAAACTTATAACATAAGTGTCAGGTCGGTATTTTTAACGTTTACTTAACTATGTTGGAATGAGGTGGTCTAATCCCTTTTTACAATATTTTGAAAAAATTTAATGGTTTATGTCCCGGGAAAAATAGCACTGAACGTGAGAAACTATTTTGAGTTTCCAGTATTAATCCCCATTAGCTAATATCCTTAATTATAATGCGTTTTTCATTTATTAAAATCGTCTTCTATACGGTCTTCGGGTTTTACTATTAAGATAATCGCTAAAAATCCTGTTTGAAATGTTTTGTTTGTAATCAATAATTGCTTTTCGAATATTTGGAATTAACTTGTTGACCAATTCATCGAATCCTTCATTGTTATGAATTTTAATAAATTCTTCACGAGAGAAAGGTATTAAATAAGCTTCATTCCGGATTCTTAAAGGCAGAAGAAACCATAATCTCGATTTGCTTATTTCATTAAAATCAAAAAAAATTGGAACCCCACAATTAAGCCATTCTTTTAGAAGCCGAGATTCTTCCGGGAAGTTAATCTGTCGGATATTAATGTTTCCAACAGGTGCCTGTATACTTTCTTCTAATTTTTTCTGGAATTGAACTCTGTCTGTTTTTCTTCTTAATCCATCAATTACCCAAACCAATTTAGAATAGAAATCATTTCTTGATTTTTGTTCTTCAGGTTTAATATATGAATGTTGAAATTCGATAATCCAGTTAGTTTTTGTTCTTACATCCGCAATATGTTTTTCGCCTTTATCGTCAAAATGCACAACCTCTTGCCATTCTTTTGGGAATTGATCTTTCCATTTTCTGTGCCATTCAGTTTCGTTTTCCCACCAAGAATCACAGTTTTTAGTTCCTTTATGTGACCAATGATTTATTTTAACGTCACCGCATCTGGCTAATAACTCTGAACCACAATTTGGGCAGATACCTTTTCCTCCTTTAAAGGCTTCTGTTTTTTCTCCATTTACAATTGCGTATTTCATTTAAGTTTCGTTTGTCTATTTCGAATCTAAAATGTTTTACAACGAGTTAAGTTCTGCGCCAAATTAAATCCTCAATCACTTAAAAACCTTTGTATCTATTAGTTTGTTAACAAATTTACACCTCGCTATAATTATCAAGTGCAGTAAATATACAATATCAACCCCCCTTTATGCAAGCAAATGCGCAGAAAATAAATATTTGCTCCCCCGAAAACGTGCTTACGTTTTCCCAAAAACGTGCTTACGTTTTGTCTGAAACGTGCTTACGTTTTGCTTGAAACGTGCTTACGTTTTACTGAAAAGAAACGTTCCTTTTTTCTGAAACGAACGTTCCTTTTACCGGAAACATGCTTTCGTTTCAATGAAAACGACCTGATGTTTTCCTTAAAACGACTTGACATTTTATTCAAAACGACCTGATGTTTTCCTGGAAACGACCTGATGTTTTCCTGAAAACGACCTGATGTTTTCCTGGAAGCGACTTGATGTTTTCTTCAAAACGACTTGTTGTTTTCCCCCTGACAAGTTTACGTTTTCAAGCCTGCCGTTGGTTATTGTGCAGAAGATTAAACCGCAGAATTCAGATATCCGGTGCCATGGCCCAGGGGCGGCTGCGCTCCGGCTTTTGAGCAGCGGTTGCGCTTAAGTTTTATTTGCCGCCATTTGGTAACTGGTGTTCGAGGAGATATAAATATTTTCCGATCCCGTTTGTAATGGCCCATGAATCATATTCGTAATTGTGGCCTGTTGTAACGATGATGGTGTTCAGCTCAGGAAAAATATATATAAACTGGCTTCCCAGTCCATTCCCCCATACGGCTGAATAGGTCCTGTTACCTGATTCAACAGAGATCTTCCACCATAGGTAACCATAGTCATCTCCCTTAATATGCGTTTTGGTTTTTGTTGAGGTGGATGTTGCCATCCAATCACCGGAAATAATCTGCTTATCATTATACATTCCGTTATTTAAAACCAGTAAACCAATTTTTAGCATATCGGTGGGTAACATTTGCAAAGAACCGCCCATACAGGGGAAACTATCCTGTTTAAAAACACTCCAGTCATATTTTATAATGCCAAGGGGGTCAAAAAGAAATTTTCCGGCAAATGCATCTGCATAAATTCCTGTTTTCCTTTTTAATACAGCCCCCAGAATTTCTGTATTGCCGCCGTCATATATAAATTTACTTCCGGCGGGGGCGATTAATTTTCTTTTCAATGCATAATCTATTCTGTCATAATCCTTATAAGGCTCATACTCACCGGAGAAGCCTGAGGTCATCGACAAAAGATGGGACAGTTTAATATGTCTGTATGCGCCTTTACGCAGATGGTCATATTCCGGGAATATTTCATACAGAGGTTCATTTAAATCTGAAATCAGTCCCTTGTCTATAGCGATGCCTGTAAGCAGCGAGGTGATGCTTTTGGTTGTGGATTCAATCTGATGTAAATCATCCCTGGTGTATCCGTAAAAATATTCTTCACAGATCAGGCTGCCGTTCTTCATTAAAAGAAATGAATTGATTCTGCCGTATTGGTTGCTGATTATTTCCGGAATCAATGAATGGATAAATAAGGAATCATGCTTTGCCTGAAAGCCCGCTGTTGGTATATTTTCATCAAATAATTCAGGTTCTTTATATTGATATCTGTAATCGATATTGCTGCAATCAGGCTTTGCATCGGTCAGGTAATTTGCAGCCTCGTTATTTTTAACCAGATTAACGGCATCATACGGTTCATCCGGGCAACTGAACCCGCCGTATATGATTGTATCGGCCAGTTTACCTGAATAGGAACAGTTCCAGTCGGGAATGTAAAAATGGATGCTGTCTGCGTTTAAAAATAAGCGGTCAATTGCAAACTGAGAATCATAGAATTTATTTTTTGTCCAGAATCCGTATGCCTTGACGGAGTCTTTTAATTCCACTATCCGGATGTAGAATTTTTTATTCACTGCTGAGGGGTGAGGGCCCTCCCAAAAACCATAAAATCCGGCTTTATCGGTTGCTGCATAGCAATGTTGCAACGAAAGCAATGCACAAAAAAGAAAGAGCAGATAACTATGTTTCATATATTTACAACAGGTGCAAACAGGCAAATATCTGCAGCAGATTAAATTTCAGCTCAATATTCACCATAGGGTAATCGTCTGTTTGTCAGTTCAATAATTTTGAGGGGCTTTTAAGAGCTATAAATTTACAATAACGCCCCTTTTTATGCAAATGGAAGTGCGGGAAATCCGGATTTCCTTTGGAGTAGCGGTTCAATCCCGGTGTGCCCTGTTGCCGGCAAAGTAGCCGGGACAAGTTGGGCTATTGGTTTATATTTCTCTTTGAAAGGTTTATGCCCGGCTGGTCTCGTTCCGATAGCGATCGGAACCGCTCGACCACCGGGACGGATTCACCATTGAAAGGCCCGTGGCACGCGTCGGGTGATGTGATGATTTGAAAATGTGATGATTTGAGAATGAAAGAATGTGAAATTTGACAATATTGTCAATCTGGCGGGTTCTATTGTGGCTATTGTGGTTTATAATTCTCTTAGCAGGGTCCGTGGCACGTCCCGCTTCTTGGCGGGAATACGCGTGCTAACTGGTAAAAAGAAGGCCTGACAAGTTGGAAGAAGATTTGTTAGGCTAAGCTCAAATCGGAATGGAAGCAAACAACTCTTAATGAATTTCAATTTCTTCTTTTCTTTGTAATCCCAGTAATGTCTGGCAGTGCGGAAAATTTTCAGCATTCGTATAAGCGGCCTTCTAAAATTGATCTTC
>CALGIG010000061.1 GCA_937915865.1 uncultured Prolixibacteraceae bacterium | reverse complement strand
TTGAGGTCAGTGGCGGATTCGAACCGCCGTACACGGTTTTGCAGACCGCTGCCTAACCACTCGGCCAACCGACCATTTGAATTTAAGATTCTCCCTTAAGGGCTGGCAAAGATAGCAAAATTTTGTTCGAACCAACAAGAAAAATCCTGACGTAGGAAAAATTATGCCATCTGAACTTTATCGTCGTATAGTTCACGAGCACCAATTATCTGATCCATATTGGACGAGGCCCATTGGGCCAATTCGAAAATTTTCAAGAGTAATCCCTTACCCATTTCTGTCAAATCATATTCGACACGTGGAGGAACTTCAGCATAAATACTGCGAATAAGCAACCCATCACGTTCGAGCGACCGCAGGGTTACCGTTAACATCCGTTGCGAGATACCATCAATTTTATTCTTCAATTCGTTAAACCTAGTTTTTCCAGAATAGCCCAGTTGCAAAATTACCAATAACGACCATTTGTCTCCAAAACGATCCATTATATCACGTACCGGACAAAATGAATGATCATGTTCTTCATGTTCGAAAAAAAAATGTAATTTTTCTTTGAGATTAATTGCCTGATTTTCAACAATAGTTACTTCCATTATACTCAGTTATTAAAAAATGCGTTATTGTTGGTTCAAAAGTTACTTTGTATTATTGAGGCACTAAAAGTAACTATTGAGTTTCAATTTTACAACTTATTTTTTACAAAGTCACTAAAACAATTAAAAATGAGCGTATTAAAAACACTAAAATGGCGTTATGCCACCAAACGAATGAACGGACAAAAAGTTCCGGTTCAGAAGTTAGAAAACATCCTTGAGGCAATTCAACTCGCCCCAACATCAATTGGCCTGCAACCCTTTACCGTTTTGGTAATTGAAGATGCTGAAACAAGAGCAAAAATTGCCCCAGCCATCTTTAATCAACCACAAATAACCGAAGGATCTCATGTACTGGTTTTTGCGGCATGGAAAGATTATAGCATTGAGAATGTTGACAAATATATCAACCACATTGCTTCGTTACGCGGGATACCAGTTGAAGCACTCGAAGGAATGCGCAACATGGCTACTGGTGCTGTTTCAGGGAAAACTCCTGAACAATTGGTTACATGGAACCAAAAACAGGCATATATTGCACTTGGATTTGGCTTGGTTGCTGCAGCTGACGAACAAGTTGACGCTACTCCAATGGAAGGATTTGACCCGGATGCTTTGGATGCTACTCTCGGGCTTGCTGAAAAAGGCCTTCGCAGCACTGTAATATTGGTATTGGGTTATCGCGATGAGCAAACCGATTACCTTAACGGCAAAACTAAAGTCAGGAGAGATAAAGAAGAACTCTTTATCAAAATTTGATTGGAAGTAAAGATGAAAGAGGCACCTTAATTAGTTGCCTCTTTCGGCTTATCTTAATTTAGCCTTATCTGAGCCACATAGCCATTACTACCTATAACAAAGCCAGTAATCGAATCAATAAATTTCATACGTGTTAACTGAATATCGTTCGACGACAATTCAAAATCTTTTGTCCAGGTAATTCCTCCATCAATTGAATGATAAATTCGATTCGAAGTACGAAGCACAATTTTAGTATCGCTTACGAAATAGCAATCGGTGTATTTGTCAGGTATAGAATAACTTACCTTTACCCAGGTAATACCTCCATCGGTTGTTTTCCATAGTTCCTGATTGAAATTAAAAACAAATCCGGTATTAGCATCCAGAAAATAAAACGATGTAATCTGGCTCATTTTCATTTTTAAACTTACCCAAGTTTCACCCCCATCAGTTGTTTTCACCATATTTCCGATAGAAGTACCATCATAAGTCTTCCCTCCGGCACAAAAACCTACATTTGAATTCAGAAATTGTAATTTATTGTAGGTTAACGCGTAATATTCTTCATCAGTGCCCGAATCAAATTTCGAAGTCCAGGTTTTCCCTGAATCTGTTGTTTTCATTACTCCATTTTTGGCAATGAAACCTGTTGTTGCATTCACAAATTTGATATCAAAAATACCCGAACCTAAATTTTCCAATCCTGCAGTTTTCCAACTGGTTCCTCCATCAGCAGTATAATAAAGTTCGTTTCGGGCCATAAAAACATTTTTATCATCGCGTGCCTGTATGCAGTTTAAACTGGGTTGGATTCCCGAGTTGATAGTTGTCCAGTTTTTTCCGCCATTAGTAGTTTTTACTAATGTACCCATTGCCCCACAAATATAACCGACCTCACTGGTGCCAAACGACAAGTCGGTAAATATTTCTGTATTAGATAATTCAATCGGACTTACTATCACTGACTGTAACGAAGGCTCACCTATCTCGTTTTCTTTTTCACACGACATAAATCCAGCAAATAGTAGCAAATAGAATAAACGTTTCATCTTTTTCCTGTTTTTTAAAGTTTTACATGAATGAATTTAAGATTGTATCCGTATTTAAATGGTTGCGTTAACTTAACTTCCATTGGTTATAAAAACATTTTATTATTCGATAAGCTGTTTTGTTCTATAAATGTTATTTTTACACTTTTAAGGCGACCCTAAAATTCTGGATTTATGAAGAAAACAAGTTCATTTTTGTTAATCGTTATTACTTTACTTGTACTTTCATGTACTGGGAACCAACAAAAAACTCAAACTACAAAACCTAATACCCAATTCTGGAATTATGCCAAAACCCCACCAATGGGATGGAACAGCTGGGATTGTTATGGCCCTACAGTTACCGAAAATGAAGTAAAGGCCAACGCCGACTACATGGCTGAAAAACTAAAACAACATGGCTGGGAATATATTGTAGTTGATATTCGATGGTTTGTTGAAAACGATAAGGCTGGCGGCTACAACGAAAAAGACCCAATTTATACAATGGACGAATATGGAAGGTTTCTCCCTGCGGTAAACCGTTTCCCTTCAGCATCCAATGGGAAAGGGTTCAAACCATTGGCCGACTATATTCACTCAAAAGGACTTAAGTTTGGGATTCACCTGATGCGCGGGATACCGGTAGAAGCTGTAAAAAAGAATTGTCCTATCAAAGACAGCAACTACACTGCAAAAGATATTTTTTCTGATTTGTTTCAATGTGGCTGGCTGCGCGATATGAAAACTATTGACACACTCAAAGCAGGGGCCCAGGATTATTATAACTCCATTTTTAATCTTTACGCCTCATGGGGAGTTGATTACGTTAAAGTGGATGATTTATCGCGTCCTTATTATCATGGAGAAATTTCGATGATCCGTAAAGCAATTGACCGATGTGGAAGACCAATGGTTTTCTCGACTTCGCCTGGAGCAACTCCATTGAAAAGAGCAACCCACGTAGTAAACCATGCTAACATGTGGCGTATATGCGACGATTTTTGGGATAACTGGAAAATGCTTGCCCCTCAGTTTAAGCGTTGTGCCGCCTGGGCCCCATACATTGGCGAAGGTCACTGGCCCGACGCCGACATGCTTCCTTTGGGCCATATAGCTCTTCGGGCCGAACGAGGTAGTGACCGCATGACTGGATTCACAAAGATTGAACAGTATACACTTATGAATTTATGGTGTATGTTTCGATCTCCGCTAATGTTTGGAGGGGATATGCCAACAAACGATGATTTCTCCCTTTCACTTCTGACAAACGATGAGGTTTTAGCTGTAAACCAGAACAGTGCAAATAACAAACAATTGAAGAACAATGATGGCTTAATTGTTTGGACCGCAGATATTCCAAATTCAGAAGACAAATACGTAGCTTTCTTCAATGTTAATGATTCGATTACTGGTGAGATTTCTGTCTCGTTGGAGGAACTTGGATTAAAAGGCAATTATCGGGTTCATAATTTATGGCAAAAAGAAAAGAAGAGTGAGGTCAAAAATAAATTTTCTGCTTTAGTGGAACCACACGCTTCGATACTGGTTCGATTTTCGAAAGAGGAATAAGTTTGGTGCCATTATTCAGAATTTCAAAAAAAGCGAAGCCGGGATAATGAATCTCCTCTATTAAAATACCAATTTCAGGAAAACTGTTGGAGTAAAACGAGCTGCATCAGAGTAAACACGAACATCTCCTAAATCGGGAGTAAGCTGAATGTTTTTCAGGTTGTTGTATTTCAAGTTTTGAGTATCGAACAAGTTCATTACAGAAACACCAAATTCACCTGAAAAACGTTTAGGCGTAAACTTATAAGTAATTGCTGCATCAACCCTCTTATAACTCAAATCTCCGGTTGTGGCGCCAAATACTTTCCGTAGTATTTCCAAACCTGAACCATAAACATAATCAGCTGAGAAATATAATTTTCCAACATTCAATAACCCAGCCATTTTAAATTCATGAAGCTGATGATGAGGCGCCAATGAATAAGCAGGTAATGTTTGTCCGGATGCAGCTAACCTTTCCAAGGCTTTGCTTAGGGTATACGATGCCCATAACGAATGCTTTCCAATATCTTTCTTTACAAAAAGATCCATTCCAAAAGCTTTTGCATCGCCAAAATAAGGAAAGTAACCGTTAGTTGCGAGGTTTTGTCCTTGTTCTCGTGATTCAAAAACCCGCTCTGTTATATGGTGTGTAAGTTTATAATACCCATCAATATTAATGCTCAGGTTATTTTTCGAGTAGTTGAATTCGCCAACCCAATGAGTGGCATTTACTACCGGAATATCATTACTGCTTACACTCCACAAATAAGAATAATTCTGGTCACGGTCGACACTGGCTATTTTCGATATGAACTGATGAAACCGGCCCCATGAAGCACTGATTTTCATGTTACTATCCAGTTTATAACTGACATTGACACGTGGTTCAACATATAACCTTAAGTTGTTTGTTGAAACATTAACCCTTGCTCCTGTTTTTAGGGTAAACCTGTCGCCAATTGGAAGATTATCATCGGCAAAAGCATAAAACCTACTATTGCTTAAGTGATTTAAATTATCTGGATTAGAAATACCGTTAATTGAAGTATAGTAGTCTATTTTTGCACTGTTTTGGTAAAAACCACCTCCAAACTCAAGCTGGTGGCCACGTCTAAAATATAAGATATTCTCGATTCTAACAGAGTTCTCGGTTGCAGTATTGTCGGTTTTTGATTTATCCTTTTTTAGAATAACTGACGATGAAGCTATTGTTGTTTGAGTCTGATCGTTTACAATGCGGGTAAAATCAGAATGTGAGAGTATAAATTTCGTTGTCCAGTTATCCGACCATTTTTTACTGTAAAAAGCTGAAGCGCCATACTGACGATTTTTTTCTTCGTTTAACAATGACACCGATAAGGTTGTTGCTTCTTTTGCCTGGTGCGAATCAATAATATCCCTGGTAACATTACCTGTCGCATCTAAATGAAAATAATCGCCACCACCGTACATGCTAATATAAAACTGGTCTCCATTTTCATAATTTCGGCTAAACTTCAGGTTTAAATCTCTAAAACGATAATTGTCAGGATATACTGACATATCGATTTTTGAATTCTGTCCACTCGACTGAAATTGTTGATTCTTTGAAGGTTGATGAGTTGGAGCAAAAATATTGAAATCGCCCGAATTATAGAGGTTATAATAGGTCTGCCGGTAAGCAAACAACAACGACGATTTTTTAAAAACTGGTATCTCCAGCATTCCGTTTAATGTGGTTGGATTGATATTAAAGCTATATACCGGCTTTTGCGAATTACCATTCTTTCCAACAATATTTACAATCCCTCCCACTCTGTTTCCATACTTCGCATCAAATCCTCCTTTTAGTATTTCAATGGTTTTTACAAGAAAGGGGTTAACAACACTAATATTGTCGTTGTAATTTTTCAAGCCAAAAAGCGTGAATTCATCAAAGGTAACAAGGCTTTGACCTTCATAGCTCCCCCAAATAAGTAAATCGGTCGATTGTTCACCGGCAGCCTGTATACCAGGCATTAACCGGATATGATTAAAAACTGAATTGTCTCCTTGTCCTGGTAAAAAGTGCGAAATATTGGTATTAAGAGTTATTTTACCTATCGCTTCACCAGTCATTGTAGCTTTTTCAATCTCGGTCTTGTTCACTGTTATCTCAGGAAGTTTTATACTTGAAGGAACCAGCTTATATTGCCTGAAATTACCAGCCACAAAAACCGTATCGTAAATAAAGTATCCCAAGTGCGAAATACGCAGGTGGTAAGTACTGTCGCTGGTTATAATATAATTAAAATTGCCGGTAACATCAGCAATCATCGGATGATTATTAATCAAGATGTATGAAAATGGCAAAGGCTCATAAGAGCCTGCTTCTACAATTTGTCCGGTAATTCGTGTTTGTTGTCTGGGGCCTTCTTTAAGCTTTTTTTTATCTGGGATTATTATAAAAACTTCATCAACTTTCCTTACACGAAAAGGTAAATCTTTCAAAAGAAATTCTATTGCTTCATGTTTCGATTCAAAAGTTTTTGAAACAGTAATCTTGTATTTCGAGACTTGATCTTCACTATAAGAAAAATGAAAGTTATACTGATTTCGTAGTTGCAGAAGAATAACATTTAAGGGCAATTCTTTTACATTAACCTGAATAACTTCAGATTGAGAAAAACCTTTTATAAAAATGAGGATAATCGCAAATAATATAACCAACCGTTTGATCATTCATCTTTTTTCTGAACAATGAGATACTCGCCTGCCGACTTACGAATATATTTTAACCCTAGTGCAGGACAAACATACTCAAGAATTTCTTCCACATTCTGGTCTTTTGTAAAATTACCTGTATAAAGAGATTTATCGTCAATACTAGCTTCGATATGTATCCCATATTGTCGTTCTATTTCTTTAAATACCTGCGACACTGGCGATGCCGTAAATAAAAATACATTTTTCTTCCAGGATATTTCAGAGTATGTTTCAATATTGACTAGCACATTGATCCGACCATTAGCCTGAATCTCTGCCTTACTATTGGGTTTAAGCAATACCTCGAAACCAGCTTTGGATTTCACCTTTACACTTCCTGTAATGCAGGTAACCTTGTAAGTCTCATCTCTGGCAAAAATATTAAAACTCGTTCCAACAACCTGGGTAGTACCTTTATTGGATGATACAGTAAATTTTTTACCTTTTTGTACTTCAAAAAAACCTTCTCCTTCAAATTTAACCAAGCGCGAGACTTTCCACCAGTAGGGATAATAAACAAGCTTACTTTGTGCATTCAGATCAACTTTCGAATGATCGGGCAATTCAGCAATGGCATGTCGACCAACTGGTACAATCACTTCAACCGAATGGAAACGAAGATAACTGCCAGCACCGATCAAAATAGCAATACCTGCTGCAACTGCCCATCTGGTTATTGAAAAATAAAGTACCGAAGATCGGTCTTTAGGCTGGTTGCCAATTTTTTCTTCAATCGATTTCCAAACATCGGCATTACTTCTTTTCCAGTTAAATTTTCCTCCTGAAAAAAAAGTTTTGCTAAGCTTATCTACTTTATCAAGATTAATATGTTCATTATTTTGTTTCACTTGTTTTTTTCTGATTTGTTCCAGCTAAAACTAAAACCCATAAAAAATAAGATAAGGCCGGTAATTTTCTCATTTAAGTGAGTTTTCAAATGTTCCAATGCCAAACTCATTCTTTTTTCAATAGCTTTAACACTAAGTCCAAGCTGATCGGCAATTTCCTTATATTTCAATTCATCAATACGGTTCATCAAGAACACAGTACGCTGTTTTTCAGGCATCGTTTTAAGTGCGTAATCGTAAGCTTTTAATAATTCCTGAAAATTTAGTTCATCTTCAGGGGTCGAGCTTTTTCCGCTGGGTTGAAAGGTATTGAAGAAATTATTGGCCACTTGTTTCCTTCGGTATTGCGAGATGAAAAGATCGCCTGCTATTTTAAGCAGCAAGCCTTTTACCCTTTGAGTATCGATGACCATTTGTTTCTCCCATATCCGCATAAATGTTTCCTGAGCAATATCGGTCGCAATTTCTTCGTCGCCCGACCGATAGAGAATATATCTTCGAACATCCTCGAAATAAGTATCAAACAACGATTTAAATTCTTCTTTTCTCAACTTAATTCACTTTTCATCTGCCCCAAAGATACTTGAATCTCGAAATGTTTGAAATAATTTTTTTTCAGCGACTGATAAAAGTGTAAAAATCTACATCATATATAATTATTAAATTAAATTTCAAATACTTACAAACGGTAATCAAAAAACATTTTTCTCCATAACCTGAGCTGTAGTCATTTCTGACTACAGCTCCATGCTCTTTTAACCAATTAATTCCCAATCTATTTTTATTTAGTGCGAACCCGTAGTTGTTGAACTTGAAGTCCCTCCTGCCGATCCATGAGGTTCATGTCCTTTAGGCCCATGCAAAGTAACCTCGGTTGTTGTTCCTCCAACGGTCAATGTTGCAAGATTATCGCATGTGCCATCGCCATAGTCGAGTGTTGCAATAACATCTCCAGCTTGTTTATACTCAACTGTACCAGAAACTATATATGAGCAATCGCCAAGTTTTACTAAACCGTTTGTAATTGTTTTCGAATATGAGATATTATCAGTTGTATTGTCAACACTAATCGCGCCTGTAACAACTACTTTATCATCGCTCCTGTCTTTCGGAGTACTTATGCCGGCAAGCCATTCAGCTGTTTCATCACCTTTACGTACGAAAGTTGCGCCATTGGTTATTGCAAATGTTACATCGCTACTGGATGTAATTTTTCGGGTAGTGGTGTTATCTCCAACAAATTTTTCGATGCTCGAACCATTTATGCTAATGGTATCAACCGCACAATTTGAATAGGTTATTTCACGAGTACTACCATCAGTATTTTTATCGCCATTAATAACAATAGTTACTTTCCCTTTAATTACTTTTTCGTGATCGGTTTCAATACCATCGCCATAATCAATCACAATAGTGATTGGATAACCAGTAGCTGCTGTATCAATACTGACAGTCGGAAGTTCTCCCTGTATGTAATGGAAAGCCCCCTGCCCTCTCAGTAAATCGCCCTTTTTACCTTTCACATGGGAGAGTTGTCGCAATATCCGTTCATAACCTGCATAAAAATCGGCTTCCAGGCTCGATTCAATTGAAGCGCTTTGAACAGCAACATCTGAAGTAGCAATTGTCGCCGATTTCAATAAAGATGTACTTTGATCGGTTGTAGATGAATCATCGTTTTTTTTACAAGCGAAAAAAACAAACGCTGAAAATACAAATAGTGCCAGAATTTTAGTTTTCATGTTTCGGAATTTTAGTGACTTTAAATTTAAAATTTCATCACTAATCCGAATGACAAATTAAATACCCTACCTCTTTTAACGATTTCTTTTTCAGTATTTTTCCTGAACAATAATTGGAAATTTAGAGCTCGAAGTGTCTAAAGTGAGCCAAAGTTTGAAGTTTGAAAAATTGTTGCAGGTTTTGTGTTGCGAGTTTTTTTAGTTACATCTTCAAATTTTAGGCCTCCCATCTTTTTTATCCGAAAGTGGTTACGCTTACTTTTTCTATTTGCCCTCCCATTGGAGGTGTCATTTTCGAAATTTTCACTGCTATGCTATTAATTTCAGAGAATTCCGATTTTAAATGACTAATTATTCTTTGCCCAACATGTTCCAATAGGTTGGAAGGGATTCCCATTTCTTCTTTCACAATCAGGTAAGCTTTTTGATAGTCAAGAGTATCTTCAAGGTCATCTGTTCGACTAGCCTTACTACAATCAGTATCTATTCTCAAATTAACCAGGAAACGATTACCAGCCACTTTTTCGACATCAAAATGCCCATGAAAAGCATAAAATTCCATTCCTTCAATTTCGATTAGTGCCATAAATATTTGCGATTTACCTATTTACAATTTACCATTAAGTTTGGAGTGCCAAAAGTTCGGAGTTATTCTGCCTCATTGAATCTTGGCACCAACATTCCCCTACACTTTGGAGGGGTTAGGAGAGGCTTATTTACCTTCGCACACAAAATTAATTTTATTGCTCCATAAATCAATTTTCAATCGCTTAATATCCAATAGCAGAAATCATTTTATACATTTGTCAGAATTGACTTATTGAAAAGAAGTAATAAAAAATACAAATTATGAGCGAAAATGTTATTGACAATGATAATGTGGTGAAATCGAATAATTTTATTCACCAAATTATTGAAGAAGAGATCAGTACAGGTAAAAATAACGGAAGAGTTCATACTCGTTTCCCCCCCGAACCTAACGGATATTTGCACATTGGACATGCAAAATCTATTTGCCTGAATTTTGGTACCGCTCAAAAATACAATGGATTAACTAATCTTCGGTTCGACGATACCAATCCTTCGAAAGAAGATACTGAATACGTCGATTCGATTATGGAAGATGTGCGTTGGCTGGGGTTCGACTGGGATAATCGGTTATACTATGCATCAGATTATTTCGACCAGCTATTCGGCTTTGCTGTAAAACTAATTAAGGAAGGGAAAGCATATATCGACGATCAGGACGCCGAAACAATAAGCGCCCAAAAAGGAACTCCTACTCGTCCTGGTACAGAAAGTCCTTACCGTAATCGTACGGTTGAAGAAAACCTCGACCTTTTTATGCGAATGAAAGCTGGTGAATTCAACGAAGGTGAGCGTGTTTTGCGTGGCAAAATTGATATGACTTCGCCTAACATGCACATGCGGGACCCAATCTTGTACCGTATAATGAAAACATCTCATCACCGGACTGGCGACAAATGGTGTATCTACCCTATGTACGACTTTGCCCACGGGCAATGTGATTATTGGGAAGGCATTACTCATTCAATTTGTACCCTGGAATTTGAAGTACACCGTCCTCTTTACGATTGGTTCATCGACCAATTGAAAGACTCTGAATACCGTCCGCGCCAGATCGAATTTTCACGTTTGAATTTAAACTACACTGTGATGAGTAAACGTAAATTGCTCGAACTGGTGAAAGATGGTCATGTAAATGGATGGGACGATCCACGTATGCCTACAATTTGCGGACTTCGCCGCCGTGGATACACTCCTGAGTCGGTCCGTAATTTTGCTGAACGTGTTGGTGTAACCAAAACAGATGGAGTAACTGATGTTGCCCTTCTTGAATATAGCATTCGCGAAGACCTTAACAAACGGGCGCAACGTGTAATGGGAGTACTCAACCCACTTAAAATGGTTATTACCAATTACCCTGAAGGACAAGTTGAGGAAATGGATGCCATAAATAATCCGGAAGACGAAACCATGGGAATTCGTAAAGTGCCATTTACACGTGAATTGTATATTGAACAGGATGATTTCATGGAAAACCCGCCGAAGAAATTCTTTCGCCTGTCACCAGGAATTGAAGTACGCCTGCGTTACGCTTATTTTGTAACCTGTACCAACGTAATAAAAGATGCCAACGGTGAAATTATTGAAATACATTGTACCTACGATCCGGCCTCGCGCGGAGGAAATTCTCCCGACGGACGTAAAGTAAAATCAACCATTCACTGGGTTTCGGCAACCGAAAACATCGAAGCCGAAGTTCGTTTGTACGACCGTTTGTTCTCCGACGAAGAACCAGATGGACATAAAGACGTTGATTTCAAAGAATTCATGAACAAAGATTCGCTACAGATTTTACCAAAATGTTACATCGAACCATTTGTGAAGGATGCTAAAGCGCTGGATCATTTCCAGTTCGAACGGTTGGGTTATTTCAATGTCGATCCGGATACAACTCCTGAAAAACTGGTTTTCAACCGCACAGTTCAGCTGAAAGATACCTGGGCAAAAGTGCAGTGTAAATAAAAATCAAGAAAAAGAAAAATACTAAAGGGTGGAACGAGCGTTCTGCCCTTTTTTGTTGGTAACAAAATTTAAGCTGGAACGCAAAATATTAATTAGCGGATGGCCTTATTTAAGAAAATCGGCAAAAACTTAAATAAAGACAACTTCTTATTTAAGAAAATTGCAAAAAACTTAAATAACGTTTACAAAAGCCATTGAGCGGGTGACTTGAAGTCACCCGCTCAATAAAACCACATTTTATATTTTATAGTTTAATGGGAAATGTTGCTTTTGATTAATGATTATGCTAGATTGCAATAATGTTACGCAAATTCTGTTTTACTTGAACCT
Organism: uncultured Prolixibacteraceae bacterium; assembly: GCA_937915865.1. Taxonomy (GTDB): domain Bacteria; phylum Bacteroidota; class Bacteroidia; order Bacteroidales; family Prolixibacteraceae; genus Aquipluma. The sequence continues at coordinate 9,103 of CALGIG010000061.1, read as the reverse complement.
ATTATCAATGGGAAATATCAACAAAAATCAAAAAGCAATAAAAGTAATAACCGTGCTAATCCTATTGCTTGTAAATAAAAGCTATTGTCAATTAGGAACGTCGATTTCTTTTTCGACAGGAAAAGCATTGGGAATAAACGCGTTCTATACAAAAAATGAAGACAGCTTTTATTTAGGATACTCCTATCAATTTAACGGACAAAAAAATACTGTTATAACAGAACGAAAACAAAACTATGGCAAAACTCCAACAGGCGATGGAGATTATTATTGGTTGGTTGACTTTGGATATAGCCGAAGATTTTTTAGCAAATTAAGTGTCCAGCCGGAACTCAGTTTCGGAAGCCATAATTACTTCACTAATTATTCGGACAATCGGTTTAGAGATAATGGATATTCACTAATAAATGATTCAAAGTCGATTATTGGGTTTGGAACAAACATTGGATATTTGATCAATAGCTTTCTTGAACCATATTTGGGATTTCATACGATTAAAAAAGCTTGTTTTGGCCTCCGAGTTCACATTAATCTGTTAAATTGAATTATGTTCTTTTTCTTTTCTCCCCAAATACTCCACCCGCAACATCAGCAGCATCAGCACCAAAATGCAAATAATGGCACGCACCGAGTAGATGGTTGCCAGGGTTCCCTTGCTCGATAGCAACGACAAGGCTGGCGCCAGCAACATGCCCGTCCACGGAATAAACGATTCGGTATTCTCGCGCGTTTTCCACAAACGTGCAATAACCGGGAAATAGGCAATTACCATGATTCCCTGCGTTAAGGTGTGGGTGATGATGTGATTCTTCGAAACCAGCCAGAACGCCAAAATAATGGAAACCGCAATGAGGCAGCCTTTGTCGAACCGAGTCAGTCGCGAGGTATGATCGCCGTACAACCAGATCATCACCGAAATTGCCGATACCTGGATCAAATCTGCCGTATTCAGAATATTGTCGAGCAGGCTGAATTTTCCCGACTTCAGGTAAGTGGCCAGACTGATAGCAACCGCAATGGTGAAGAAGATCCACATGGCCAGCGCCGGTTTTATCTTTTGCTTATACGTCAGCCAGCTATACCAAACAGTTACAGTGAGGCTAAGCACCGTGACACTTGCAATCGACAGCAAATGGATCGAATTTTCAGGCATAAAGGTTGAGTATGATAAAAAGATGCTACAAGTATATCATTAATCATTCATTTTTGGCGTGGGTGTCGTACCTTTGATTCATAATTTTTGAATTCAGAGATCATGTCAGCTTTTATAAATGAGTCAGAAATTGCCCGGATTCTTGAAGAGAACAAGCGACCCGAGCCAGCTAAAGTTCGCGCAGTATTGAACAAAGCGAAAGAAATGAAAGGATTGAATATGGAGGACGTTGCTGTACTTTCCAACATCAGCGATCCGATGCAACTCTTCGAGCTTTTCGAAGAAGCTAATATTATTAAGGAAAAAATCTACGGGAAACGATTGGTTATTTTTGCCCCATTATATATTTCGAACTTATGTGCCAACGAATGCACATACTGCGCCTTTCGGGCAAAAAACAAAGCTCTTGTGCGCCGTTCGCTTAAACAGGACGAAATCAGGCGCGAAACTGAAATTCTGGTTAACCAAGGCCATAAACGTATTCTAATGGTAGCCGGCGAATCATATCCCCGACAAGGATTTCAGTATGTTTTAGATTCAATAGCAACCATTTACGATACTAAGGTAGGAAATGGAGAAATTCGCCGCGTAAATGTAAACATTGCACCACTCGATTTACCTGAATTTAAACTATTGAAAGAAGCCAAGATAGGAACATTCCAATTGTTCCAGGAAACATATCATACCGGAACTTACCACAATGTACATTTGGCCGGGAAAAAAACTGATTATGATTACAGGGTTACAGCCTTTCACCGGGCAATGGAAGCAGGAATTGATGATGTAGGTATTGGTGTTTTATTCGGATTGTTTGATTTTCGTTTCGAATTACTTGCTATGATGCAACATATTCAGGAATTAGAACGTGCTTTCGGGGTTGGGCCACATACAATTAGCGTTCCCAGAATTGAACCTGCAACCGGTTCTGATCTGGCAATGCACCCACCACACGCTGTTTCCGATCTCGATTTCAGAAAGATTGTTGCCATCCTAAGATTGGCTGTTCCTTACACAGGCATCATCATGTCAACGCGCGAGACCGCCACAATGCGCCGCGATACATTTGCACTGGGCGTTTCGCAAATTTCAGCAGGAAGCCGCACCAATCCGGGCGGTTATACCGACTCGCAGCATGAAGACGATGGTAGTCAATTTTGTTTGGGCGACCACCGTCCACTCGACGAAGTAATTCGCGATGTGGCCGAAATGGGCTACATTCCTTCGTTCTGCACAGGCTGTTATCGATTAGGGCGAACCGGCCAGGATTTTATGGACCGTGCTAAACCTGGCGACATCAAAAACCATTGCAATCCCAATGCAGTCTCAACATTTATGGAATACCTTATGGATTATGCTTCTTACGAAACACGACTGATTGGAGAAGGATTGATCGAGGATATTATCAACCAGATGCACGGAACAGCGCGTGAACGCTCGATTACGTTGCTCGAAAAAGTAAAGAAAGGAAATCACGACGTATACTGCTAATGCAATAAATCAAATAAAAAGAGGGATTTCATCTTTTAGAGAGTTGAAATCCCTTTCTTACAGCTGTGGCATTGTTCTTGATAGTGCCATTGAATAATTATTGCAAATTCACCTTGCCTAGAAAATCACAGCCATGAAACAATTTATCTGCCTCATTTTTCTGTTTTTTGGATTAGGAACAGTTGCCCAAAACAACTATACACACGACTGGCAAAAAGTCGATTCATTGTCGAACCTTGGACAACCACAATCGGCGCTCGAAATTGTAAACTGCATTTACAACGAAGCCAAAACTTCTGGAGAAACAAACCCGTTCATCAAGGCTACATTGTATAAAATGAAGCTGGAAGCCGACTTTCAGGAAGATTTTTACAAAACAGCGATTGAACGGACCAAGTCAGAAATTACGCAGGCTAAATCGCCCAACAAACAGCTATTGAGCTCGATATTGGCTGAACTTTATTGGCGATATTTCCAGAACAACCGCTGGAATATCCTGAACCGTAGCGAAACAGCCAATTTTGTTCCCGACGACCTGGCAACCTGGGATGCCCGAAAACTGATTGCCGCCTGCATGGAAAATTACGCTCAGTCGCTCGCCGACAAAGATTTGTTGAAAAACTTCCCCATCACTAATTTCTCTGAAATACTTATCAAACAGGAAAGCTCCGAAAAATACCGCCCGACCCTGTTCGATTTTCTGGCTTTCCGCGCGGTCGACTTTTATTCATCGAACGACGCCGGGCTGACGGCTCCAGCCAACTCCTTTTCGATAAATAACAAACAATATTTCAGCTCGATAACTGATTTTATAAAGCTGAATATTACTTCTTCTGATACGTTTTCGTTCGATTTCCACGCACTCAAATTGCTTCAGGAAATTATTGCCTTGCATCAATACGATGCCGAGCCAACAGCTTTGGTTGACGCAGACCTTTCGCGGCTGAATTTTGTGCACGACAAAAGCACGCTACCAAAAAAAGACAGCTTATTTCTGGTAGCGCTGACTCAACTCCAAAACCACTATTCCAATCATGAGGCATCGGCTGAAATTGCCTGGCACAAAGCACAATTGTTGAATGGAGATGCAGAAATGATCCCTTACAATGAAAACGACGCGGAAAATAAAACTGAAAATTCAGAAAAGAAATGGAACAAGAAAAAAGCAGTAGAAATATGCAATGAAACCATTTCCCGTTTCCCGGAAAGTTTTGGCGGCAAAAATTGCAAAGCGTTACTCGAAAGTATTCAGCAACCTTTTTTATCGGTAACTATTTCGAATGCAATTCCAATTCAGAAACCCTCATTGGCGCTGGTTAGCTATAAAAACGCTCCGAAAATATATTTTCGGTTGCTGAAGATCAATCCGGCGACAGAGCGCGATCTGCAAGAAAAAGAAAATGACATCCGTTTTGCCGAATACCTGAAAATAAAACCAACGACGGAATGGGAACAAGCTTTGCCCGACGATGGCGACTACCGTGAACATTCGGCTGAAGTGAAAATTCCGGCAGTTCCATCAGGGTACTATGTGCTACAGGCAAGCAATAATCCGGAATTTCCGAAGAAATCGGCAGTGGTGGTTTATGCTACGTTCTGGTGCAGTAATATTAGCTACATTACCTGCAACAACGATGCAAACAAAGATGTGATGGTTTTGCAGCGCGAAACTGGTCAACCACTTGCTGGTATTACGGTTCAGCCTTTTTTCAGGGAGTATTCTCAGAAATCCAGAAAAATGGAGATTACGGCTGGGAATAAAATATTGACAGACAAAAACGGGATGGTGATTATTAACCCGAAAAATAAAGATGGACAGTACCTCAATTATTATTTGGAGTTCAGCACTAAAAATGACCAACTGATCACCGAAGAATATTTTAACTCGTATTATTATAAAAAACAGGATCCGAAACCAGTTACCCAAACCCACTTTTTTACCGACCGAGCCATTTATCGCCCGGGACAAACTGTTTATTTCAAAGGGATTGTACTCGAACGAAAAGGTAACGATGTAAAAATAAAGACCGGCTATACAACTGAGGTTTCGTTGTATGATGCAAACAATCAGATGGTTTCGAAACAAACTCTGACGACGAATGAATTTGGTTCCTTTGCCGGAAGTTTCACCGCGCCACAAAATGCGCTGACCGGACAAATGGAAATTCGCTGTGAAAACGGGTCCAATTATTTCCAGGTTGAAGAATATAAACGCCCCAAATTTGAGGTAAGTTTTGAGCCGGTAAAAGGTTCGTACAAACTCGGGAAACCAGTTACGGTTACCGGGAAAGCAATGGCTTATGCCGGAAATTCGGTTTCGGGCGGCAAAGTGAAATACCGGGTAAGCCGAGATGTTCATTTCCCGTATTTTTGGAATGTAGGCCGGTATATGTCGCGACGGACCGACATGGAAATAACCAACGGTGAAACTGAAACCGGAGCCGATGGCTCTTTCCAGATTACGTTTGATGCCATTCCTGACAACTCGTTTGACAAGAAAAACCAGCCTGTTTTTTCGTACACAGTAAAAGCCGAGGTGACCGACATCAATGGCGAAACACACGAAGCCGGGACGACAATTTCGGTGGGCTACCAGTCACTGCTTATCAACACCAATCTGCCCGAGGAAATCAACCTCGATAAAGGTTTTCAGTTTTCGCTGGCAACAACCAACCTGAACGGCGAAAAAGAAAAAGCTACTGGGACCATAAAAATTACTAAGCTGCAAAGCCCCAGTCGTGTACTATATGCGCGAAAGTGGAACCGCCCCGACCGATTTACGATGATCCGAAGCGAGTTTGAGAAAACATTTCCGAACGAGGTGTACGACAACGAAACTGATGTAACCACCTGGAAGAAAGGCGAAGTAGCTTATTCTGCCGATTTTTCAACTCAAAAGGATTCACTGATTCAAGTTACAAAAAACATACAGCCGGGAAATTATCTGGTAGAAATAAATACCAATGATGCTTTTGGCGAAAAAGTTTCCTACTCCAAATACGTCAATACGTTTTTGCCGCAAAGCGGACGCTCTTCAATAACCACGCCAGTCTCGTTCCGCCTGTTAAATTCTACCGCCGAACCGGGCCAAAATGTGCTGTTGTTGGTTGAGACTCCTGAAAAGAAAGTCCAAATAATGTACGAGCTGGTTCTTGACAACAAGGTTTTCGAAAGGCAATTTGTCACCTTGAATGCAGAACGCAAATTGATTTCAATCCCTGTGAAAGAAGAATATCGAGGCAATTTCTCAGTTAATTTGACGATGGTCAGAAACAATCATTTCTATCCTGATAATAATACAATCAATGTACCTTTCACAAACAAAAAGTTGGATATCCAACTTGCTTCATTCCGCAGCAAATTAACTCCCGGGCAAAATGAAGAATGGCAAATTACCCTGAAAGACAGCAAAGGAGAGAATGCTGCAGGAGAATTGCTGGCTTCGATGTACGATGCTTCTCTGGATGAATTCGCCTCATTAAATTGGTTTTTCACCCTCTATAATTTGCGCTACGATTCCAGAGATTGGAATGATAATCGAAATTTCGGATTGGAAACAAGTAGTCAATATTATTATCCAGAACTTCTGAATTCAACATTGTCAAGAGGATATGACCAACTAAATTGGTTTGGATTTGGGATTTCACATTCTTTGAAAACAATGGTAAGAGGAATGATGATTTCTGATGAGCAGGTCTCATATTCTATAAAAAGAAAAGAACTAAATTCAGAACAAAGTCCACCACCACCTCCCCCTCCAGCAGCGGAAGAAGTAATAGCTGAAATGGCCAACGATATGAGTGACTCTCCACAATCTGTTGGCTACGGTAAAGCTGCTTCAAATGAAAAGCAACTCATCCAAATCCGCAATAACCTTGCTGAAACGGCGTTTTTCTATCCGCAGTTGGCAAGCAACGAAAAGGGCGAAATTGTGTTGAAGTTTAAAGCCCCGGAAGCATTGACCCGCTGGAAGCTGATGGCTTTGGCGCACACCAAAGACCTGAAATACGGGCAAATTGAAAAAACGCTGGTTACACAAAAAGACCTGATGGTTTTCGCAAACGCACCACGCTTTTTGCGCGATGGCGACTCAATGGAATTCGCGGCTAAAATATCGAACATCAGCGCCGCCGATCTATCGGGCACCGCCGAATTGCATTTCTTCGACGCGTTTACCATGCAACCTGTCGATCAGCTTTTGAATGTTCAGCAAGCTACAAAACCATTCTCTGCAACCAAAGGTGGAAGCGCTTCTGTTTCTTGGAAAATCACGATTCCTGAAAGTTTACAGGCTGTGGTTTATCGCATTATCGCATCATCCGGCTCGTTTTCCGATGGAGAAGAAGCTGCCATCCCCGTGCTTACCAACCGTATGCTGGTTACAGAAACTTTGCCCTTGCCGGTGAAGGGCAATCAGCAAAAAAACTTCAGTTTTGATAAACTGCTTAATTCAGGAAAAGCTGGTCCTACACTGAGAAACTATAGGCTTTCACTGGAATTTACTTCTAACCCAGCTTGGTACGCAGTTCAGGCTTTACCTTATTTGATGGAATACCCGCACGAATGCGCCGAGCAACTTTTCAGCAGGTATTATGCCAACAGTATGGCCACGTTTATTGCCAACAGCAACCCTAAAATCAAGCGGGTATTCGAAAGTTGGAAAATCACTTCGCCCGATGCGTTGAAATCGAAGCTCGAAAAGAATGAGGAATTGAAATCGGTGCTGTTGCAGGAAAGTCCTTGGGTGGCTGAGGCTAAAAACGAAACAGAACAAAAAGAACGCATTGGCATTTTGTTCGACCTCAACCGGATGGCTTCTGAACAAACTTCGGCCTTGAAAAAGCTTGCCGATATACAATACGAAAATGGCGGATGGCCTTGGTTTAAGGGGATGCCAGAAAACCGTTACATCACGCAGCATGTAGTTTCAGGATTTGCACACTTGGCAAGCATGAAAGTTTTCAATGCAGCCGATAACAGCGAAACTGCTGAAATGCTTCAGAAAGCCATTGCCTACCTCGACGAAACGGCACAAAAAGAATTCGATGAACTTAAAAAGAACGACAAGGAATACCTGAAAAACAACCATTTGGGACCCGACGACATTCAGTATTTGTATGCACGCTCTTATTTCCTGAATGCTTTTCCACTGGAAGAAATCAACAGCGAAATGGTGAATTATTACCTTAACCAGTCGGAAAGATTCTGGAACAAGCAAAACAATTACCTGAAAGCCATGATGGCTTTGTACCTCAACCGGACCGGCAACGAAAAAACGGCTGGCCTGATCATGAAATCGCTGAAAGAAACAGCTTTGCATTCTGAAGAAATGGGCATGTACTGGCGCAACAATCAGCGGGGATGGTTCTGGCACCAGGCTCCTATTGAAACGCAGGCCATGCTAATTGAGGCTTTCGACGAAGTGGCCGACGACCAGAAATCGGTTGAAGAAATGAAAACGTGGCTTTTGAAACAAAAGCAAACGCAAAACTGGAATACCACCAAAGCCACCACAGAAGCCGTTTACGCGCTTCTACACCAGGGAACCGATTTACTGGCATCCGACAAACAGGTGGAAATAACTGTTGGCTCAGAAAAAGTTGACCCGAACAAAACTGACAATGCCAAACCCGAAGTTGGAACAGGCTATTTTAAAACCTCGTGGGACGCAGGTTCTATTAAGCCTGAAATGGGTAAAGTGACGGTTACCAACCCGAACCCCACAATTGCCTGGGGAGCCATGTACTGGCAATATTTCGAGCAACTCGACCGAATAACCCCGGCACAAACCCCGCTGAACCTGAACAAAAAACTGTTTCGCGAAGTGAATACTCCAACAGGCCCGGTTATTGAACCAATCACTGAAAATACGCCCATCAAGGTTGGCGACAAAATCGTGGTTCGGGTGGAACTTCGCACCGACCGCGATATGCAATACGTTCACCTGAAGGATATGCGCGCATCGGCATTCGAGCCGGTTGATGTCATTTCAGGATACCGTTATCAGGGCGGATTAGGTTATTACGAGTCGACACGCGACGCATCGACCAACTTTTTCATTTCGTGGCTCTCGAAAGGAACTTATGTATTTGAATATAAGCTGGTAGCTTCTCAGAAAGGAGAATTTTCGAATGGAATTACTTCGGTTCAATGTATGTATGCGCCCGAATTTGCAGCCCATTCCGAAGGAGTTCGGGTAAAAGTGGAATAAAAGATCCCCCTTCCAAGTGGAGGAGACCTCAAAAAACGCGCATATTGGGAGATTCCCGTCGCATCAAATCTTTGTGATACTTTGGGTTTTAATGTTTTTGTGGCTTTCTTTTCATGCAACAAAGACACTAAGAAATGAAGAAGTTGACCATCTCCCGTTTTTAGTTTTCAAAATTTAGTAAGAGGCTTAACTGTCCGTCATTAGGAGATGTATCTGTTTGAGGAAGGAAAGCCTTTGGTGTCATATTGGCC
>CALGIG010000060.1 GCA_937915865.1 uncultured Prolixibacteraceae bacterium | reverse complement strand
TGGTGGCACTGGGTAGATGGAATGATATCAAAAGAAGGCATTACCAAAGATTTAGAGTCGATGAAACGGGAAGGGATCACCCAGACTACCATATTCAACCTTGGATTCTCACAAAATGCAGGCCGGTTGCCGAGCAAGGATTTTCAGGTTAAAAAAATTGGGTTTGTCACAAACGAATGGTATGATATGTTTGAATGGGCTTTGCATGAGGCCAAAAGACTGGGCATTACCGTTGGTGTGCATAATTGTGACGGGTGGAGCGAAAGTGGTGGCCCGTGGATTACCCCCGAAATGTCGATGAAAAAATTTGTTTACACCAAAACAATTATAACTCCGGGAAGTAAAGGGAAAATAAAGCTGGATAAGCCTTTTTGTAATAACGGTTTTTATAACGATGTTGCAGTTGTTGCCTACAGGAACAAAGGACTGAAGATGAACTCTTTTCAGGCTGCCAACCCCGACATGATCCTTAACAAGGAGCAAAAAATAGCTCCTTCTACGATTTTCGAAATGCAGAAGGGAGATTCAATTGAAATTTCTTTTAATGCAGAATTTACAGCAGACAAAATTCTTTTTTTTCAGGGACTTAAAGGTGGAATTTCTGCAAATACCCAAAATTCATCGCATCAATACTCTTTAATGTATTCAAAAGATGACAGGAAGAATTACAGGCTGTTAAGCCGGTTTAATGTACCTTGTTCCAATGATACGATAACAATTAAAATTCCCAGGGCGAAAGCCAGATATTTTAAACTAATCCTGAACGGGCACCCAAATGGTTCATGGACAGAAGATAAATATTTGCTGTCGCATGTAGAATTATTGGGAAATAACGATCAGCCAGGATTTGCTCCCGAAATACCTCATGTGTTTGAAAAAACGGTTTCAGCAACTATTCTGGACATGAAACTACTGGAAGAGAAAAAAAGCGAGGCGGCTGATTATGCCTCCGTGAAGAATAATGAGGTGGTCAATCTTACCGACAAAATGGATCGAGACGGAATGATTGATATAGACCTGCCCGACGGGTATTGGACAATCCTTCGTTTTGGCTATACAACCACGGGCGTTGTAAATACCCCTTCAACTATGGAGGGAAGAGGCCTGGAGTGCGACAAAATGGATACGACTGCCCTAAATCTGCATTTTGCGAATTTTCCTCAAAAGTTAGTTGAACATTCGAAGGGGTTAACCGGAAGTACCTTCAAGTTTCTGTTGATTGACAGTTGGGAATGTAATTATCAGAACTGGACTGCAAGAATGCCCGAAGAATTTGAAAAACGCCGGGGATATAAGTTAATAGATTGGTTGCCTGCATTGTGTGGTGATGTTGTTGAAAGCTCGGAAATGTCTGATGCTTTTTTGTACGACTTCAGAAGAACTATTGCTGAAATGATTGAGGAAAATTATTACCGCCATTTTACAAAACTTTGCCACAAAAACAATTTGGAGATGCATGCCGAAGTAATTTATGGCGGGAAAACATATCTCCCATTGGATGTGCTGAAAACAAATAGTTATATCGACTTGCCAATGACTGAATTCTGGACATCAGAAAAAGACGGATTCATTACTTATTCTCCGCTAGAAATAAATCATTTAAATACCTTGGCATCATTGTCGGGGTTATATAATAAACCAGTGCTGGCTGCTGAAGCGTTCACAACTCTTTGCCGTCACAGCGAAACCCCGGCCGATTTGAAGCTATATGGTGACAGGGCTTATTGTTCAGGCATCAATCAAATGGTTCTTCACAGTTACGTCCATCAGCCCACCGACCAGAAACCCGGAATGACCCTGTTTTGTTTTGGTTCTCAATTTAACCGGAATGCACCATGGTGGAATTATTCCTCTGGCTGGTTCGATTATCAGGCACGCATTCAGTATGCACTTCAAAAAGGAATAATTCCGGCAGATATCCTTTATTTTGTTGGAGATGAATGGCCTCAGGATTTAGATACTGATTTGTTTCGCAACATTCCAAAGGGCATTCAGGCCAACCCGTGCAATTTTGATTTACTTCAAAAGGCTGTTGTTAAAGACGGCAAAATAACATTTCCGGGTGGTGTTGCGTTTTCATTGCTGGCATTGCCGGATATCCGTTTTATAAATTATTCCACTTTAACTGAAGTTGAAAGATTGGTTCGCGATGGCGCTGTTGTTTATGGCGAGAAGCCTGAAAATATGTTGTCGCTGAAGGACAAAACTGAAAGATTGAAAAATTTTGAGGCGCTGACGTCGGAACTTTGGCAAAATTATAAAAGCGGGGAAAGTGGGAAAAACCAGCACGGCAAGGGAACTGTATGGTGGGGAGCATCAATAAACGATATATTGAAGAATTTGAACGTTGAACCTGCTTTTTCAACTACACTGCCCGATTCGCTTGAGGTATTGTCAGTTCACAAAACCACTGGAGAAGAGGATGTTTTCTTTGTCGTCAATCAACATAACCGACCGTTGAGTTTTGAGTGTAGTTTCATGGTTGGAGATAAAAGCCCTGAAATATGGGACCCGATGACTGGCGAATGTAAAAGTCTGCTTATTTATACTCAAAACAATGGGAAAGTTCGCATTCCAGTTCATTTTGAGGCCGATGAATCGCTGTTTTTCGTGTTCAATAAAAAGAGTCGGCAAAGTCATATTTCAAAGGTTGAATTAGATGGAAATCAAGTATTTCCCGCACAGAAAGAGACTGTTTTCTCCGATGTTATGCCGGAAGTAAAAAATGAAAAGGGTCGCTGGTCGTTGGTCGGTCGTACCGGAGGAAACTACCAAATTACCACTGATTCAGGAGAAAAGATGTCATTTAAATCGGTATCTCCCGAAATTTACACCATCGCTGATTTCAACGGAAGGATAGAATTTACTCCAATTAACCGGGATACTATTGACCCAGTCAAAATTTCAAATCTGAAATCATTGACAGAATTCGATTCGAACAAAATAAAATACTTTTCAGGTGAAGCCAGGTATATTATTGACTTTAATGTCCCGTCTGAATATGCTAATAACGACAACCCAATCTATCTTGATCTGAACGTTTTTAAAACTACAGGAGAAGTAAAACTGAACGATCACTTTCTTCGGAATATTTGGACATCGGATGTATCCATTCCGGTTAATGGTTTGCTGAAAGAACATAACCGATTAGAGGTGATTGCTGCAACAACAAACAGGAACCGTTTAATAGGAGATATCAGAGAGACTGGACATTTGAATGGTATCTGGACTTCTCATGTGGGGGTAAAAGTAACTTCCAACCTTGATACTTCGGGATTAGCCGGGCCTCTTCAATTAATCAAATATTCATCTGTACAAGCGATAACCAAATAAGTTCAATAAATTATTAAACATAAATTCACATTATCCAGTTCGTCGGAACTAGGTTTAAACCCGTTTTTGAGAATATTTTTCAGAATGAAAGACGACAAAAGGTAATTCAATATTTATAACTTATGAGCCTGAATGTTTTCAATAGGATTACTGCATTATGGAAAAATTTTTGGTTCCATAACTTAGGGTAATTTCCGTGCCAAACGTTTAAAATGTGATTTAACTGTTACGATTAGTTTTTATTTGAATGATAACTACCAACCAAACTTAATCAACATGAGCTATCAAAAAAAATATGTTCTTGTATTGTTACTTGGAGTTCTATTTTGTTCATTCCAAGTCAATTCCCAATCATTAATAATGAAAAAAGCCCTTCCTGTTTGGGTCGAAGGGCGCCAAACCGAGATGAACCTCAACCTTGGGTTTCGCGGGTTTTTTCAGGTAAAAAGAAATACGAATTTTATCTTGAAGATTACAGGCTCGACTATCTACCGGGTATTTTTGAACGGCGAATTTCTGGGGTATGGGCCTGCACGTGCAGCGCACGGCTATTACCGGGTTGACGAGTATGATTTAAGTCAGAAAGTACAAAAAGGTGAAAATATCGTTGCCATTGAAGTGGCCGGATACAACATCAACACATTTTACACGCTCGATCAGCCCTCATTTTTGCAGGCTGAAATACTCTCTGGCGGACAAGTGGTGCTGGCTACCGGCAATAATACTGATTTCGAGGTTTTCCAGATTAAGGAACGTTTGCAAAAAGTTGAACGGTACAGCTATCAGCGGCCTTTTACCGAATACTACCGTGTAACTAATGGCTTCGATCAATGGAAATCGTCGTCAAATGTTCCGGTCAAATCTTTAAAGCTTTCTGTATTTCCGCCTGTTGAGTTACTGGAGCGCCATGTTAAAATGCCCGATTTTGCGGTTGCCCGGCCCGTTTCCATTTTTGCAAGCGGGACGATAGAACTTCAGAAACCGGAGAAATATAAAAAAGACAGGTCGTTGGTTAATATTAGCGATCAGCTCAAAGGCTATAAGGAAAGCGAACTGGATGTTTTGCCATCGATTACCGTTCAGGAATTTACAAACAAAACACAAGACACTATTGCAGTTCCTTTCAGCAGAAAATCTATCCAGTTGGCCGAAAAACAATTTTACACGTTCGATATGGGCATCAATCTCACCGGGTTCATCGGATCGAAAATTAGCTGTACTGAACCAACAACCCTGTATTTTTATTTCGATGAAGTACTAACCGAAGGCGATGTAAAAGCCAAGAAACATACGGGCGCTACCAATAATTACGTTGTTTACGAACTGGCTCCGGGCGATTATAAGTTGGAATCGTTCGAACCTTATACGTTCAAGTATTTGAAAGTGATTGCCTTGAAAGGTTCCTGCCAGATTCAGGATATTTACCTGCGGGAATATGCCTATCCCGAAAATCCCAAGGCCGCATTTTGGTGCAGCAACAACAAGTTGAACGAAATCTACAAGGCTGCCCGGCAAACTTTCAGGCAAAACACAGTTGATATTTTCATGGATTGCCCATCGCGCGAAAGGGCTGGCTGGCTGTGCGATAGCTATTTTACAGCCATCATGGAGAAAGAATTCACCGGACATTCGGCTGTGGCACACAATTTTTACGAGAATTTTGCCCTTCCCGAAAGTTTTGCCCATCTTCCCGAAGGTATGCTCCCAATGTGCTATCCGGCTGATCATTACAACGGTTCATTTATCCCGAACTGGGCGCTGTGGTTCATCATCCAGATTGACGACTATGCCCGTCGCGGCGGCGATCCGGCGCTTGTTGCAAAGCTGAAGCCGCGAATTGAAAAACTATTGGAATATTTCGAGAAATTTGAGAATAAGGACGGTTTGCTTGAAAAACTTGATGGCTGGGTTTTTGTTGAATGGTCGAAAGCCAACGACCTGGTGCAAGACGTAAATTACCCGTCGAACATGTTGTACAGTGCGGCTTTATCGAGCGCGGCCCGGTTGTATCGTAACGATTCATGGTTGAAAAAATCAGCGCTGATCAAACAAACAATCCAGAAACAGTCGTTCAACGGGACTTTCTTTGTTGACAATGCCGTTCGCGGTACAGACGGAAAACTTCAGGTGACAAAAAATACGACCGAAGTTTGCCAGTATTATGCTTTCTTTTTCAATGTGGCCACTCCCAATACTTATCCCGATTTATGGAAGAAATTAACAACCGATTTTGGGCCCAACCGCAATGACAAAACCACCTGGCCTGATGTTTACAAAGCCAATGCTTTTATTGGGAATTACCTCCGGCTCGATATTCTTTCGGCCTACGGATTGCAGGGCCAGCTGCTGGGCGAAATTCAGGATTACTTCTACAACATGGCCCGGATTACCGGCACTTTGTGGGAAAACATGGGATCGCAAGCCAGTTGCAACCACGGGTTCGCATCGTACCTGGGACACGTTTTGTACCGCGACATTCTGGGAGTCAGTAAAATTGATTATAAAGAGAAAGAAGTCACCATTCGTTTTACCAATATCAACCTGGATGAATGCAGCGGTGTTGTCCCGGTTGAAAATGGTGCCGTTGAACTAAAATGGAAGCGCACAGGTAACCTGATCCGCTATTCGGTGAAGGTTCCTGAAGGATATAAATTAAACGTTGAAAATCTTAGTTCATCAAAACTGTTAAAACTCGACTAATTAAACCAAAAACTAAACCATGAATTTCAGATATTCATTTCTGATAAAAGGAATTACACCGTTTCTGCTTTGTTTATTCTTCTTTTCATCATTTGCCCAGCCTGTAAAAAACCGGTTCGACCTGAAACTTGCTGATAAGTTGTTTATGCGCATCGAGGTCTGTTCCGACCAGATTTTTCGAGTCCGCGTTTCTACTGACAATCGGTTTCCTGAAACCCTGATGGAACGCTACGGAATACTGAAAACCGACTGGAAGGCGCCGGAAGCCAAACTGAAAACGGGGAAAGGGAACCAGGTAATTGCCACGGCAAACTATCAGCTCGAAGTAAATCCAAAAACCGGCGAAATCTCGGTTACCGACTCGAAAGGAAAAACCCTGATTGACCGCATTTCGGTAATCGATTCAAAAAACAGTTTGTGCACCGAGCTGGCCAATTCGCTGAATACGTATTTCGGGAAACCGAAGACTGGCGCGGAAATCATTGGCTCGAATAAAGGACCGGCCGAGAACAAAGAGCTGGATGAAGTTGGCGACGTTTCGAAAAGCCGCGTGCTTGAATTTTCGCTGAATGCCGACGAACGGCTGTATGGCGGTGGAAACACCAGCCGGAGCAACATTCAGCATCGCGGAACAGCATTGCGTATGTGGGCAACCTACCAAAAAACAGAAATCCCGATGCCTTTTATGATGAGCACTGGCGGCTGGGGCGTTTTTGACAATACAACGGCTAAAAACTATTTCGACTTCGGACGTTTTCAGAAGGACAAACTTTTAATCTACAATACCGACGGATCGGTTGATTTTTACCTGATGCTCGGCAATTCGTTACCCGAGATCATCAACCAATACACCACCATCACCGGCAAACCTTACCTCATGCCTAAATGGGGATATGGCCTGGCTTTTGGCGGAACTATGATGGAAAATCAGCTCGATATTATGAACGACGCCGTGCAATTCAGGAATGAAAAAATTCCGTGCGATATCTTCTGGCTCGAACCGCAATGGATGAGCAAACGCTACGACTTCTCCACCGCAAAAAACTGGAACCTCGACAAGTTTCCGGCGGAACCTTATTGGGAAGTAAAGAAATATCCGAAATATGAAGCTAAAACGCTGTTCATATCCAGGTTACACGGAATGGGTTTCAAGCTGGCATTGTGGCTGTGTATCGATCACGACATGAGCATTGCCGAGGAAGACCGCCTGGCCGCGAAAAACGGGAAACCGCAATCAGGACAGGAACACTGGTTTGATCACCTGACCAACTTTATGGATCAGGGAGTTGATGGGTTCAAACTCGATCCTGCACACACGCTCGACGATCATCCTGATATGAAATACTACAACGGTTACACCGACAAAGAAATGCACAACCTGAACCAGGTTTTGTTGCAGAAACAGATGGAACAAACTTTCCGCGAGCACAAAGGAATCCGTTCGTTTCACCACTATTGCGGCGGCTACTCCGGAACTCAACACTGGGGCGTTTCGACCAGCGGTGACAATGGCGGCGGAAGAGATGCACTGTTTGATCAGCTTAATTTGGGATTGAGCGGCTTTATGAATACCTCAGCCGATGTTTTGTCGGGAGTAACTGACGCCAAAGCCGGATTGCACCTTGGTTTCTTCCTGCCCTGGATTCAGGTAAACAGCTGGTACAATTTGCTTCACCCGTGGTATATGCGTCCCGACGAAAAAGAGACGTTCCGCTACTATGCGCAATTACGCAACAGCCTGTTCCCCTACATTTATTCGGCAGCTTTGGAAGGCAGTCAAACCGGAATGCCGATTTTGCGCGCCATGCCGCTGGCTTTCCCCGACGACCGCAAGGTGGACAATATGATTTACCAGTACATGTTTGGCGAAAATTTGCTGGTTGGCGTTTTCAGCGACTCAATTTATCTGCCGAAAGGAAACTGGACCAACTACTGGACCAGTGAAAAAGTTTCAGGCGGAAAAACCGTTTATTGCAAAGCCCCGGCCAAACGTGGCGGACCGTTGTTTATCCGCGACGGAGCCATTATTCCGTACCAGAAACCGATGCAATACATTGGCGAATTGCCTACCGATACCCTGATCCTCCGGGTTTATCCTGAAAAGAAAAGCGCCTATACGCTTTGGGAAGACGATGGAATAAGCTACGATTACGAGAAAGGCATGTTTGCCAAAACCCGATTCGAATGTGCCGATTCGGAAAAGGAAACCGAATTCACTGTATTTGCCACCGAGGGAACTTACAACGGCATGTATCAATCGCGGACCTATGAGCTGGAAATCAACATTCCGAAGAAACCGACTCAGATTTTGATAAATGGCACACCAAACTCAAACTGGAAATACGACTCGGGAAAAGTGATGTTTACCATCAGTCAAAATAATGTCCGGGAAAAGCAGTCGATTCAACTAATAAAATAGTACAACAGGATGAAATAGCCATAAGAGCTAAAGCTTATACAAACCTGGAATGATTATTTATGGCTATTCCATGCGTTGAATACTTGATTAAAAACAATAGTTAATACGAAAATTGTGCGATCAACTTTGAAAGAATAAACACATGAAAAAGTCGGTTTTAATTTTTATATTCAGTATCGGTTTTATTTTTTGTTCCACTATGGAAACATTTGCTTCTCAGCCGCTCAAGATTGAAAATAGGTCCGAAGCATCTCTTCCCCAAACCGGAGTCAGGTTCAAAACGAGCAATCTTAAATTGCAGAGATTATATGATGCAGCCGAACAAAAAGAGCAGGCGAATGTCGTGGATAATTTTGGAAAATACACCGTATTGAGAGAGGGTGGAGGATACAACAATGTATGGCTCGAAACCCAGCCGTTGGGGGGCTACATGTACGCCAAAAGGAACATGGGAGCGGCCAAAAACAATATTCAGATTTTTATTGATTATCAGCGTGAAGACGGGCGATACCCCGGAATGCTTCATTTTACAAATGGTAAAACATCTGCTTATTACGATCACTTACCAGGAACGCGCCTTTATGAAAAGGATCAAATAACGGCCCATTACGGTTGGTTCCAAGGGTACTGTTTCCCTATGCCCGCTTTTGAAATGTATTTCTGGCTCGGTAAAGACCGGAAATACCTGGAACAGCTTTATACTTCGCTGGAAAAATTTGACGAGTACCTCTGGAAGACCCGTGATTCTGATCGCAACGGGTGCCTCGAAACCTGGTGTATATGCGATACGGGCGAAGATGCCGGTAGCCGGTTTAACGGTGCTCCGTGGGCCTGGCCTTACGATTATGCACCTTCTTCTGAAGCTATACGAAAACTGTCGGAAGATGAGCAGAAACAAATTGGCATTACGAAAGATAATCTGGATAAAATTGATGAATTTCCGACGCCAATGGAATCGATGGACATCATGTCGTATTCATATACCGGAAGAGATGTGCTGGCCAAGATATCGAAGGAACTGGGCAATGGGAAAGAAAAATATTGGCGCGGAAAGGCAAATGAAGTCCGGACCAAACTGAAAAGTTACCTCTGGGACAGCAACAAACATGCCTGTTACGACCGCGACAAGAACAACCGCGTGATGGATATTTTAACCCACAACAACCTGCGTTGCATGTATTTCGGCAGTTTCGACCAGCAGATGGCTGACGAATTTATCAAATACCACCTGATGAATACCAAAGAGTTCTGGACGCCAATGCCGCTGCCTTCCATTGCTGTTAATGATCCGGCATTCAGAAACATTCCCGAAAATAACTGGAGCGGTCAGCCCGAAGGGTTAACTTATCAAAGGGCAATCAGGGCAATGGAAAATTACGGGCATTATGCTGAACTGACTCTGATCGGGCAAAAATTTTTAAAGGTTGTCGGCGATTCGCTGAAGTTTACCCAGCAGTTTGAGCCTTTTAAAGCAACAATTGTAACAGCCACACAAAATGATGGTTATGGACCGAGCATTCTGGCATCGCTCGAATTTATTTCGCGCATGTATGGCGTACACCTCACTCAGGATCGGGTTTACTGGTCGTGCCTGAATACGCCAAACGATTACGAATATGAACAAACCTGGGGAGATAAAGTCTTCAGGCTAAAAACAAATGGCAATCGGGTGGTTTGTTCGGTCAATGGCAAGGAAGCGTTCTCATTTACCAAAGGCATTCGTGTGGTTTCCGATTTGTCGGGGAAAATACTGGAAATTACCGGCATTGAACCTGAAACGCAAAAAGCAGAGGTGCATTCCCAGGGAAAAGTATTTGCACTGAATGTTGTGCCCAATGTGGTGTACAGTTACCAGGGCAAATTCAGAAAAACCAAAGAAATAGGTTTTTATAGTCCTGAAAAGTAAATTCGTATTCTAATTCTAACTCAAACCAAAGGATATGAAAAATCTATCACGACGTAACCTGATAAAATTGTCGGGCACGGCAGCATTGGGATTGGCAGCCTCGTCGCTGGCCGGCGCTGAAAATGAAAAATCAAATGAAAGACTGAAGATTGTTGTTGTGGGTGCTCATCCCGACGACCCGGAGACCGGCTGTGGCGGAACCATGACTTTGCTTTCGGCTGAAGGCCATGAAGTAGTGTCAGCCTACCTGACGCGCGGAGAAGCCGGTATTGAGGGCAAATCGTATGAGGAAGCGGCTAAAATTCGCACATCCGAAGCGATGAATGCCTGCAAAATCATGAATGCCAGACCAGTTTTTCTTAAGCAGATCGACGGCAATTGTGAAATTACGGCAAGTCGTTATACCGAAATGTTTGATTTTTTGAAAGCCGAAAAACCGGATGTTGTCATTACCCATTGGCCGGTTGATACGCACCGCGACCATCGCATCTGTTCTATTTTGGTTTTCGACGCCTGGCTGAGAATGGAAAAGAACTTTGCGCTTTATTACTTCGAGGTTGAATCGGGTGGACAAACGCAGAATTTTCCGCCTACAAATTTTGTCGATATCACTTCGGTCATCGACAGGAAACATGAGGCTTGCAATTGCCACGTCAGTCAAAACATGGAGGAAGTTTACAGCAGTTTTCATGCCCACATGGAACGGTTCAGGGGAATGCAGGCCAATTGCAAATATGCCGAAGCATTTATAAAACACAACCAATCGGTACTCAGGATAATCTAAAGGTTTTCAATTTTTCAAAAAATGACATACATAAAAAAAATCATTTTCACCCTGGCTCTTTTCTCCGGAATGAATTTTGCCGTTTCGGCGCAATTAAATTCCCATCCCGAATCTTACCAGATAGATCAGAAAGACATCAATCGGGCACATCAGATTATTACAACTCCGCTGAAAAAAGCGGTAATCATGCCAAATCCAAGCCCCGCAGCGCAATGGTACCCCAATGCCAGCCTTGGGCTTTTTATGCACTGGGGCATTCATAGTGTTGTCGGCGCTCAACCCTCGTGGGACATGATTTCAAATTACCGGTATGGAGGGAAAGTGGCTCCTCCGGATAAATATTATGCGCTGGCCGATCAGTTTAATCCACAGAATTACGACCCCGACAAATGGCTGAAAGCCGCCAAAGAAGCCGGGTTTACCTATGCAGTGCTCACAACCAAACACCACGACGGATATGCACTGTGGCCATCGAAATACGGCATAGGCACCAAACAATACATGAATGGCCGCGATTTGCTGAAACCCTACGTGGACGCATGCCGGGCTAATGGCCTGAAAGTGGGCTTTTACTTTTCGCCACGCGACTGGCATTACCCGGGACTGATGCACCCCAACGAGTTTGACGCCAATACCAGCAAAAATATTCCGCCAATTACCGATCAGGCAGCGAATTATCGCAACTACGAGCAATTTCTTGGATTTGTGCTGGCCCAAATGGAAGAACTGCTTACCCGCTACGGAAAAATTGATATTCTCTGGCTCGACGGAATGAATTTCCGCGGCGTTGACGATATGCACACCGAACAAATTTATGCCTGGATTCGCTCGTTTCAGCCCGAAATGGTCATCAACGACCGCTGGTCGAATATTGTAAATCCTGACGATCCGGCCGGAAGTGGCGTTCGTATTGGCGATTTCACCACACCGTTCGAATGCTCCAAACCAACTTATGTTCCGTCGAAATGGTGGGAGCACTGCGACATTTGGACTTGCGGCGGCGGTGGCTGGGGCTACGATAAAACCGGCACTTTCCGCCCCTACTCGTGGTTTTTCGAACATTTGGTGGCCTGCCGATCTCTTGGCGGTAACTTTTTGCCGAACGTCGGTCCTGCCGGAAATGGTGAGATGCATCCGAATTATTACCTGCAAATGGAAGGTATCGCCGCATGGATGAAACACAGCCGTGAATCGGTTATCGGGGCAAGCCCTTCGCCCGGCGTTGAGCGCAGCAATGTGATGATTACGACTCACGACAAAAACTGGTACCTGCATTTGTTGCCCGATTTCAAGCAACAGGTTTCGCTGAAAACCGATAAACAACCCAAATCGGTCATTTTACTTCGGACTAAAGCAGATCTTTCATATAGTTATCGGGATGGATTCGTCAAATTCACCGTGCCTGCCGATCTTCGCACCGAAATGGATGATGTGGTGAAGGTGGAATTTTAATCCTGTCTTTCTGTAATCTGTTCATAACGAATAAATTTCCTTCAGAAAAATTACTTTTTGTCAAATAAAGAAACTCATTAAAATCTATATCCGGTATCCCGCGTATTAACCATTTTAAAAGACTTGACCAATGAAATAGCCATAAGGGCAAATGCCCATACCAACCGAAAATGTATAAATGGCTATTCCATGAGTACGTGCCAAAACACGATTAAAAAACAAAAAATTTATACACATGAAACTAACGATCAATTTACTACTTGTCGTTTTCCTTCTGCGACTCCCATCCGTTCTATTCGCTCAGGAAATTGCAATAACTCACGGTCCATATATTCAGGCAGTGGGAGAGAATGAGGTAACTGTCGTCTGGACCACCAACACAAATGCTGTTTCGTGGGTTGAATTAGCGCCAGCCGGAGATAACAGCTTCTATGCTGAGGAGCATCCGCAATATTACCAGACTGCGAATGGCAACCGGGTTGTTGGAACATTGCACAAAATACGCATCCCGAATTTGACTAAGGCTACGGAATATCGTTACCGCATATTTTCAAAGGAAGTGCTGAAATACGGAGGGCACCGCGTTTTGTATGGAAACATTGCATCTACTGACGTATATTCTAAAAAGCCACTTCGTTTTAAAACACTTGATAATTCGAAAGAAAAAATATCGTTTTCAGTTGTAAATGATATTCACGGCCAAAATGATAGTTTAAAAGCTTTGCTGAAAAATGTAAAATATGGTGAAACTGATTTGGTTTTTTTCAATGGCGACATGGTTTCGACAATGAATGACGAAACCCAATTTTTTGGCGGCTTTATGGATACTGCAACCAGCATGTTTGCCGGTGAAGTCCCTGCGTTTTTTGCCCGTGGAAATCATGAAACACGCGGAGCTTTCAGTGTAAATTTTCCCGAATATTTTCCTACAAACAGCGGGAAGCTCTATTATGCTTTCAGGCAGGGCCCAGTTTATTTTATTGTCCTTGATTGTGGCGAAGATAAACCCGATTCGGATATAGAATATTCTGGGTTGGCCCAGTTTGACGCTTATCGCACCGAGCAAAAGATTTGGCTTGAAAAGGTAGTACAGACTGACGAATTCAAATCGGCAAAGTTCCGTGTTGTGGTTGTTCACATTCCACCGGTGGGCTCCGACTGGCATGGCCCGCTGGACATCAACCGTAAAATTTTACCGGTACTGAATCAGGCAGGAATAAGCCTCATGCTTTGTGGCCACACGCATCGTTATCAACTGATTGAACCCAATAATGAAGTGAGATTTCCGATTCTGATCAATTCAGTCAATACTGTGCTTGAGATTAATGCCGACAAGCAAAAGATAACAGTAGAACGGAAAAATACCAAAGGAAAAGAAGTAAGCAGATACCTCATTGCGAAATAGATTTTCCTTAATGGTAATGGTTTCCAGGCTGTAATAAATAAGCAAAACATGGTCAGACCAACGACAACGATAGTTAATGGCTGATGCAGTGTTCGGATAAGCCATCGGACAGAATGAACGAAGAGAACGGCAATAAAACTCAAACAATAAAATCAACACCTTAAATAAAATGGTCTTTTGATATATGAAATAGCCATAAGAGCTTAAGCTCATACAAACCGAAAATAAATAAATGGCTATTCTATGAGTACGCACCAACGTTCAATAAGAAAAAACATATATACGAATGAATCACAAAAACATCTTGTCCGGTAATCTGCTGAAGAATCTGAGCTATGGATTGCTGGCGATTCTGTTGTCGGCATTTTCATGTACGGCTGAAAAATCCACTCCAACCGGCAAAACCCGGAATCTTCGGGCTCCGGCATATCCGTTGGTAACCATCGATCCTTACACCAGCGCCTGGTCAAATACCGACCAGCTTTTTGATGGGGAAGTTTGCCACTGGACCGGTAAACGCCACGGTCTCATCGGAGCCATCAGGGTTGACGGGAAAACATACCGTTTCCTGGGAAAAGAAGATGTTCCGAAAAATGCGCTTTTACCAATGGCCGATGCCGGAGGCTGGAATGGAAAATATGTGCTGAACGAACCCGCCGAAGGTTGGGAAAAACCCGGTTTTGACGACAAAAGCTGGACCGACGGCAAAGGCGCTTTTGGCACCAAAGGACAGGCGGTACTGGGTACATTGTGGGAAACAAAAGACATCTGGGTACGCCGCGAATTCACACTTGATTCGCCACTTTCAGCTCAGAAAATTATCCTGATGTACTCGCACGACGACATTTTTGAACTGTTCCTGAATGGCAAAAAAATTGTTGAAACCGGATTTACGTGGTTTAATAACGTCGTACTTGCGCTGGACAACGATATGCGCAAACTTTTGGTTCCTGGCGGAAGGAATGTGATTGCCGTCCATTGCCGGAATAAGGCTGGTGGCGGTTATGTTGATTTTGGGCTCTACCAGGAAAACGAAAAAGGAGAAATATTTCCGCAAACGGCGGTTCAAAAGTTGGTGGCCCTGTCGGCAACACAAACCCACTACGAATTTGTATGCGGACCGATCGATTTGAAGCTAAATTTCGTATCTCCGCTGCTGACTGATCGTCTGGAAATATTGTCACGACCGGTAAATTACGTCAATTACACCGTTTCGTCAACCGATGGCGCCAAGCACGATGTCCAGGTTTATTTCGAGGCAACCCCCGAATGGGCGGTTCACAACATTTTACAAGAAGTGGTCCTTGAAAAGACGCAGTCCGATGGGCTCACCTGCCTCAAAACCGGTACCGTTCAACAACCCGTTCTGGAGAAGAAAGGCGATAATGTGCGCATTGACTGGGGTTATTTCTACCTTTGCGGAAAGACATCGGCAAGCCGAAGCTATGCGCTGGGCGGATATCAGGAAACCAAAGAGCAATTTGTGCAGAACGGCAAACTTGATCAGGACGGAACCGATAAGATGACCGCAAAAATGAATGAAGCCATGCCGGTTCTGGCTTGTACCGAAGTAATGGGAACAGTCGCGGCTAAACCTGTTTCAGGAACGGTGATGCTGGCTTACGACGATTTATACAGCATTCAGTATTTTGGCGACAACCTGATGGCCTGGTGGAAAGAAGACGGAAAAGTTACGATGGCCGACGCCCTGAAATCTGCCAGCAGTGATCGGGATGACATCGTGAAAAAATGCAATGAATTTGATTCACAACTTTGGGTCGAAGCGGTGCAGGCTGGCGGACAAACTTATGCCGAATTGTGCGTTGCTGCTTACCGTCAGTCTATTGCAGCCCATAAGTTGCTCAAAGACAAACAAGGCAATATTATATTCCTCTCGAAAGAGAACTTTAGCAATGGTTCAATCGGTACGGTTGACGTAACTTATCCTTCGGCCCCGCTCTTTTTGTGTTATAATCCAGATTTGCTGAAAGGGATGATGAACCCGATTTTTTATTATTCGGAAAGCGGAAAGTGGGCCAAGCCTTTTGCTGCGCACGACGTAGGCACCTACCCGAAAGCCAATGGGCAGACTTATGGCGCCGATATGCCTGTTGAAGAATGCGGGAACATGTTAATCTTAACCGGTGCAATTGCCCATAAAGAGGGTAATGCCAACTACGCGAAACAGCACTGGGATGTACTGACAACCTGGGCCAACTATCTGCTACAAAACGGGCTCGATCCCGAAAATCAACTTTGCACTGACGATTTCGCCGGTCACTTTGCACATAATACCAACCTTTCGGTTAAAGCTATTATGGGCGTTGCCTGTTACGGACAACTGGCCCAAATGCTTGGTAAAACCGAGATTGCACAAACCTACACCGTAAAAGCCCGGGAAATGGCCGCCCAATGGATGAAGATGGCCGACGATGGCGATCATTACCGGTTAACATTCGACCAACCCGGAACATGGAGCCAGAAGTACAACCTGGTTTGGGACAAATTACTTGATTTGAATATCTTCCCCCAAGAGGTGGCTCAGAAAGAAGTGGCTTATTACCTTACCAAGCAAAATAAATATGGTTTACCTTTAGACAATCGCAAAACTTACACCAAAGCCGACTGGATTATCTGGACAGCAACACTGGCCAACAAAGAGGAAACCTTCCGGAAAATTATCGATCCGTTGTATTTGTTCGTTAACGAAACGCCAAGCCGTGTGCCGATGACCGACTGGTACGAAACAACTGATGCCAAACAAGTCGGCTTTCAGGCCCGGTCGGTTGTAGGAGGTTATTTCATAAAAATGCTCGAAAACAAACAAAAATTTAAATGAATTGGCAGAAGACATTTATTCATGTTTATCGATTAATTCTGAAAAATCGTTTTAGAAACAATTTTTCAGAATTAACATTGATCGTTATGTTATTTGCTGGTTTCAACACTGCAAAAGGAGCCAATAATTCGTTAAAACTGTGGTATGACAAACCTGCCCAGGATTGGATGACTGAAGCATTGCCAATTGGAAATGGGCGTTTGGGAGGAATGATTTTTGGCGGAATTGAAATGGAGTATATTCAGTTTAATGAAATAAGCCTTTGGAGTGGCGATGAAATAAATACCGGGGCTTATCAGGCATTTGGCGATGTTTACATTGATTTTCAGCAAGGTTCAGAAATCAAGAAGTATAGGCGTGAATTGAATATAGAAAATGCTGTTTATACCACTACTTATCTTTCAAACGGAATAGAGTATAAAAGGGAATATTTTTCAAGTGCCAAAGACCAGGTGATAGTGATGAGGATAAATGCGGAAAAAAAAGGCTTGTGCACCGGAACTATTCGCATGACTGATATGCATGGTGCCCAGGTTGAAGCATTTGATAATCGCTTTACCGTGAAAGGTGTGCTTGAAAATGGGCTGCAATACGGAGCGGGCATCCTGGTGTTGAACGAAGGGGGAGAGGTGAAGATGGTAAACAATACCATTGTTTTTGAGAAAACTGACAACCTGACCATTCTGCTGGCTGCGGGAACCAATTATCTTCCTGATTACAGCAAAGGCTGGAGAGGAGAGAACCCAAGTCGTATCATCGAAAAACAACTGAAAGACGCCTCTCTTTTTTCTTACAATCAACTATTAAGCCGCCATGTGGACGATTATCAGCGATTGTTTAACAGGGTTTCTTTAGATGTTGGTCAAACGACCCCGGCTGTTTGTCAATTGCCAACCGATAAGCGGTTGGTTGCTTACCTGAAAGGTGGAGTTGACCCTGATCTGGAAGAATTGTTTTTTCAATTTGGAAGGTATCTTTTAATCAGTAGTTCGCGTCCGGGCAGTTTGCCTGCAAACCTACAGGGAATCTGGAATAATTCAAATAACCCGCCGTGGAGGAGCGACTATCATTCGAACATCAATGTACAGATGAATTACTGGCCTGCTGAAGTTACCAATCTCAGCGAATGCCACATCCCGTTCCTTGAGTACATCAACAATCTGCGCGAAGCCAGAAAAAAAGCCACACAAGGGTTTTATAAATCGAAAAAGGGGTGGACAGTTCAAACCGAGAACAATATTTTTGGCGCTGGTAGCTTTGTCTGGAACCCGCCTGCAAGCGCATGGTACTGCCAGCATTTGTGGGAACATTATGCTTTTACCAATGATAAAAAATACCTCAAAGAGTTTGCGTATCCGGTATTAAAAGAAATTTGTGAATTTTGGGAAGAACGATTAATCACCGATTCAAACGGCACTTTAGTTACTCCTGATGGCTGGTCGCCCGAACATGGACCGCACGAGCCAGGGGTTACATACGATCAGGAAATTATATGGGATTTGTTCACCAATTATATCGAAGCTTCTGAAATCCTTGACCTTGACCCGGATTACAGAAAGACGGTGGTTGCTTTGAAAGAAAAGCTGCTTAAACCACAGATTGGGAAATGGGGTCAATTAATGGAATGGAGCGTAGATCGGGATGATCCTACCGACCAGCATCGCCACATTTCTCATCTGTTTGCCCTGTATCCCGGACGCCAGATTTCCATAAATGAAACGCCTGAATTGGCAGCAGCAGCAAAAAAAACGCTGATATCCCGTGGCGATCAAAGTACAGGTTGGGCCATGGCTTGGAGGATTAATTTTTGGGCACGATTGTCGGATGGAAATCATGCCTATAAGCTATTGCGAAATCTGATGACTGTTGTTGGAAATACAAATACTGATTATGCCAAGGGTGGCGGAATTTATCCCAACTTATTTGATGCCCATCCTCCGTTTCAAATCGATGGCAATTTTGGTGCAACTGCAGGAATTGCTGAAATGCTGATTCAATCTCATTCAGGCGAAATTAATTTGTTGCCTGCTTTGCCCGATGTTTGGTCAACCGGCTCAGTCAAAGGATTGCGGGTCAGAGGTGATTATACGGTAGATATCGCATGGCGAAACGGGAAGGTGGTTAATTACCGGATTGCATCTAAAATTGGCGGGTTTGTAAATGTTCGCGTTAATGGCGA
Organism: uncultured Prolixibacteraceae bacterium; assembly: GCA_937915865.1. Taxonomy (GTDB): domain Bacteria; phylum Bacteroidota; class Bacteroidia; order Bacteroidales; family Prolixibacteraceae; genus Aquipluma. The sequence continues at coordinate 2,166 of CALGIG010000060.1, read as the reverse complement.
AGTTAAAAAGGCCAAGGTGGATAAATTAAAATTTACTTATAACCTTTGATAGTAAACGTGGGAGAAACAATTAGATCGACCAACTGATTCCATTCTAAGTTGGCCCTCATTTCCAGTTAAGAAATAGGAGTTTTTTATTTTTCAACAAGGGATAGCAAAATGACAATTTTGACAAGTAGAGAAATAAACAGGACAACGATTCTCACAAAAGAAAAAACACTGTGATCTAGTAAAAGAGAAAGAACCGAACTGGCCGAAAAATGCTAACCCGATGTAGTTACCATTGAATCTACGAAGTAAAAATTGTAACTATAGGTAAAAATATAAATTTTTGAGGGTAGTCAGTCTTTAGTCAGCTCAAAAAGCATATCAGGTTTATTGCAAAAGTCATTGGAGTAATCCTGATTGCAAAAACTGATTTGTCTATTTCGAAATCCGTTTGTCAAACTCAAAAGGAATTGTTGAGACAACCTTACAATCCCGTATGTCTGGGTGAAGCGGGTTTAATATGATGTTGTGCTCGTCAGGAATAATAACAGAGGGTACTTTGAGTGCCAGATGTTCATTTTTTCGCAAAAAGGAAGTTCCGAAATCAAGCGTCTCCAATATAAATGGAAAACTGTCCCAACCCTTGACCAATACCGATTCTGGTACCGATTGTACTTCTATTCCGTCAGGTATTTCAATTTTGATTAAGAGTAAGTTTTCAGGAAGGTTTTCAAAACTTGTTACATATACAATCTTTTCCCATGCGGCCAAAGACGCATATTCGGAAGTATAGATCACTAAATTCCCTTTTTTGTGCCATCTTCCGGGTCCATATAATCCACCCATGCCATCGAGGGCTGCGTGTTCTTTTTTTGTAATTCTGTAAACGATCATCAGGCAGAAAATCCGTATTCAATAGCGTTCAACTCATCCAAAACAAGCTGTATCCCTGAAAATGTATCCAGGTACGAAACCGGTTTTTCACCATTCATCGCCATATTACCCGAATTCAGCCAACGGTGAAATTTCTCTTTACTGCCAAACAGTTCAATACCTGACTTAAAAAGCTTGGCAATGTACAATGCACGTTCGGAAGGACCTGGCGCTATAAATTGGGAGGGTTCTTTATCCTGAATTGACCGGGTTGAAATCCGCAGGTACGAACTAAGTTCCTTTAATGTCAAACCAGATTCCCTGGCAATTGACAAAAGCCGTGATTTTTGGATTCCTTTTCGGGCCCCAATCAGGAAATCCTTTTCTGAAATTTCAAGTGCACTCATATTAAAAGTGAATTTTTTCGCTTAAAGATACGAATAATTTCTGTTTTTAGTTCAGTAAATTTAAAAGATAAAACCACTCTATTTAAAATGGCAGGCAAAGTTATTGATCGCTTCCCGGAACGGTAAAGAGTCGGCTGATTTTAAAATCAGAGAAAGCAACCATCTTGATGTTTAAACTCGTCAGAAAGAAAACTATTGTCGATCAATTCCAACCAACCGGATTTATGTTTTTCCATCTTCCTGAAAATATTTTCCTGCTGTTTTTCTTCAAGCAGCAGGGTTGAGAATGCAGCTTTAAAATCTCCAATTTTGAGTTTCTTTTTCTTCCCGTTCAGGGTTAAGGTCATAAGCAGGAGTAAGGATTATGCCTGTCTCTGGCTGTTGAATCAAAGAGAAGTTTTTTAAATGCATGTCTGAATTTCCAGTCAGGAACGAAAAAAGAACCAATTCGCAAGAGTTGACTATTCCCAACTTGGGTTGGAAGAGCTTTCAGGATTACTTTGCCAATTTGTTCATAGCTTCCGTTGTACTTTTCTTTTGTCAGCCGTTCTGTCAGCTGGTACATATATCACTCATCAAAATTTATATTAAAAAGAGCAAATTACGCGAATGCAATTATCAATGAGCATATTTAAATTCGGGTCTCAAATATGCTCAACTTTGCCAAACGTTCAAAAAATCTAAAATGAACTAAAATCGCAATAGTGTCATATATGATACTATTGCGATTTTACAAGTTCTATTCAATATGAAATGATTCAAAAAGTATCATAAAAGATACATTTTGGTTGTTTTATACTTATACGAGTTGTATATTTACATGATAGTATTATTTGTGATACCAAAAATTCTTAGGATATGACAACGGAAGAGATTATTAAGATAGTCAAGGAAAGAA
>CALGIG010000059.1 GCA_937915865.1 uncultured Prolixibacteraceae bacterium | reverse complement strand
CCTATTACGAGTACGACGATTTCGGACGGTTAAAACTAACCAAAGACCTGGCTGGCAATATCCTGAAAAAGTACGAGTACCATTATGCCGGGCAGTAATGAGCTAAAAAGAAAAACGCAGAATATATGGGGCCGTCCAATAAAATAACAATTGGACAGCCTCCGTACATTATTTTCGGATCAACTTTGTGATTCTAAAAGCCACATCAGTAAAAATAATCCGCGCATTGCCATTCATCCCGATATGGGCAAAAGCAGTTTCGAAAACTTCAGTCAGTTCAATGATATTTCGTTCGTTAATGAATGGCGAAAAACGTTTTGAGAATTCTTCTTCGGGGTTATTCATAAACGTGAGGTCTTGATTCTTAAGATTATAAACGAAATTTTCGCGTAACAAATCAAGAAAATAGGTCAGTAAACTTTTTTGTTTTTCGCGTCCGATAGCAGCAACCTGATCGGCCCATTTAAACAGGTCGAGAAACTTACGACCATAAGAAAAGCGCATCAATTCCTTAAAACGCTCTAAATTAAACAGTGTTTGCTCGTCGGGCTGAAGCAATTCAAGCGCCTTATTAAAGTTCCCTTTCGAAAGGTGAACCACATTGTGAATATCATGTCCTACAGCCTCAGGCATAGCTTTTAATGCTGTCTCAACTGAATCCGGATCAATAGGCGGAACGGTTATCATTTGGCAACGCGAACGAATGGTGCTTATAATATCTTCTTCGTTGTCGGTAATGAGCAAGAACAAAGTTTTAGCCGGTGGTTCCTCAATCATTTTAAGCAACTTATTGGCACAAGCCACGTGCATTTTCTCAGGAAGCCATATAATCATTACTTTATATTCCGACTCGTATGATTTGAGGTTCAGTTTGCGAATAATTTCTTCGCTTTGGTGCGAATAAATTAAACCTTGTGCATTTTCAACACCGATCTGCCCGAACCACTGGTCGATATTAAAATATGGATTTTTGCCAATCATCATCCGCCAGTCGTCCAGAAAATTATCAGAAACAGGCTCCTTAAATTTTGGCGTTTTTACAACCGGAAAAACAAAATGCAAATCGGGATGAACCAGTTTTTTGAACTTTTTACATGACGGGCATTCGCCACACGAATCGTTGGGTCGCCGGTTGGTGCAGGCCAGGTATTGAGCATAGGCAATGGCCAACGCCAGTTTCCCACTACCGGGAGTCCCTGCAAATAACTGTGCATGACTTACCCGTTGCTCGTTTACCGATTGAACAAGCCTCTGCTTTATAGGATTTTGTCCGATAACTTCATTAAAAAACATACCAGATAGATTGAAATATCAAAAATAACAATTCAGACATACTCCTGAAGATGTTTTGCCGAAAAAGCGGAAGAAGCCAAATTAAAAAGAATTGACGATTTGACAATTTACTATTTACCAACACTTCAACAAATTCCTGCAATTCAGAAATTCCCCTCCCTCGGAGGGGTTAGGGGAGGCCTACTTTTCGTAATTCACCGTCCAGTTGGCATCGTACAAAAAATCGTTATACGGGAAACGGGTTATGTGTATTTTCTTCACTTCTTCGTACAGTGTACGCTTTAATTCCTCAACGTTTTGTTTTTTCAAAGCAGAAACGAACAACGAAGGCGTAATGTTTTTCGACATCCAGCTACGTTCCCACTCTTCGAGCGAAACATTTGCTTTGGTTCGGGGGCTGAGATCGTCTTCGTGCTTTTCGACATACGTAAATGCATCAATTTTATTGAACACGTAAATGGTCGGCTTCTCACCAGCATTTATCTCACTCAGAGTTCGTTGAACTACTTCTATTTGCTCCTCGAAACCAGGATGAGAGATGTCAACAACGTGCATCAAAATGTCGGCTTCACGGACTTCGTCGAGTGTCGACTTGAACGACTCTACCAACCCATGAGGTAATTTTCGGATAAAACCAACGGTATCGGCCAGCAGGAACGGTAAATTACCAACAACCATTTTACGGACAGTAGTATCAAGTGTCGCAAACAGTTTATTTTCGGCAAAAACCTCGGATTTGGCCAGCAGGTTCATCATGGTCGATTTTCCAACGTTGGTATAGCCAACCAAAGCTACACGAACCAATTTCCCTCGATTCTTACGTTGAGTGGCTTTTTGCTTGTCAATTTTAATCAGTTGCTCTTTCAAACGGGCAATTTTATCGAGAATGATACGACGGTCGGTTTCTATCTGCGATTCACCTGGGCCACGCATCCCGATACCTCCACGCTGCCGTTCGAGGTGGGTCCACATTCGGGTCAACCGCGGCAATAAATACTGGTATTGAGCCAGTTCAACCTGCGTCTTGGCATGTGCCGTTTGCGCACGTTTGGCAAAAATGTCGAGGATCAGGAAGGTGCGGTCGAGAACTTTTACTTCCAGCGCTTTTTCAAGGTTACGAAGCTGGGTTGGGCTCAAATCATCGTCGAAAATTACCGCGCCAATCTCGTTAGCTTTCACATATTCTGCAATTTCCTGAAGTTTACCTGTTCCTACAAATGTAGCGGAATTGGCAATGTCGAGTCGCTGTAAAAAATGCTTCTTCACTTGCGCGCCAGCGGTATCGGCCAAAAATTCCAGCTCGTCCAAATATTCTTTTGCCTGATCTTCATTCTGGTCCTGAGTTATTAAACCCACCAAAACAGCAGTTTCTATAGTAGCCGAAGTTTCAATCATAAATAAAAGTTCCTGAGTGACAAATTTCCTAAGTAACTGAGCAGAACAGTCGAAGAAAATAAAAGTAAAAAATCTCGTTTTCCTGCATCCTGCACCTCGTACCCCGGGACATTAAATAAAATATCTATAATAAATTCAAATTGAGCGGACAAAGATACAAGAAACTTACATTCAAATTTTTAATTTCGGGGCATCATTTTAATCAATAATTCCTTATTATGAGTAATCAGCGAAATTTAAACCGGACACTCGGATTAGGATATGTGATCATTTTTGTTATTGCGAACATCATAGGATCAGGCGTTTACAAGAAAATTGCACCAATGGCAGCCGAACTTCATTCGTCGGTTTGGATACTTGCAGCGTGGATTGTTGGTGGTATAATTACTTTGTTTGGTGCCCTGAGTAACGCAGAAGTGGCAGGGCTTTTAGCCGATACTGGTGGCGATTTCGTCTATTTCAAGAAGATTTACAACCGTTTTTTTGCATTTATTTATGGCTGGTCGCTTTTTACAGTTATACAAACAGCAACTATTTCGTCGCTTGCTTACGTTTTTGCACAGTCGTTAAACAGCATAGTTCCTATGCCACAGTTATTTACTTCACTTCACGATTTTTCTATTGGAGGAGTATTTTTCCCTTTTCAGGATTTTAGTGTGAAACTGGTTGCTATTTCACTTATTTTGTTGCTGACATTTCTAAATATTTCGGGTCTGAAAAGTGGCGCAGGGGCCAGCCGGGCAATTCTCTGGACGGTTTTTGCCGGACTTTTTGTTATTGTCGTTTTTGGGTTGACCCATGTTTCAAAAACTCCTGAAAATTTTCTGAATATAAACGACCTGACCAACGGAACGGTAAGTTTCTCGTCGTTTTTTACAGCCATGCTTGCTGCTTTCTGGGCATACCAGGGATGGGTTTCGGTTGGATATATAGGTGGAGAAGTGAAAAATCCAAAGAGCAATATCCCCAAAGGAATCATGATCGGGACATTAGTGGTTATTGCTATTTATTTGCTTGTAAACATTACTTACATGGCCTTGATTCCCATACCCCAACTCGAACAGGTTTATGCAGCCGGGAACCAAATTGCCGCTGTTGAAGCCATTCGCAGTTTTTGGGGAACAGGTGGCGTTTTATTTATTTCGTTATTGATTTTGCTTACAACCCTTGGATGTACAAACGCCAGTATATTAACCGGTGCGCGGCCATACTATGCTATGGCCCGAGAAGGGCTTTTCTTCAAAAAAATTGGTGAATTAAACAAATCGAATGTACCTGGAAATTCGCTTTTATGGCAGGGAATCTGGGCATCGGTGCTGGTTTTATCAGGTACGTTTGACCAACTGACCGACATGATTATTTTTGCAGTATTTATATTCTATGGAGCGACTTCGCTAGGAGTATTTATCCTCCGTAAAAAAATGCCTGATGCCCCTCGTCCGTATAAAGTTTGGGGCTACCCATTCATTCCGGCATTCTATATTCTATTCTGTATCGGTCTGTTTTGCAACACAATAATAGCTCGTCCACGCGAAGCGGCAATTGGTTCTGTACTTATATTGCTTGGAATACCAGTCTTCCTGTTCCTTCAAAAAAAATATCGCAATGTTAAAATTGATTAATACAGTTAAAAAAAACGAAGTTTTGTTAAACTTTATTCCTGTTTTTGTAACTTAGTTTTAAAAATCAGGTATTCATAAAAAAACTAAAAACCTTAAACAGAAACTGCAATGAAAAGATTAGTTGGTGTTTTATTGGTAGTATTCTTTTTACTATCGCTTCAAGGATATGCACAGTGTAAAGTACAATCGAGCAAAGGCGCTAATGGAGTAGCATTCAAGTATTTATCAGCTGAATTCGTAGGCGCTGGGGCTGGCTGCGAATTAGGCGTTTCTTTTTCGTCAAACGGTGCCTATTTCTTTTTCAACACTCATGTAAAATATGCTAAAAAGGCAGTTAAATCAGAAGGAAATTTGATGGTTGCTTTGAAAAATAACCAATCGTTGAATCTTAAAATGTCGAGTTGCCAGATTAGTGGAGGAAAAAATGCAGAGGTTGTTATGGGCGTTTATGCTTTAAAAGCTTCAGACATCGAAAAATTGGAAAAAGCAGCTATTGATAAGATTGTATTCCAGGAAGCCGGCGGCAAAAATCAGAGCGTTACTCTTTTAAAAAACAACGACGTTGCTCAACGTCAGATTAAATGTTTGAAAGAACCTGATAAGAAATAATTATCAGTATTTATAAGTCATTAAAAAAGAAAAGCAACCCTGAAATCTATTTCAGGGTTGCTTTTCTTTTTTAAAAATCATCAAATTACTCCATACTTTTTAAGCCTTTAACCGATTTGGCTTCTGTTTGATGAAGATCAAAAATCACAATTTGATTCTTACCTTTTTTAAGAAATGGAGCCGGGCAATACAATTGTTTCTGCGGGCCAATGTTCCAGTAGCGTCCCAGGTTATGTCCATTCACCCAAACAACTCCTTTTTCCCATTGACCGAGATCGAGATAGGTATCGCCTGTGGTAGAAAGCTCAAATTCGCCTTTAAAGAAAACCCCAGGGCGACTTGCTTCATCAGCCGAAAACTTCAGGTTTTGAATGTATGATTCGTCGAATGGAAGCGTGTAAATCTGCCAATCCATCAGCGTCATCCCGTTAAGTGAAACCCGTTCGGTAATCCCTTTACGGTCAATCATATATTCAGCAAAATTGATTCGGCCCATTCCTTCAACCAAAATATCAAGTTGCGGATTTGCCGATGTCGATGCGGGCAATTCTATAATATTTTCAGCTTTTAACCGATCTAGCTTGCCAATGTATTTACCATCAACAAAAATAGTGGCATAGTCGTGCAGTTCCGTAATCCGTAATTTACCTTTTTTGTGACCAATTAGTTTGGTTCGGTATAGAATAAAACCGCCTTTTTGGCCAAGCATTTCCATAGATTTTGGCTGTGATGATTGTATTGCATTAGGCAAATTATCCCAAATCGAAGCAGTAGCCGTAAGTTTTATCTCCGAAATTTCAATAACCGGAATTGCTGCCGGAACAGCCGGTAATTTCTGCTTTGCCGGAAGATATTTGGCAAGCAAACCACGCAAAGCCATGTATTTAGGCGTGGCCTGTCCCATTTCGTTTATCGGCGCATCATAATCATAGCTGGTTACGTCGGGCTGATATTGTGTTGGGCTAAAAGCATTTGCACCTGCCCACCAACCAAAATTTGTACCTCCGTGAATCACATAAAAGTTGAACGATTTCTTGTTATCCATCAGCCACTTTACATCTTTCAGTAAGCTGGCAGTATCGGGTTTTTGCCATTTTTCGCCCCAGTGAGTAAGCCATCCCGGGTACAATTCGCTGCAAAACGACGGAACATTCGGATTAACTTTGGTAGCCTGTGCAAAATCGCCTTCGCTGGCGCCCGGGTCGAGACCAATTGCAGCATCGGGCAACGAACCAGCCTCAAGCATAAACGGGGTAGCACCATCGGCAGTATAAAACGGGACTTCAATGCCATTCTGCTTCCATTGTTCCTGAACCCATTTCATATAAGCACGGTCGTTTCCGTAACTACCATACTCATTTTCGGCTTGAACCATTACGATTGGCCCTCCTTTAGTAACCTGCAAATCTTTCACCTGCAAAGCTAATGTTTTGATGTAACGGCTTACAGCTTCGGTATATCGCGGGTCCATGCAACGAATTTTGATGTCAGGAATACTCAGCAAATAAGAAGGAAGTCCACCAAAATCCCATTCGGCACAAACATAAGGTCCGGGACGCAACATAAGAAACATTCCTTCTTCCTGAACTATTTTAATAAACTGAGCGATGTTATGATTCCCGGTCTGGAAATCGAAAACACCAGGTTCGGTTTCATGATAATTCCAGAAAATATAAGCAGCGATAGTATTGCAGCCCATGGCTTTTGCCATTTGAATACGATGACGCCAATATTCAACCGGAATTCGTGCCGGGTGCATTTCTCCTGAAATAATCTGGAAAGGCTTACCGTCGAGCAAAAACTCTGATTTTTCGAGTTTGAAGGAGTGAATTTTTCCCTGACTAAAAGAAGATGAGGCAAGAAAAAGAAAAAAGCAAATTAAAATAAAGCTGTTTCTCATGGATGATTAGATTTTGTTGTGCGCCAAAAATAAATATTTAAAGCAAATTTTTTCCTGATAAAATAAAGAGGCTGTCCAATTGTTATTTTATTGGACAGCCCCATATATTCTGCGTTTTTCTTTTTAGCTCATTACTGCCCGGCATAATGGTACTCGTACTTTTTCAGGATATTGCCAGCCAGGTCTTTGGTTAGTTTTAACCGCCCGAAGTCGTCGTACTCGTAATAGGTCGTTCGTCCGGCAGGGTCGGTTTGC
>CALGIG010000058.1 GCA_937915865.1 uncultured Prolixibacteraceae bacterium | reverse complement strand
TTGGGGCAAGGCCCCGGTTAATAATTATTTTTTAGCCCTGCGTGGTCTGGTACACCATGCAGGGCGTTTTGTTTACGTAATATCCAGGTTCCTGTGCTATACTAATCGGCCAGGATTACCTGTGGAATGGATCGATTCTCTATTTCGACCAGCTTTGTGACCTTGTCAACATTCGCGGTGAAGGCGTTGATCAAAGCGGTCAGGTTATCTGCCGGCATTGTTCATAGATCCATTGGGTATGGTTACCGTTCTATCGGTTTGGCGGTCCAATCCAATTATTGGGGATAAGCAACCAGCCTGGAGGATAACCATTCTATCGTGTTGGTAGTGGTATTCATCTGCGAGGTCAACATTTCCAACAGGTAGGTCAGTGTTTCTATCGCGTAGGTCAGCTTAACCAGATATGCTTAAATCATTCGTAGCTGGTTTGTATGTCTTTCAGCGTGTTAGGGATAAATATCCATATATCCAACTCCGGCGGCATCTCTGCTTTAGTTGAAGATTTACATGAACTCGGGTGTTTATGTTGGCAAGGCCGACTTGTCGGCTTCGGTAGTTGTTTCACCGCTTCTCTTTCCGGCTACACCTTGCCTTTTCACCAGCTTCCCAAAAACAAACATCTCTTTTCTCAGGGTATCGCGTTTAAATAATTGCTGCCCGATAGCACATATATCGATGGCTTTGTCGTAAATATCATTTAGTGCAGTAACGGCGGCACCTGTATCAAGTTTCGAGCTGCTCTTCAGGCTTTCCCGGATAATACCGGCATCAATAAGCTGTCGGCCCAGAATCATAATGTTTGATAAACGGTTGCTGTTGACCCCGTTTTGCTCCAGCAGAGCACGTAGTTCGCTGGTAAGGTTGTTGCTAAATGCCACCTCAAGGCCCAAAAGCGATGTGTGACTGTTGTGAGCCGATTTTAAACCGTAAGTTGAGTAACCAAGCTTGGCTAGTATTTCGTCGCACATTAACGGGCTTGAACGAAAACCTCTTTCGATTTGTACTTTAATCATTTGCAGGTCGTCTAAGACCTGCTTGCTCAGGTTTTGCACCAAGGCTGTTTGCTTCAGTAATTCCTCCCTGGTATTAATTCCGTAATACTCTGTTAATACCTGTCTGATTTCCTGTTTGTAATTGTCGATAAATGGATCAACCCATAATGGTTTCTCAGCAAGAAATGTTGCCTTCTCGGATGAAAAATTGTCGGCTACAGTTAAAGCAGCTAACAACATCGGAAGGGACGGAAAATTAAATTTTTGTTTCATAATGTTTTTCCTTTGTTGTTAAGAATTTCAATAAATCAATGATTTTAGTTGAGTTTTTTCAACTTTTATTAATCCCAAACTAAAGACATTTACGTAATTAACAAATTGAACGACATCGATATGTTGATTCAAATTTACAAAACCGGGAAGAAGAAATTTATATTCATAATACATGTTAAACAACATGGATATTTTTATTAACACAACAGCTATAAAATGTAAAAAGTGAAAAAAGAGTAATTCGTCTAAGAGCAAATGCTTTTTTTTGCCCAAAAACTTGTCGTTTTTACCAGTTTTTCAATACATTTTTCCATGCAATTGTTAATAACTTTTTGGTGTTTTTTTCTGTTTCAGGCAAAATAAGTAATGAGAATGAAATAATGTCGTACATATGTTTGTATTTTATACTGACTCACCCACTGCATCGTTCGACTGAGCTCACGTCGAAGTCTGCGGTGCTTCCCCCTCTCTACCAGAGTAGAGAGGGGGAACGGCCGCCTTGCTTACGTCGGGGTGAGTACATTTAAAATACGACAATAAATTTTTCCTATTACTTAAATATCATGACCAATTAAATGTCGTATTTCAGTTTTGACAATGCATCATAGTTGATAATACCCAGATTACTCAGATAAACACAGATTCAAAGGCCTCAATCAGTGTTAATTTGTGTAATCTGTGGTGTTAATTTCTATTTGTTAAAGCAGCATAGCCGAAAAACGGGTATTTATGACTTAAAATAAAAAACACGATATTACTTAAACCTCGAATAAATCAGAGATTGTTGCGTTAAAACCGGGGCGTCTGAAAATTTGTGACCTTGGGTTATTCGTAGCCGTTGTTAATAAAGATAACCTGTATATTCCCATTAAACGAATTGTGCAGAAGGGCATTAATCGGCTTATGATCGTCATCAATCGCTCTATGATTGCTGTTAAAACCGATTTATTGTCATCAATCTCCATATAATTGCTATCAAAATGTATAAATAGCTATTCCATTGATTGATTTTGGTTAGAAAGAAGATGGTTGTACCAATTGGTGATTAAGCAGTTAAAGCTAAACTGTAAAAAAAATATTTTCGGACGTCTGCTAGTACTTTTCTCATTTGATGGAAATCGTTTCGCCAAATCGGTATAAACGAAAAACCACCGAAGGGGGATCGGTGGTTTAAATGCCTTGACAGTTCTGTTTCCGGCTGTAACTTACATAGCGGTCTGAATTGTTTTGAAGCTGTTTTGAATTTCTACATGAAAAAAATCGCGTTATGTTATTACACTTACAAACCTACTAATTTGATAGGTTTTCTACTTTTTTATTCTGTAAACAACCGAAGCATTTCGGTGAACTACGCAAATTGACGTATGTATGGTTTTTTTGATTGCAAACGTTTGCAATTTAAAAGACAGCTTATTTTATGTTTGGCATTTGTCAAATGTGTACTTTTTCATACTTTTTATCACTAAATTTGAGCACCATTAAACTTGATTGCCTATGCCGAAATTGGATAAAAGATCAGATGAACGTTTACTTTGGTCGAGGTTTTTAAATGGCGACGACCAGGTACTTAGTTTGATTTATCTACAATATTCTAATCCTCTGTTTGACTATGGTTGTAGATTTTCCAAAAATACTGATCTGGTTAAGGATTGTATTCAGGAAGTGTTTTGCAATTTATTGCGGACTCGGAAAAACCTTTCTGAAACCGATAATGTTAAGTTTTACCTGCTTAAATCCTTGAAACGTCAAATTCTGAAAGAGATTCAAAAATCAAGTAATAAACTAGTATCAATCAACGATCAGGAATATTCCTTCGAATTATTACTAGGCCAAAATAATGATGACCAGTTGAATGAATTAAACGAAGTAAAGCAACAAGCGCTTGTCGAAGCCTTGGAATCGTTGACCGACAGGCAAAAAGAAGCTATTTATTTACGTTTTGACAGGGGGCTGGAGTACAACGAAATTTCTGAAATTCTAAATCTCAATTATCAATCGGCGCGGGCATTGATTCACCGTGCTATCGAAAAACTTCGGGAAGTTATTCATATTCAAGAGCAAAAGTTTACCCAGATTTTGTTTTCCATTTTAATGTCGCGTACAAGACCTGTTCTTTAACACAAAAAAAACTTAAAAATCAGCATCAACAAAATCACTCTACCTGTCTTTTGTTTTTAGAAATTAACACAATGGACAAGTATAAAGATTTTTCGGTAGCCGACTTTCTGGATGATCCTGATTTTATGCGATGGATGACCGATCAGGACCATGAGGATGATATCTTCTGGAACGAATATATAAAGTTAAATCCATCTAAAAAAGACCAAATAAATGAAGCTAAGCTTGTTTTCAGATTGTTACAGTCGCGCGAGAACAAACTGACGCTTTCTGAACAGTATGATCTTTGGAATAATATTCAGCAAGCATCTAAATCTTCAGGCAAACAAATAGTATTTCAACTTTTAAAATATGCTGCAGTTTTAATTTTTGTATTCTTCTTGGGTGCAGCTTCGTACTATTATTATCAAAGTTCGTTTTCGGCACATCCGCTTCAGTTTGCCGAAACTTTCCCTGCCGATGCTGGTGCAATGGTGATATTGGCCGATGGATCCAAGATTTCTTTACGGAAGGAAATGTCGGAGATTTTGTACAGTAAAAATGGAGATCAACTTGTTGTAAATAATGACACGATCAGGCAAAAGTCGGAAATAAAGGAAGCGCTGAATAAAGTAATTGTTTCTTATGGCAAAAAATCGATGATTGTGCTTTCTGATGGAACTAAAGTGTGGTTAAATGCTGGTAGCCAACTTATTTATCCAGCTGCTTTTATAAAAGAAGTTCGCGAGGTTTCACTTGTAGGCGAAGCTTTTTTCGATGTGGCTAAAAATCCTGAAAGACCTTTCATTGTTAAAGCTGCAGATGTGAATGTGCAGGTTTTGGGTACACGATTCGATATATCTGCTTACCCTGAAGATAAAATTATCCAAACCGTTTTGGAAGAAGGAAAAATCACCCTTAAGTATGAAGATAATGGACTTTTTAAACGTGACCATACCGTTGAAATGGCGCCTAACCAGATGGTTGAATTTGACCGGTTATTACGTGAAACAACAAGTTCTGTAGTGAATGTTTCGAAATATGTTTCATGGAAAGAAGGAATGCTTGAGTTTGAAAAGGTAGATTTAATTAAAGCCCTGAAACAAATTGAGCGGTTTTATAATGTAAATATTATGCTCGATAATCAACAGATCGGAACTTACAAACTTTCAGGAAAACTGGATTTGAAAAACACGGCAGAAGACGTACTTAATATTATAAAGCTAACATTGCCAGTTAATTGGCAAAGAAAAACTAACGGAGATTATTTGTTAACCAAAAAATAAACAGTAGAAAAAGAATATAAAAAACGATCCGAAGAATGTTCCCGCATTCTCCGGATCAAGATAAAAAGTGCATTTGATTAGTATTAAAACTAAACGTCTAAAAGTATGAAAAAAAAGTTTCATGAACGAATCTTCCATGATTTTGGAAGATTTAAAAAATCATTCCTTATTATGAGGCTGTCTTTTATCATTTTGCTTATCAGTTCTCTGACTGTTGTTGGCAACAGTTATTCGCAATCTACCAAGTTTTCTTTCCAATTGTCGAAAGCAACCATTAAAGATGTTTTTCAGACAATCGAACGAAACAGTGAATTCATTATCGTTTATTCAGATAATGTTATAGATGTGTCACGTGAGGTCTCAGTGAAGGTCACTGATTCTCCGGTGGAAAAAATTCTGGACCAGATATTAAAAGAATCTGGTAACGGATACCAAATTAAAGACCGCCAGATTGTAATTACCGACAGAATGGAATCTCCGGTTAATATGCTGCAAAAACGTGAAGTTAAAGGTATTGTAAAAGCATCGGATGGTAATCCACTCCCCGGAGCAACTGTTGTTGAGAAAGGAACTACCAATGGAACAATAACCGATTCTGATGGTAAATTTTCTCTTTCGGTAAAGGAAAATTCGGTGCTTTCATTCTCGTTTGTTGGTTACACCTCGGTTGAGTTGGACTATAAAGGGCAAGCAACAATTAGTGTTATTTTGAAAGAAGAATCGATAGGAATTGATGAAGTTGTGGCTGTTGGCTATGGAGTTCAGCGGAAGAGCGACTTAACCGGTGCAACTAACCGTTTATCTGAAAAAGATATGAATAAATCGCTTGCTACTTCGCCTGTTGAAATGATGCAGGGACGTATTGCAGGTGTAAACATTACACAAAACAATGGAGAGCCTGGCGGTGGAATGACGGTGCGGGTTCGTGGTTCAAGTTCGATCCGTTCAGGACAGGATCCGTTATATGTTGTTGATGGTATCCCTCTCGATAATTCGAACCTTACCCCAACCGGGGGTAGTGCAGCTGGTTATGGTAGTGGTGGAAGCAAAAACCCGTTAAGTTTCATTAACCCTGAAGATATTGAATCGATAGATATCTTGAAAGATGCTTCCTCAACAGCTATTTACGGGGCTCGCGGAGCAAACGGAGTTGTTTTGGTAACTACTAAAAAAGGAAAGAAAGGTGAAAGTACCATTACACTTGATTCGTACTTTGGAGTTTCGAACATACGCGAAAAAATGGATGTTTTAACTGCCGATGAATTCCGCGCTTACAAAAGAACCGATGGATCTAAATTACTCGACCTGGGAGCCAGCACCGATTGGCAAAGTGAGATATTCAGAACCGCTCTCACTAAAAACCATGCCTTGGGCTTAAGTGGTGGAACCGAAAAAACATCTTACCACCTTTCTCTTGGATACCTCGACCAGGAAGGTATTGTTTGTAACTCAGGTTTAAAAAAATTAAACGGAAGTGTTAAGTTAAACCAGAAAGCTTTTAGCGACAAATTGTTGATCTCAGCCAGTTTAATGGCTTCGCAGCAAACCGACAGTCGTATGCCAATATCGGAAGCCAGTGGTTCGGGATATGAAGGCGACTTAATTATTACCGCTTTAAAATCGAACCCAACATTCCCGATTTACAATTCCAACGGTACATATTATCAACATTCGACTGACCAGCGTAATGCTGTTGCAATGATGAACCTTGTTGATGATAAGGTAAACACAATTCGTATAGTCTCCAATATATCGGCTGAATATGAAATAATCAAGGGGCTAAAATACAAATTGAATATTGGGTTGGATAGGGCAAATGCTGAACGCCGTGTAAACCAGGATCAGCAGTTAAGCTATCTTTCGAACAAAGGGCAAGCCAATATTAACGGTATTATTGCCAATAATAAATTGATTGAAAACTACATCACGTATGCAACTCAAATCAACAAGATTCATTCTTTCAATTTTCTTTTAGGCCATTCTTATCAGGATTTTAATGGGACTTCAAACAACATATTTGTTAACGGGTTCATCGTTCAGGGTATAAAATATACCGACAACCTGGGATATGGTAATTATTCGGCTGCAGTTGTATCATCCGCCGCCTACGAGCGCGAACTTCAATCGTTCTTCGGACGTGTAAACTATTCGTTAAAAGATAGATATATGCTTACGTTTACTATGCGCCGTGACGGTTCATCAAAATTTGGGGCAAACAATAAATATGGGAACTTCCCTTCTGCTGCTTTTGCATGGAGGCTTATGGAAGAAAATTTCATGAAGAACCAACAAGTATTCAGTAACCTGAAACTTCGTTTAGGATGGGGGCTAACTGGTAACCAGGAAATACCCGACAAGGTTTCGTTGATGTCGGTTGGCACCTCCTCAAGTGCAAATATGCTAAGCAACGGTGCTTTAATTCCAGGTATCACCTTTAACAGGACTCCTAATCCTGATATAAAATGGGAAACAACCAAACAGTTGAATATCGGGTTCGATTTTGGTGTATTAAAAGACAGGATATCTGGTACGTTCGATGTATTCAATAAGAAAACAACCGATGTTTTGCTCGAAATCTCGGCCAAAGCCCCGGCCCCAACTTCAACCCAATGGCAAAATGTTCCAGGGTTGGAAATTTCGAATAAAGGGATTGAACTTGGATTGAATGGAGTAATTATCGATAAAAATGGGTTGAGATGGGATGCAACATTCAATATTTCGCACATCAAAAACGAAGTAAAAGGTTTGAATACACCTATTTTAACAGGTACCGCTTCCGGTCAGGGCCTATCGGGTACTTATGTGCAGGAAATTGCAAACGGGCAACCAATTGGGTCGTTCTATGGAATGGTATTCGAGGGATTCGATTCGAGCGGCTATAGCCAGTATAAAAAAGATGCCAGCGGAAATACCGTAAAAGAATTTTTAGGGACAGCACTTCCAAGCCTGACCTTTAGCTTAAACTCATCAGTTAAATACAAAGGGTTTGATGCCAGCATTTTCTGGTATGGAACTCATGGTAATAAAGTTTATAACAACACGGCAAATGCATTGTTTGTAAAAGGTACACTCGAAAAATCGAGCAACGTACGTGCCGATATTGCCACTTCCTCTGAAAACGCTTCCAACTCGAATGCTTTCTCGTCAAGGTTTGTCGAAAATGGCTCATTCATCCGTTTGGCAAATTTAACTGTTGGCTACACCTTCAACACAAAGTCGATAAAATGGCTGAGCAAGCTTAGGGTTTATGCAACTGGCAACAATTTACTACTGATAACCAAATACAAAGGTTTTGACCCGGAAGTTAATTCTGATGCTTCAAATAACAATGTTCCTTCGTTGGGTGTCGACTACTCTTCGTTCCCCAAATCGCGGACTTTTACATTTGGTGTCAACTTTCAATTTTAATCCATAAAATTAGCTAACAATGAAACGAAATAAATTCATTAAATACTGCACTTTTATAGTATTTACAGGGCTTGTCGCCTGCACTAACCTCGACGAAAAAGTGCTTGATGAACAACTTGGCACCGACCTTGTAAACGATCCCAGTAATATGACTGCATTAATAAATGCGCCTTACGCCAGTTTACGCCGTACAATCGAATGGTACGACTACTGGGCACTACAGGAAGTATCGACCGACGAAGTAATTGTTCCAACCCGTGGTACCGACTGGTATGATAATGGCGAGTGGCAGCAACTACATTTGCAAACATGGACTGCCGATCATGTTCGTATGAAGAACGTGTGGGAAGCTTTGAACCAGGGTGTTTCGCGTGCTAACGTTGCCATCAATTACATCGGGAAATTCACCTCATCGGCAACTACAACCCAGTACATTGCCGAGGCCAGGTTCCTTAAGGCTTATTATGAATATCTGATTTGTGATTTATTCGGTCAGGTTCCATATCGCGAAGCTTCTGAAGTCGATTTTTCGATAGCCCCAACTGTTTTAGACAGAAAAGCTGCTGCCGATAAAATCATTTCGGAACTTACTGAAATACTTCCTGATCTGAAAACAAAGGCCGATGTTGGCTCCGATCATGCAACTAAAGGGGCAGCTCAAACTTTGCTCGCCAAAATATATCTGAATTACGAAGTATGGACTGGTACCAAAAAATACGCCGAAGCCATTTCTGCTTGTAACGATGTAATTGCTAATACAAGTTATTCGATAGCAACCGATTACTGGACTATGTTCCAGAAATTTGTAGACGAAAATTCAGAATTTATACTGCGTGTCCCGATGGATGATAGTGTTGATATGGGTAGTGGCAGTTGCTGGGTAAATTTCACTTTACATTACAGTCAAATATTTGGAAACATAACGAGTACATGGAATGGACCAAGTACCACTTCAACATTCTTCGACACCTGGGATAAAGTAAACGATGCACGTTACCAGGATAATCGTATTAAATCGGAATGTGGCTTTAACCAAGGGTTTCTTGTTGGACAGCAATACGGGTTGGATGGCTCTGCATTAAAACAGCGCGACGGATCGGCTCTAATTTTTGTTCCTGAAGTGAACCTCGAAAGTTCTCCCGAAAATGCAGGTATCCGCGTTGTTAAATTCGCACCTAATGCTGCAACCACACACCAGTTCTCTTCGCCCAACGATGTTCCAATTATGCGTATATCAGATGTTTACTTAATTCGTGCCGAAGCTAAATTCCGCAATGGCGATACTTCGGGAGCTCTCTCCGACTTAAACGCCATCAGGGCGAAACGTAGCGCAGCAGGAAAAACCCTGCCTCTTTTGACTTCGGTTACACTAAACGATATACTTAAAGAAAGAGGGTACGAACTGTATTGGGAAGGCCTCCGTCGCCAGGATTTAGTCCGCTTTGGCAAATTTGGCGATGCATGGCAAGGCAAACCAGCTACAGCAGCAACTAAGGCTATTTATCCAATTCCAACTTCGGCTTTAGGCGCTAATGAAAATCTGAAACAAAATACTGGTTACTAGAAATTGTTTGACTTTTTCAGAATCAACCTATTCAACCGAAACGGTTGATTCTGATTCATTCTTTCAGATTTTCCTTTGATTTATTTAAGAGCGATTCATCAAATTTGAGGTATGTGGTCATTGAATTCGTTCCCGGTTATCGGATTTTTAGATGGTAAATGAAGGATTTTCTGTCAACAAAATCAGGGCTGATGCCTTGAGCTTTTGCGAATAATCAGGCGGTTTCCCAGAGGGGAAGCCGCTTTTTGTATATTCCTCCGGATTTAGTAGTTGCCTTTCCTTTTTATAAATTGGTTTAAGTGTTTTAAGTGTCACTTGTACGGTTATATTTGTAGTGATAATTAACCGAAATACCGAACAAAATGAAACTAAGACTTTTTTCATTTCTGATTTGCTTCTTTTCTATTGGTACAGTTGCCAGTTGGGCACAACCCAAATCACTGGTTATTAAAACTCAAACAACAATTGCCCCAATCCAGCCAACCATGTGGGGTGTATTTTTTGAAGATATTAATTTTGCTGCCGATGGCGGTATATATGCCGAATTGGTGAAAAATCGCTCGTTCGAATTTTATAAACCGTTGATGGGCTGGAAAAAAATAGGCGAAGATTATACCGGACAAGTTCAAATTGTTAACAGTCAGGATGAAAATAATCCACGTTTTCTCCGGTTGGAGATATCTGCCGACAAAAGTCTTGGTTTGGAAAATGAAGGTTTTCGTGGGATGGGTGTCGTTGCCGGCGAGAACTACGATTTTTCCATCTGGGCTTGTCAGGATCAGGGAAAATCAGTAATGAAAGTTGAGTTACTCGATTCAACAGGCATGGTTATAGGTAGTTCCGAGGTAAAGAATTTTTCAGGAGAATGGAGGAAATACGAGGCAAAGCTCGCTTGCTCCAAAACTCAGGCAAAAGCCAAATTGCGCTTGACTTTTTCAGGCAAAAGCACCATCGAAATTGATATGGTTTCACTTTTTCCCGAACATACATGGAAGAATCGAAAGAACGGACTTCGTGCCGACTTAGTGCAAAAACTTGCCGATCTGAAACCTGGATTTCTTCGTTTCCCTGGTGGTTGCATTGTTGAAGGACATGAACTCGAAACCCGTTATCAATGGAAAAAGACAGTTGGCAATGTTGAAGATCGGAAATTGATTGTAAATCGATGGAATACTGAATTTTCGTACAGAAATGCTCCAGACTATTTTCAGTCGTACGGGCTTGGGTTTTACGAGTATTTCCTTTTATGCGAAGATATTGGCGCATCTCCACTACCCATACTTAACTGCGGAATGGCTTGCGAATTTAATTCGTCGGAATTGGTTCCGCTCGATAAACTCGATCCTTACATTCAGGATATTCTGGATTTGATTGAATTTGCAAATGGCGAACCGACAACCAAATGGGGAAAGCTTCGCGCCGACATGGGGCATCCGGCGCCTTTCAACCTAAAAATGGTTGGTGTTGGGAATGAACAATGGGGCACCCAATACATCGATCGTTTAAAAATTTTCCTGAAAGTTTTACGAGAAAAACACCCCGAAATTTCGTTTGTAGGCGGTTCAGGTCCTTCGCCTGATGGAAAGGATTTCGACTATTTATGGCCGCAAATGCGTGAATTGAATGTTCCGTTGGTTGACGAACACTATTATAAAAGCCCTGAATGGTTTCTGCAAAATGCCAGCAGGTATGATAATTACGATCGTAAAGGGTCAAAAGTATTTGCTGGCGAATATGCTGCACATGATAAAGAAGGCAAAGATTCGGAGTCGCGTAATACATGGAAAAGTGCGCTGGCCGAAGCTGCTTTCATGACCGGGCTCGAACGCAATGCTGATGTTGTTTATATGGCATCGTATGCTCCGTTGTTTGGCAATGTGAATGCCTGGCAGTGGCGCCCCGATCTGATTTGGTTTGACAACCTGAAATCGGTTGGAACTCCAAATTATTATGTGCAGAAACTTTTCTCGACCAACAGGGGAACCGATGTGGTTTCGGCTTTAGTCGATGGGAAAGCATTGGCTGGTCAGGATAGTTTATATGCAACAGCTTGTATCGATGCAGCTACATCAGAGCTAATTGTGAAAATGGTGAATGTAGCTAAAAAGCCTAACGTACTAAATTTGCAGTTAGACGGGAAACAGCCGTTTGGAAAAGAATTTGCAGTACAGTTTTTGGCTAATCCAAATTTGGGCGCATACAACAAAGTTGGACAATCAGAGCAAGTGCCCGTTGAATACAAGCAAAAGCTGACGAGTAAGAAAATAGTAATGAACCTTGACCCATATTCGTTGACTGTCGTTAGAATTTCGTTAAAGAAATAAGTTCGGTATTGATTTTGGCGGGGTTTTTAGTTGGTTTCTAATCTTCTGAATAGCTCGTTAATTTTTTATGCTATTCGCTTTATAAGCATTCTCAAATTCTTACCTTTCGACAACTAAATTTAAGTCTGATTTAAAAAGTAACCAACTAACAAAATTCACTATGACAAAACAAAACGAATCGTCCCGCAGAATATTCCTGAAACAGGCTGCGGCTTTGTCTTCTCTGGTTGTGTTCCCTCCTATTTTAAGCAAGGCGATGTCGGGAAATTATGTGCCGGCTAACGGATTGGCAGGCGCTAACGAACGGGTTAACCTGGCTTGTGTTGGTATTGGAAATCAAGGAGGGTCTGATGTATTTTCATTGTACAATACTGGTCTTTGCAATATTGTAGCGCTTTGCGATACTGATATGGGCGCTGCTCAAACTCAGAAAGTTCTGGAAAAGTTCCCCGATGTTCCGCGTTTTCAGGATTTTAGGAAGATGTTTGATAAAATGGCGAATCAGATTGATGCTGTTTTGGTAGGTGTTCCCGACCATTCGCATTTCCCGATTGCCATGTTGGCTATGTCGCTCGGGAAAGCGGTGTATGTTGAAAAACCAATGGCCCGTACCTTCCACGAAGTTGAATTGATGATGAATGCTGCGAAAAAATATAATGTGGTTACCCAAATGGGAAATCAGGGCCACTCAGAAGCCAATTATTTTCAGTTTAAAGCGTGGACCGAAGCCGGGATTATTAAAGATGTAACTGCAATTACAGCCCACATGAATTCGGCCCGTCGTTGGCATGGTTGGGATACCAAGATTACCAAATATCCGGCAGCAGAACCAATTCCGGCTACCTTAGACTGGGATACCTGGCATTCGGATGTGAAATTGCACGACTATAACCACGATTACATCAATGGGCAATGGCGTTGCTGGTACGATTTTGGCATGGGTGCGCTGGGCGATTGGGGCGCTCACATCATCGACACTGCACATCAGTTCCTGAATCTGGGGTTGCCAACCGAAGTGAGTGCACTGAAACTCGAAGGGCACAATTCGTTCTTTTTCCCGCAGTCGTCAACTATTTTGTTCAGATTCCCGGCCCGTGGAAATATGCCAGCCTGTGATATAACATGGTACGATGGGGTAAATAACATTCCGCAGGTTCCTGAAGGTTTTGGAACTACCGAGCTCGATCCAAATATTCCGCCAACCAGTGTTGGAAAAGTGCAGCCTGCCAAACTTAACCCTGGTAAGGAAATCTACAGCAAAGAACTAACGTTTAAAGGCGGTTCACACGGAAGTACCTTGTCGATTATTCCTTCGGAAAAAGCCAGGGAAATGGAATCGAAATTGCCTGAAGTACCTCAAAGCCCTTCGAACCACTATGCTAACTTCCTGAAAGCAGTAAAAGGTGAAGAAAAGACCCGTTCGCCTTTCGATATTGCTGGCCCGTTGAGCCAGGTTTTCAACCTTGGAGTTATTGCCCAGCGTTTAAATACCAAGCTTATTTTCGATCGTGAGAATAAGAAAATTACCAATAATAAAGCAGCAAATTCGTTATTGGTTGGCGAACTTCCCCGTAAAGGTTGGGACGAATTTTATAAATTGTAATTGCCAATCCTGAAAAATAAAATAGCCCGAAGCGTTGATGTTTCGGGCTATTGTTTTTATAGAGAAAATTTGTTTATTCGAAAATGCTGTTGAGTAATCCGCCACTTGCTTCTTTGCGGCTGTTGGGGCCGAATGTGCTCAGTTGGGCTACCAACTTGCGAATAGGCATCGATTGTAACCAAACTTTACCGGTTCCGCGTAAGGTGGCCAGGAATAAACCTTCGCCGCCAAACACCATCGAGCGCAAACCGCCAGCTTGTTGAATATCGAAATCGATTGTTTCTTCGAAACCAACTACGCAACCGGTATCAACGCGTAAAACTTCGTTGTTCAGCTGGCGTTCGATTACTGTACCTCCGGCATGAATAAATACTTTGCCATCGCCCTGCAATAACTGAAGGATGAACCCTTCTCCGCCAAAAAAACCGGCTCCCAGTTTTCTATTGAAACGCATGGATATTTTTGTACCCAAAGCTGCGCATAAAAAAGCGTCTTTCTGTACAACTATACTTCCACGATGATTTATCAAGTTAATCGGGATTATGGTTCCGGGGTAAGGCGCCGAAAAAGCCACGTGTTTTTTGCCCCAGCCCTGGTTGGTAAAATGTGTAATGAAAAGCGACTCGCCGGTAATCAGTCGCGAACCCGCTGCCAGAACTTTATCGAAAAAACCAGCGCGGGGATTGGAACCATCGCCCATTTTGGTGTCGAAACTTATGCCATCTTCCATATATAACATGGCGCCAGCTTCGGCAATTACTGTTTCTCCCGGATCGAGTTCAACTTCAACCAACTGAACATCGTGACCCATAATCTTGTAATCAATTTCGTGTGATTGCATGTTTTCTTGTTTTTTTTGAAATTTACTTTTTCAGATTGTTTTGAGCAAAGTTATGGAAACGGATTCAAACCGACTGCATTTTTCGACGGGTACAATATTTTTGCCGGCAAATTATCGATTGGCTTACTTCTGGCGTTCTTTTTAGCGAAAGTCAAAGCTATTTCAGGGAAGGAAAGAAGAAAGCACAAAACAGGGATAAAAATCCATGAGAAGTAAAAAACAGGAAGACCGGTAATCCCTGATAAAAGAACAGGAAAAAGAAATATCAAAGGAAAAAGAACAGGAATATTAAAATCAGGTGAAATACAAACCAGGAATAAATCCTATGTTTGTATCCACTTCAACAAAAAAGTATTAAAGCTATTTCAGGGAAGGACATCTGACATTAGAGAACAGGCTTCTGGCATTAGAGAGTAAGCTTCTGACATTAGCGAACAGGCACATGACACTAGAGAACAGGCTTCTGACGTTCGATAGTAAGCTCCTGACATTAGAGAACAGGCTTCTGGCATTAGAGAGTAAGCATCTGACATTAGCGAACAGGCATATGACACTAGAGAACAGGCTTCTGACGTTCGATAGTAAGCCTTTGACATTCGAGAACAGGCACATGGCATTAGCGAACAGGCTTCTGACATTCGAGAACAGGCATCTGACACTCAATAGTAGGCATGTGACATTCGATAGTAAGTCTCTGACACTCAAGAGCAGGGTTCTGTCATACGATTACTGCTATTAAGAGTGCGTTGAGCTGGCCCCGGATAGTTTGACACTGAGTAATTTAATGCCTAAAAAGATTGAAAATAAGTGAACAATAGTTTTGATGTTTGAACATAACGCCTTATTTTTAACAAAACAACGAGCGGCATCCTGAACCTGCCTTCGTAGGGCATGACACTGTTCACATAGCTGGGTAAAACCAGCGAAATTCGCACCCGGATTCCGGGGCGACATAAGGGCGCAAGCCCTGAAATTGTCCGCGCAATTGTTTTTTATCGTAGCAAACGGCAAGAGAAAAGTACGGTAAACTTGCCGCTATTTACTAGTTAGCAGTAATAGTAAGGCGCTGAACTCATTGTCTGATAAATTTTAGTGAACATGACTTGGTATTTAAGAAAATCTGTAAGTGTAGGACCTGTAAGATTTAATCTTTCAAAAAGCGGTATCGGTACATCTATTGGGGTCAAAGGATTCAGAGTTGGAATTAAACCTGATGGAAATAGTTATATTCATGCTGGAAGGAATGGATTATATTTTAGAGAAAACCTTGGGAATATAAACCCAAATAAGTCTAAAATACAACCTATAATAGACAATGTCGTTCATGCAGACACGATTATCTATAAATCAATTGAATCAACAGAGTTAACTTCAGCAACTAAAAATGATTTAATGTATCAATTAAACAGATCATACAATGCATTTAGACTCGATTACCTGACAGGTTTTTTATCATTAGTATTTCTATTTATCTTTTGGAAAGAAAGCAATTTGATACGAATTCTTCTTATTTTACTTGGTATCTCCTCTTTCATTGCTGTTGCCATTTGGGAAACAAAAAGACGTACTGTAAAGATTATTTATGAATTCGAAAATGAAAATTTCGATCATTTTAAAGATATTATTTCAGCATTTAATTGTATTTCAAGTAATAATAGAATTTGGTCATTATTAAATTCAAGAAATTTGTATAACGCACATGAATCAAAATTAAATTCAGGTGCAAGTAGCATTGTTGACAGAAAGACAGCTTCTGCTGGTGAAGGAAAGCCGCCTTGGGTTAAAACAAACATTACAATACCATCTATAAAAATGGATAATTGGAGTTTATATTTTATGCCTGATATAATCTTAGTCTATGATCATAAAGGTGTTGGGATTGTAGAATACGCAGATTTAAATATTGAGTACAGTACCACAAGGTTTATAGAAGAAAACCCACCCAGAGATGCAAAAATAGTTGGCGAAACCTGGAGATATCCAAATAAAGGCGGAGGTCCAGACAGAAGGTTTAATAATAATTATAGAATACCTATTTGTCTTTATGGTCAGTTAAAAGTAAAAACGAGTAAAGGCTTACTTATTTATTTAATGACATCTATCGACATTGCGCCACAGAAATTTTATGATAAAATGAGGATTATTAATTAACTACTACTGCTAATAAATAGGAATATGAGCGGCGTGCAACGCCCAGCGATTATTCCCAGTTGAACTACAACCCGGCCTATTTCTCAGAAATTTTGGCTATGTACTTAATGACCGTTTTGGGGATATTGTTAATCTGATTAGTGTTTCCGGTGAAGGGGAAAAGAATATAAATGAAGCCTAAAAGCACAAATATAGAAATTAGTTGAAAACAAAACCACGATAATGCAATGGATATTTTAGAGTTTAAACATCAAAAGTGGCGAGGCTCAAGAGCCAAAGATAAAAGCTATCCCGTAGGGATTTAGTTCAACAAAAACTATATGTCAATTGCCGTTTCCGTGCTGACAACAAGCTGTGTAGCCCGCAACAGCGGCGGTGCGGCTCGACAGGAAAGCAACCCGCAGTTGGCAACTGCATATAGTTCCGTCCGTTAGCGTTCATTGCAAGAAACACACATGGACACTTTGAATAACGATATAAGAGATATTTTTTCAATCTTTCATGATGGAGGAATTGTTGATTGTGAAGGTGATTTAAATAAGTTGACCTTGACCATTCAATGTAATTATCTGGCAGAATTGATTAATCCAGACTTTGAGAATTTTTATGTCGACTTGATTTGTATAAACAAACTGGATTTTGACCCATGGATGAATCCAATCGACTTAAAGAAAATTGAATTCAAAAGTCATGAAGAGTATTTAAAAGTGGATTTGGAAATATTATCCTCTGAAATTAAAGATGATTACGTTTTGATTACTTGCAATCAACATGATACAGACTTGGACTACTGTGGCGGGAATTTAATCATTTCTGCAACTGATTTTAGGCTATTTGACCACAATAAAAACGTCATGACAATTGAGGAGCTTGATTCGATTTGTCGATTGTATTGGGATAAATTCAGTAAAAGAGACTAAAATTTATGCGTACCGACTCTTTTGAAATAAAAGCAAAATTAACACTTTACTCGACGGACAAAGGTGGTCGAGTAACTGGAATTAAAACAGAATATAGACCAAATCATGTTTTCGAATATGAGAATGGTAAATTAAAACAAACGTATATCGGACAGATTACTTTTAATGATAGAGAATGGATTTTGCCAGGAGAAACTTCCATTGTAAATATAGAATTTCTAGATTTATTCGACATTAGAAGATTTATCTCAATTGGTAGGATTTGGTGGATTCATGAAGGAGCAAATCGGATTGGAGAAGCTGAAATAATTGAAACAAATGAATAAGCAACATACCCACAACAATGTATATACAAAATAGGCGAAATAGTAGCAAATTCAACGGTTGTAGCCCGCTTCAACATCTTAACGGTTTGATAGGTTTGAAGCCCGCAATCGCCTACTTTGCATATACTCACCGTTGTATTGCGGCACTTGTAAGATTTCAACATTAATGATAGATTTGTACAAAACATTGATATGCAAAGACTAATATCCGATAATATTGAAAGAATCAAATCATTATGCATGACACATAATGTTGAGTCGTTATTTGTTTTTGGTTCGGTCTGCACCGACAAATTTAACGACAAAAGCGATATTGATTTACTAATCTCCTTTAAACCTATGGACTACGGAGATTATGCGGACACGTATTTCGATTTAGCCGATAAATTTGAGAATCTATTTCAACGCCCTGTTGACTTAGTTACGGACAAGTCTTTGTCTAATCCATATTTTATTAATTCCGTTAACCAAACAAAGATCTTGCTATATGGATAATGAGATTAAAAAATATCTGTTTGATATTCAGGAATCTATAGATTCCATTCAAAAATATCTCGGGGACAAACGTGATTTTAAAGTTTACATGGCAGATAAGATGCTGAGAAGAGCGGTCGAACGAGAGTTTGAAATTATCGGAGAAGCAATGAGTCGGATTGAAAAATTGGATTCAACTATTGAAATCTCGGGTAAACGACAAATTATCAGTATGCGCAATCGAGTGATCCATGGTTACGATAAAATTGACAATGAAATTATCTGGGGAACGATAGTAAGACATTTGCCTACCTTGAAACTAGAGATTGATAATTTACTTGACTGAATAACAACTGGTTATTCCCGCTCATCGGGATATGCTAAAGAATAGCGAACGCTAGTGCCAATTTGCAATTGGCACTTTTTAGTTCTGGATATGTAATGCAGTTCTGCCGCATCAAATACAAAAAATCGTTATTTTTATGCTTATGGGAATCAAACCTTAAAAGTGACAGAGCCGTGTGCAGTGAAAGTTGCACAGCTTGTCCCGTTTTTAACGGGATACGGTTCTTTGGGGGGAGTAAGCTACCCGGTGCAGCAATACTGAATGATTTGGTATTGATTCAAATTTGGTGTAATTTAGCATCAAAAAGTAAAATTATGCCAAGACAAAGTATATCTTTTTCCAAGCCAAACGATGAATGGTTAAAGGCTCAAATAGACAAAGAAGAATATTCAAGTAAAAGTGAACTCATTAACGATTTGATTAGACAAGCTCGTAAGCAGAACGCTCATATTGATTGGATTAGGGCCAAATTAGAGAAATCCGAAAAAAGTGGATTTACATCCGACACTAAAGAGCAGATTTTAAAACAGTCAAAGTCTTTACTTAATGGCTGATTATAGATTAAGTAATGCTGCTAAAGAGGACTTAATCCGCATTCATCATTATGGAGTAGAAAAGTTTGGGATTCTACAAGCTGACAAATACTTTGATTTATTCTTTGATTTTGAAATAATTGCTCAAAGACCATATTTATTTGAATCAGTAGATTATATAAAAGAAGGTTATAGAAGATGTCCATGTGGTTCTGATACCATATATTATAGAATTGCCAATGGAATGGTTGAAATAATGGCAATTACTGGTATGCAAGATTTGAAAAACCTACTTTGATTATTTTAAACCTAGATATAATAGTACTGTTGACAATAAATAGGAATATGAGCGGCGTATAACGCCCCGCTTCGCCTCTGGCGAGACTGAACTATATCTCGACAGGCTCAATATACACATCAGCCACACCTGCAAGATATCCCGATCAAAATGTTACTGATAGTCTTACTTCCACGGCCATTTTACGCAATCTTTTACTTCGGGAAAAAGTACATAATCGGCTCTCCCTTTCATGGTAAGGGTTTTAATATTCAAATTCGGGAAGTGGAGCAATGCTTCATTCAGGGTTTTTCCCGAAACCGAAACATCGTCAACCAACAAAATCCGTTTTCCTTCGAGCGATGGCATTTCAGGCATGTTGATGATTATAGGTTTTTCGTAGCGAGGGGTGTTACTTTCGTCGCGGTAATTGAGTGTAATGATGTGAAGTTCGCATCCCAGATGAAAAGCCACCAGGCTGGCCGGAACTACTCCGCCTGTTCCAATGCCAATAACCAAATCGGTTTCGGGAAGGTTCATCGATCGCAATCGTTCCGAAATTTCTGTAAATGAGATTGGTATCATATTCGAATGAAAAGTTGCCAGACATCAAACGCAGGTCGATATATTGATTGGCCTGCGTTTGATCTGTTATACTCAAGAAAAATTATTTGCTAAAGCGAAGGAAGGCAAGGTTTGCCAAACCTAAAAGTACAATGCCGGGAAGGGCCACCGTTGTTGCATTTACCCACATTGAGAAAGATAAATGGTCGTTGAAGAAACTCATCCCGGTAACTACAACCAACGATGCAACGAAGTAGGCAACAGGCGCTGCAACATATTTCATGATGCTTAAGTTTTTTAAATAACTAACAAGCAGAGCAAAAGCAACAATTTCGAAACCTAGAGTTACTACTATTTCAGGAGTCGGGCGACCAAAAATCAGATAGTTGAGTAATGGTGCAAAAATACCGGCTAAAATGGCGACGTGTTTTTTATAAGCGAAAGCTGCAAACAATGGGGCCCAAAAAATGGGTAACAAAACGGCGCCGGATAAATTGCCGTTAATATTTGGAATTAAATGGATGACCAAAGGTAAAATCATGGTAGCGGCCAAAACCAAAACGGTTTGAGTTGCCTGGTATCTGGCGGCAGCTTGAAGTGTTATGCTATTCTTCATTTTTATTGATTTAGAGTCTGTTTAAATTTAATTTAAAACTCAGTACTCACCCCGTCGTCCCGTTTTAAACGGGGCTCTGCCCCTCTCTACACGTAGAGAGGGGAAAAGTCCGATTTATCGGACTTGGGGTGAGTCAAAAAAAGATAGAATTAAAGTTAAAATTCTTCAATAAAAAATTTTAAACAGTTTCTTAAGTTATATTTACAAATATATCGGATAAAACAACAAATGCAAGAGCAAAGTTTTTTGATTTCGGCAAAATCAACCCAACTCAATCACGTTGCCAGTTTTTACCTGGATAAAACTGAAATCTTTCAAAATGGCCGACTGGGCAGGTAAGGCTGTACAATGAGATGGAATAACCTGTTCGATTTGGTTCGATTTTAGCCAGCCGGTTGTTCTTCGGGTAGTTTCATCATCATTTTGTAAATGAAAACCACCAATTACAGCATGTACTTTTTCAACTCCTGAAACTTTCTGTGCATGTAAAACCATGTTGCAAATGCCCGAATGCGCGCAACCTGAAATAACCACCAATCCTTTGTTGGTTATAACAGCTAATCCCGAATCGTCCATCACAAAATCGTCGGTTCCATCGGCTTTTTTGAAGGCTGTGCTCTTACTTTCAAATTCGGTAACGCGTGGAATTTCGCCCAGAAAATAGATTTGCTCCGAAAGCTTTACTGCATCACGACTGGTAAGTACATCGAATTTTGAGCGGATTTCTGTCTCGTTCCATTTAATTCCTAACTGAGATGAGTTCGATTTTCGGAAACGTTTGATAAACGTATCGGGATGGCAAATAAGCTGTTGCCCTCGAAATTGCATAAGTCCGCCCGAATGATCGTCGTGCCCATGGCTAAGTACAATCGTGTCAATCTCAGCGAGGTTGATGCCTAAAATCTGTGCATTGTAACTAACCAGGTCCGATGCACCAGTGTCGAACAAAATTTTTCGATCGGCTTCAACCAAAAACGAAAGTCCGTGTTCGGCACGGCACCATTTCCCTGCTACATTCTCGCTTAAAACAGTGATTTTTAGCTTTTGCATAGTTGGTTAAAGTTCCAGTTTAAGTTGTGCAAGTTCGGTGTTAATAATACCGATTTCTTCCTGATTCAGTTTAATTTGGGCAGCTTTGGCATTTTCTGTTGCCTGTGTTGCATTGCGGGCTCCAACAAGCGCAATAGTAATTCCGGGCTGATCAATGGTCCAGCGAATAACCAACTGGCTCAATGTTGCATTTTTATCGGCTGCCAGCGGGTTCAGCTTTTCAAGAAAAGCATTAACAAGTTCAATATTTTTGTTGGAGTAATGAGGTTGGTCGGCGCGCGTGTCGCCATTAGAGAACAAATGGCCTGGTTTTATTTTGCCGGCCAGCAAACCTCTTTGTAATGGGCTGTATGCCAAAACCGATTGGTTATTTTCGATGAGGTAAGGCACCAAATCGGCTTCGATATCACGTCGCAACATACTGTAAGGCATTTGGTCCGAAACCAGATCGATATATTTGGCTGTTTCCTTCATTAATGCCAGATCGTAATTACAAACGCCGGCATATCGAACTTTACCTTCCTGAATTAGCTCTGAAACGGCCTCCATTGTTTCCTGAACTGGTGTAGTTGGGTCGGCCCAATGAATTTGCAGTAAATCAATGTAATCAGTCCCCAATCGTTTGAGGCTTTCTTCGCATTCTTTTTTAACTGCGGCTTTGCCAGAGTAACGATAAATATCGAGTGGCTTACCTTCGTTGTCCTGGCTGTGAAAAAAGAACGAACCTTTGGTATCCGACCATCTCAAGCCATATTTGGTCAAAATCTGTACTTTGTCGCGTGGCATTCCTTTAATGGCTTCACCAACAATTTCTTCGCTCAGTCCTTGGCCGTAAACCGGAGCGGTGTCGATAGAACTTACTCCTAACCCAAATCCAGCCTGAATGGCTTTTACAGCTTCCGAACGTTCGGTCCCTCCCCACATCCAGCCTCCGGCAGCCCATGCGCCAAAGGTTACGACTGATACTTCCAAATCCGAATTTCCTAATCTACGATATTCCATATACTTTGTATTTACGATTTCCTGATTTAAGTAATAGGGATGAAATAATGTCGTGGCAAATACCCGTTTTGCAGCAATACTGCTTTAACGTTTTAAATTAGTACCACCGATTACACAAATTTACACGGATCGAGGCTTTTGAACCTGTGCTCATCTAAGTAATCTGTGGTGGAATTAATTATAAATCCCGCTTGACGGGATACATTGTCAAAACTAAAATACGACATTCAATAGTTCTTATTACTTACAATTTCTTATTCTACGCCTGAATTAGTTGCGTTATCACTTTTTTGTGCCTGAAATGTAGAGTGGTATTTCAACAAAGAATGTAGTTCCGTAATTTACTTTTGTTGTGTACCAAATTCTTCCTCCAAAATTCTCAACAATATTTTTTACAATCGACAAACCAAGTCCCATTCCGCTGGTTTTAGTAGTGAAATTAGGCTGGAATAGGTTTTCCTGTGCTTCATCGCTTATTCCTATACCATTATCGCTTATTTGTATAACTGCTGAATTGTTGATTTTGAGGATAGAAATTCTGATAGTTCCTTTTTGATCAGCTGGTATTGCCTGTATCCCATTTTTCACAAGGTTTAGAAGCGCCCTGGAAATTTGTTCTTTATCGACAAAAACCATGATTTCGTTGTGGTGGTTTACATCAAGTGTGATTGACAGGTTATGACTGGGTTCAAAAAGCGAACATACGTTCTGGACAACATCTATCAGGTTGAAAATCTCGTTGCGTGCTTTGGGTATTTGTGCAAAGTTCGAAAACTCCGTCGCAATACCCGAAAGTGTATCTATTTGTTCAATGAGGTTTTTTGTTACACGGTTAAAAAACTCATCGTAATGCTCTTTCCCTTCTTCTTTTGCTTTCTGTAAGTACTGAATATTCAGCTTCATTGGGGTGAGCGGGTTCTTAATTTCGTGGGCTATTTGTTTGGCCATTTCACGCCACGCCGATTCGCGTTCTGACCGGGCAAGTAATTCGGCGCTTTCCATCAAGTCGTCAACTTTGTGGTTGTATTCACGAACCAACGCTCCAATCTCATCTTCAGCCTGGTAATTAATATGTTCGTTCTTTTTTCCAAGCTCTATTCCTCTGAGTTTTTCCCGTATTAAGCTTAAAGGCTGAGTTATTTTGTTCGATAAAAATACAGCAATAATAACACTTGCCAGGAAAAGGATAAGGTAAAGATTAATGAATGCAACAATGAATGTCGAAATTCCTTGTTTCAGATCATCTTCCCGGGTAAAGTAAGGAAGGTTGATATACCCCAAATATTCGCTGTTGTTGTTTACGATTGGTTCGTAAGCTGATAAATATGAGAGCGTTCCAATCTTTTCAGGTTGAAAATACTTCAATCTGAAACGTTCTGATAATTCCAGGTAAGCATTTGAATTGATGCGGCTTGAAGTAATTCCTTTGTCAAAAATTTCAGGTCGTGATGTTACTATTAATTCACCGGAAGTGTCGTAAATATTAATGTCAGTCCTGAAAATGTTCGATAGTTTATTCAATTCAACGTAAAGCCATTGTTGTAAATCGGGATTGATGGAGTTAACATTATAAAGCCTGCTTTTAATTTCTTCGGAAATAGATTTAATTTTTTCCTGGAGGTCGGTTTGGTGCCGCGAACGATATTCTAAAATATTATAATAAATAGTTCCGGTTGCCACAAAAAGATGAGAAATAAACACCACAGAAATAATCGATCCCTGAATTCGGAACCGTAAATCGTTAGCCATTGGTGAGTTTCGTAATCCGGAATTTCGGATTAAAATAACCATCAGGATAAAGAGGAAATAAAACACAAATATGTAGGGAAACGAAATGAGATAATCGCGCAGTTTAAGCGACCTGTTGCTAACAACGATCTGGTTTTTACCATCAATATTGTAAATTAAATGGTCGTATCCATCCCAACTGGTCAACTGAAACTCATTTTCCTTCGTTTTGAGGTTATAGGAGCTGAAGTATAAATTGTATGAATAGTCGCCATTTACCGAAACAAGTTCGTCGTCGTAATACTTTGCATAGGATAAATACTTGTATCTGAATGGTTTAATGAACGATCTGTCCATTAATAATTCGGGGAAACCTATACCATCGGAGATAGTTTTTGAATTGATTTCGATGATAACCGTAGTTTCTCTTTTTGTTAACGGCGAAATGAACGGTACTTTTCCCAGGTACGAAATTCGGCCATTAAAATTGTTCATGAAGTTGAAGTTGCTGTTCAAAATTTTACTTCCTGAACGTTCGATCATTTGGTCAAAAAATGGATAGCATGTTTCCCACTTGTTTTCATCTTCATTTAGAATACTGTCGCCGGCATTACAAAACCAGAACCTTATATCATATTTCCTGAAATACCCACTGAAATAGGAGCGTGTCAGGTAATTTTCCAGTTTGTCGTATGGAGGGGTAAGTAATGTTGGGATAATCGTATCAACATCAAACTTGGTTTGCATTCGCGCCAGTAAAACTTCGGCAACAGGATCTTGTTCGGTACTTAACGTTGTTGCCCTTAATTTTTGAAATTCCAGATCACGCTCTTTTACTATATCGTAAACCACCACCAGCGAAATAATAGAAAACAGGGATATGAATAATATGGAGTACGAGAGCGAGAAAAGACTTATATGCATTTTCTTAATCAGGCTTTGGAGCAAGTTAACTCCAAAAAACAAGATAAACATGTATGTGCCGCCGGTTGGTAATACTACGCACAATGCAAACGAGGCTATTATAAGTAAAATGTTGAGGGTGAAGAAATAGCTCTTTCGGTTGAGGTATTCGGTTCGTTGAATGATTTTCAGATGGATAAGAAAGACTGAAAATAATAGCATAGCAATTACCAAATAACCGCTGACGCTGTATTGATCTATATCGGTAATCCGGTTTAATTTGTAGTTTATGTTGCTGTTGCTGATTAAGTTGCTGATCATGAATCCAACGATTTCGTAAAGAATAGCCACCATTGTATATGCCGGAACAACGAAATTCTGTCGAAGCAATTGGTCGGATGAAAATTCGCGGGCAAAAACCAGGCTCCAGTAAAAAAATAATGTACATACCAGGAAAAAATCACCTAAAGAAGGCATCCATTTTGATAAGGCATAGAATTTAGGGCCAAACAAACCAATGTGATTCAAAATAGCCGGAAACTTAAAATAAATGTGTGCAAAGTAAATAGCAATTAGTATCCCTGTTAAAATCAGCATTTTGGTAATCAGGCGTTTGCCTTTGTACTTTGCTGTTTTTTTGTAAATAAAAACTAAGAGTAAAACGAATGAAGCCATGTATAAAATTGCAGGGAAATATAGTTCCCACTCGTTGTACGCTTCTTCGTTTGATGGCAAAATGGTAAATAAATATTGGCTTTTCTGGTCGTGTATTACAACAGCATTAGTGTTTCGGGAAATGTTGATCTTATATCCTGATGGTAATTTGAATGGGGGGACAAATGTGTTTTCAAGATACTGATTTTCGTAAGAATAATTATTCTTGACATGAATTAAACCAACAATACGGTAACTGCCTATTATCCTGGTTTTTGCAACATAGATGCCATTTGGCAGGTTTAGTAATTTACTGTCAACCGAAACTTTATTGAGTATATTCGGAAATGCAAACTGGTTATCGGACCAATAAATTATTTTTTCTTTTTTGTTCTCCTTTTTATAGATCAAAAAGCCAAAGCCTTCCTCTTCAAATAAACGGTTTAGTCCCGAAAATGTCGATGAATAGTTTTCTGGTTTTAAACTTTCTGTGATTTTTACTTCGGCTTTAGTCAGATAATTCGTGAGTTTTGCTTCCTGTTCAATCAATTTTTCCTGAAAATCCTGTATTACTTTTATTTCGGGATGGTTATTTAACATTTGGTTTTCCCATATTGCTCCTCCCGAAATAAACAGGAAAACAAGAATCAGTAATATGTATTCTCTGATAACCTTCATAAACAACAATTCAGAATCTTATTGGTGATGATAAGGTTCACCTTTTAAAATTGTCAATGCGCGGTAAAGTTGCTCAAGTATGATTAGCCTGACCATTTGATGCGAAAATGTCATTCTCGAAAGGCTAACTTTCCCGTCGGCTTTCGAATATACATTGGCAGAAAAACCATACGGCCCGCCTATTACAAAAAACAACCGCTTGTTCCCGGCAACCATTTTCTTCTCCAAAAAACGTGCAAATTCAGTTGAAGAAAGCTCTAAGCCATTCTCGTCGAGCAAAAAAAGTTCGTCGGAGGCAGTAATTTGCTGTAAAATAAGTTCGCCTTCCTTCTCTTTCTGCTGATCTTCACTTAGACTTTTCGAATTTTTTATATCTGGAATTACTTTTAGCTCAAAAGGAATATAATGAGGAATCCGCTTAAGAAACAGTTCCATCCCTTTCTGAAGGTATACTTCATCAGTCTTTCCAACTACCAGAAGGCAAATTTTCATAGAATTTTATCTTTTTACAACTTTAAAGCAACAGGCCGCATGGATGCAGTCTCAACGTTTTTGTCAACCAATACCGGAACGTTTTTCTGGTTAACGAATTTTGCTACCTTTACAAAGGTATTTGTTTAAATAAAAAATTGCACGGTTTTTGGTTACGATTAATACTGGAACAATTTAATCAGAAAATATTTAGAAATTGTTTAAACTTTACTGTTTTGTTTTTTGGGATAAATCCGAATCCTTGTGGAAGCTCGAAAAATTTCGTTTGACTGGATGGCAGAAAAATTCATCCTTAAGGCGAATTGAAAGTTTTTTTATTCGGGATTTTATTCATTTTTAAACAGTTTCTTACAGGAAAGCGAGCATAATTCGTGTATCTTAATGTTGGATAAAATTTCATTATGCGGGTTTTGTCGGGTAACTAAACAATATTGCGAATGAAAAATATTAAATTAAAATTCGTTGCTCTGTTTTTTTGTTTTATGATACTTGTGAGCGTTGCACTAGCTCAGATTCCTGATGATATTGTTACTAGTTTTCAAAATGGTAATGATGCTAGTCTGGCGGCATTTTTTAATGATAATGTCGAACTGGTTGTTGGAACGCACGACGATGTATATAGTAAATCGCAGGCGCAACAAATTGTTGCTGAGTTTTTCAAGTCGAATAAACCCAAACAGTTCAGTATTATTCACCAAGGTGGAAAGGACGATGCCCGTTATGCAATTGGTAGTCTGACTACAGCAAGCGGAACATTCAGGGTTTATTTTTTACTGAAGAATAAAAACAACAATTCATATATTCACCAGTTACGTATTGAAAAGCAAGGCTGATGCCTGAAAAACTTTTTCAAAAATTAATTTCGATTTGGGAAGGAATAATAGCTAAGGCGAAGCGAGTAACCTTCCCGGGTCTCGATGGAATGGCAGTCTATGATGTGATGGTTTTTTTCTGGCGCAGCATAGTCGACGGTGCATTATCCACCCGGGCATCAGCTATCGCGTTTAGTTTTTTTGTGGCCATGTTCCCGGCGATTATTTTTCTTTTTACACTTATTCCATATATTCCTATTGATAATTTTCAGAATGAATTATTCTTATTAATAAAGGACATAGTTCCTGAAAATGCTTTTAAAGCTATCGAAGATACTGTTCATGATATTTTGACCAGGCAGCGGGGCGATTTATTGTCACTTGGTTTTTTTATGGCGTTGATTTTTTCGACCAATGGTTTTGCTTCGATGATGAGCGCTTTCGATGCTTCGTTGCATAGCTTCGAACGTAGAACATGGCTTGGCCAACGTGTTGTCGCTCTGGCGCTACTTGTAATCCAGTCAATATTACTTGCAGTTGCCATTGCTCTTATAACTTACGGACAGCAAACAATAAATTTTCTGGTTGTACACGGGTATTTAAAAGACCATTTTACCTTTTTACTTTTGTCAATTGCAAAGTGGATTGTTATTCTGCTTCTGTTTTTTATCGCAAACTCATTTTTATATTGGCTGGCTCCGGCAAAGCGAACAAAATGGCGCTTTATTTCGGCGGGGGGAACTGTTTCAACACTTTTAAGTGTAGCAACTTTTTGGGGTTTTAGTTATTATATAAATCGCTTTGGACAATACAATAAATTGTATGGATCAATTGGTACTCTGTTGGTAATCATGCTTTTAATGTATATTCTATCCATGATTCTCCTGGTAGGTTTTGAGTTGAACGCCAGTATTAGTGAAGCTGTTAAACGTTCAGAAAAGAAAGTTTAAACAGGTTTATTTTGGCCTGTTTCCCATTCTGAAAAGAAATTCCTTTTCTTCTTTCGACAATGAATCGTAACCTGATTTACTGATTTTTTCGAGTATCTGATCTACATGTTCTTTTTCCTGGTTTTTTTGCCTGTTATATTCAATTTCGTTGGCCGGTTTTTTATAGCTCACTTTCACCTTGGGTTTTGATGAAAAAAAAGAATTGAATTTTGACGATATCCCATTGTTGATGCTTGTCAAATTGGTCCTTTTGAGTTGCAACGCATATAATACACCAGCAAATGCTCCGCCCAAATGGGCCAGATTTCCTCCTGCATTGGCCGATGATATTCCGATAATGTATAGAAGAATGGAAATAAATGCAATAAACTTCATTTTTACTTCGCCTATAAACATTAAGTGGAGGATGTGATTTGGCGCTGTAATAGCCAGAACCATAACTAGTGCAATGATTGAAGCCGATGCTCCAAGGAGCTTTGAATCGGTAACAACTTCTTCGAAAACCGGAAAATAATTGAATCCCCCAACATAAACTAATCCCCCAACAATTCCACCTAAAATATAGATAGTTACAAGTTTACGTTGGTCGAAATATGCCAGGAATATTTGCCCCATCCAATATAACCAAAGTAAGTTGAAAAGTATATGAAGAAAGTCGAAGTGCAGGAACATATACGTGAACAATGTCCAGGGACGTTCGGCTAATGACTCAAAATTGGATGGTAAAGCAAACCAGTCAAGAATGAGAAATGGTTGGTTCGAAAGGAAATAAAAAACATTTAAAATCCTGACAATTAAAAAAATACCAAGATTGATGTAAATCAACCGTGTTAAAGCTGAACCTTCCTTAAATGATTCCTTTATTTCATCCCAGATAGTCATGTAAAAAAGCCCTTCTCCAACCTCACCACAAAAGGATGAGGCTAATTTTGTTTTAATTTAGTTGAATTACTCTCTAATATTGGGTTTGTTATTTCATCATGTTTTTCTTTCGCCCCCGTTTTTGAAGGGCAAGGCTTCTTTAATAAAAATTATTTGTGCGTTTGTTCCAATATTTAATCATAAAGAAGCCAAATAACATACCACCCAGATGAGCGAAATGGGCAACATTATCGCCAGGA
Source organism: uncultured Prolixibacteraceae bacterium (assembly GCA_937915865.1). Classification (GTDB taxonomy): domain Bacteria; phylum Bacteroidota; class Bacteroidia; order Bacteroidales; family Prolixibacteraceae; genus Aquipluma. The sequence continues at coordinate 11,672 of CALGIG010000058.1, read as the reverse complement.
TTTGCTATGCCACTGAACAGTTCGATGGCTCCGTAACCAATAACAAAGTATTTGGCCTTGATTGGTATTGGCGGAAACAAAAGCATCAATTCTGTATTTGGGAACAACATCCCGAACCCAAGCAAAATGCCAAACACAGCACCCGAAGCACCTACCGTAGGGATATTCAAAAGCAAATTCAGTTTACCTGTAGCCGGATCAGAAAAATTTTGCCCTTGTGAAAAAATTTCGGGTCCACGAGTCATAACCATTTGAACAACTTCAGGGGCCATCTTCCCGGCCAAATAATGGAATTCCATATAGTTTACAAACGAATGAAGTGCTGCTGCACCTAATCCGGTAACAAAATAATATATAAAAAATCGTTTGGGGCCCCAAACACTTTCCAAAACCCGGCCAAACATCCATAATGCGAACATGTTGAAAATAAGGTGCATCCATCCGCCATGCATAAACATGTGGGTTACCAGCTGGTATGGCCTGAATTCGGGAGATTCGATGTAATGTAATCCTAAAATTCGTGCAAGATCAATCCCTCTTAGCTCAAGAATTGAGGTAGCAAGCAACATCAAAACATTGATGATTATTAAATTCTTCACTACCGGAGGAATAGTTTGTATACTTGGTCTGAAATTGTGCATGTTATTCTGTTTTTGTTTCTGTTAACTTTTGGCTCCGACTTCAAGAATCGCACCAACTTTTAACTTTACACTTTTAGTTTTAAACTTGGCCTGCCAATGTAATCATTTTCCTTAATTGTATGGCTATTCGGCCAAATTGTCATTTCAATATTTTCTCAAAATCGTCGAGTGGCATAATTGCAAGCACTTTTTTCCCTTTAGGTGTAAAATTTGGCGTTTGGCAAGCGAATAAGTTGTCGATCAATTCGTTGATTTCACCCGGCTTTAATGTTTGCCCATAAGGAATTGCAGATGCCTGTGCCAGAGATGCAGCCACGGTTTCGCGTGCTTTTTCCTGAAGGTTAACTGCCGAGTTTTTATATTCTTCGAGTAAGCATTCAATAATTTCAACAGGGCTTGAAGTGTTGAGTACACCAGGTGTACCGTTGATGATGAATGTGTTCCCCCCAAATTCACGGATGTCGAATCCCAATGCTTTCAGGTCTGGCAAAATGCTGGAAAGTAGGGTTGCATCCGAAGCATTTAACTCGAATGTTTCGGGAAAAAGTTGTTGCTGGCTGGCAACTTCGTGATTTTCAAGAATGTGTAAAAGACGCTCGTACAAAATTCGCTCGTGTGCGCGTTTTTGGTCAATAACCATTAACCCCGATTTTACCGGCGTTAAAATATATTTGTTTTTAAATTGAACCGAACTGCGTGTTGTTTGCTGTTCTTCTATTTTAATCTGAACAGGTTCATCAACAGGTGGTTCAGCATTTACTCCGGTATTATTTTCCAATCCTTTGTATAGCGATTGCCAATTAGTTACATTGGGTTTTTCATAAGATGTTTGTTGGTATGTACCTCCTGTATAGCTTTTAGCCTGAATTTTTGTTTCGAACGGATTATACGTTGGGTCAACCTTAATTTCAGGAATATTCACTTCATCAAAATGATGCAAAGGCATAGGAATATCGATACTTCCGGCCTGATCGAAATCGATAGATGGGACCACATTGAATTTTCCCAGAGATTCACGCACTGAAGCCTGTAATATTTGCCAAATGGCCGATTCGTTCTCGAACTTGATTTCGGTTTTTGTAGGATGGATATTCACATCAATATCAGCCGGGTTGAGGTCGAAATAAATAAAATAGGATGGGATAGAATCGGGTGGCAAAATTTTCTCGTAAGCTTGCATAATAGCTTTGTGAAAAAACGGGTGTTTCATAAACCGTTTGTTCACAAAAAAGAATTGCTCTCCAAAAGTCTTGCGCGAATATTTAGGTTGTCCGATAAATCCTGAAATTTTCGCCAGTGTAGTTTCAGTGTCTACCGGAATCAGGTTTTGGTTGATGCTTTTACCAAACATTGAAACAATCCGTACCCGTTTATTGGTGCTGTTGAGGTCGTAAACAACCGATCCGTTATGGTGCAGCGAAATTGCTATTTCAGGATTGGCCAATGCAATGCGTTGTATTTCGCTGATGATGTGTTTAAGTTCAGCCGGATTTGATTTCAGAAATTTGCGCCGTGCAGGTACGTTGAAAAACAGGTTCTTAACCTGAAAATTTGTGCCCTTGTCGCAATTTACCGGCTCCTGGGTAATGACATTCGACCCTGAAATGTGAATAAAGGTTCCAAGTTCTTTATCATGTTCACGGGTACGAAGCTCAACATCGGCAATGGCGGCGATAGATGCAAGCGCCTCGCCGCGAAAACCCATCGTACGAATGGCAAAAATATCGTTGGCCGAACGTATTTTTGATGTGGCATGACGTTCAAACGACATGCGGGCATCGGTGTCCGACATTCCACATCCGTTATCAATAATTTGGATGAGTGTTCGCCCGGCATCTTTAATGTTAACGGTAACCTGGGTTGCCCCTGCATCGATGGCATTTTCAACCAGCTCTTTTACTACAGATGCAGGTCGTTGAATGACTTCACCTGCTGCAATTTGATTAGCAACTGAATCGGGTAATAATTGGATAATATCTGCCACGTTTCGTTTTTCTGTTTCAGAATGAAAGGACAAAATTAACAATTAAAAAATGAAGTGCCTAAAGTTAGGAGTTCTTCATTTGTTGATTGGGTATTAGTTATTGTACATTGGATATTTTAAAAAAAATCCCAATAGCCAATATCCAAATTCAATATCCAACATTTGCATTGGTTGGTAGGGATTAAGGGACGTTTATTTTCAAATTTTTCCCAAAAATTCTGAAACGCTTGTAAACTTTGCCACCCATTTTCTCCATTTCAGCACGTACTTTAGTGTTGTTTTCCAGTTCAAGGTGCGAATCGATTACTGTTTTACCTTGTTCGTGGGCCGAAGCAATCATTTTTACTCCCATCATCACGTCTAGCCCTTTGCTACGGTATATCGGATCAATACCACCTAGCAGAAGATTGAGCTGTTTGGATTTTCGTGCTGAAGCAAAAATTCGGAATATACCCAGGGGTAACAGGAAACCTTTCGATTTCTGGATACCTTCGCCGATATGAGACATCCCAACAATGAATGCTACTACTTCATCTCTTTCATTTACTACGATTTTGATGAAGCGTGGATTAATCAGGAATAAATACCGGTTGGCAAAATCATCCATTTCGGCTTCAGTAAATGGGGTAAAGCCAAAAATGTCGGTAAAGGTTTGGTTGAGTAAATTCAGCACACGATGGATATAAGGCTTTACTTTTCGGCGCGAGGTGAATTCAAGAATCTTCAGGTCTTTGTTTTGATTGATTGCCCTCTCATAAATTTTTTTGTAAAACTCAGGAATTTCGCTTGGCACCTTTATTTGGTAAACAACCAAGTCAACTTCTTTTGAATAACCTTTGTTTGCTACCAATTTCGACTGGTAAGGAAAGTTACAGTTTGATGCGATAACAGCAGGTTCGTTAAACCCTTCAATGAGGAACCCTTGCGGGTCTTTGTCAGAAAAGGCGAGGGGCCCGATTAACCTGTCAGTTCCTTTTTCTTTTGCCCAGGTTTCAATTGCGCCAATTAGTGCATCCGCAACTTCCTGGTCGTTCCATGTTTCAAAAAAAGCAAAACGGGCATTGTTCTCATTGTGTTTTTCGTTGTACTTGTGGTGAATAATGCCCATGATCCGGCCAGCAACATTACCATCTTTCCAGGCCAAAAGCAGTATGGCGTCACACGAATCGAACGACTTGTTTTTTTGGGGATTGAAAAAATCCCAGTCGTCCATGTAGATGGGAGGTACCCAGTTGGTGTGGTCTTTATGAATTTTGGCAGGTAAATGAATAAACTTTTGAAGATCTTTTTTTGTTTTGACTTCTTTAATTTCTACTTCGTGTAGGTTTTTGTTCCGGATAGATGTCTGCACCATTTCTTCTGGTTAAGAGTGAATAGCCACAAGCTTTTTATAAAGGGTCACAAGATATTCTATTTTTCCGACAGATTGTAATGGTTTATTAATCGTTTTTTAACTGAACAATTCAGGATTAAATCATTCTTCAACAATAAGGATGGGTGTTTTATTCAATTCTTTAAAATGTATCTTTGTGCATCGATAAAAAATAACCATTGAGTACTTCTGCAAAATATGTTGAAACGCCTTTGATGAAGCAGTATTATGCTGTCAAAGCGAAGCATCCTGATGCTGTTTTGTTATTCAGGGTGGGCGACTTTTATGAAACGTTTGGTGAAGATGCCATCCGGGCTTCAGGTATATTGGGGATTACCTTAACACGCAGGGCCAACGGTTCTGCCAGTTTTGTTGAATTGGCAGGGTTTCCGTATCATGCGCTCGACACCTACCTTCCCAAATTAGTCCGTGCCGGAGCAAGAGTAGCTATATGCGAGCAACTGGAGGACCCGAAGATGACCAAAAATATCGTCAAACGGGGAATTACTGAGCTGGTTACTCCAGGTGTTGCTATTGGAGACAATATTTTGGAAAACCGGGAGAATAATTTTTTGGCATCTGTCCATTTTGATAAAAAGATGGCAGGAGTTGCCTTTCTTGATATTTCAACCGGCGAATTTCTTACGGCTGAAGGTTCGTTTGAATATGTTGATAAGTTACTAAATTCGTTCCAGCCCAAGGAAGTACTTTACCAAAAGGGGAAAAGCGCCGATTTTACAGCTTTGTTTGGAGGCAAGTTTTACACATTTGCACAGGACGACTGGGTTTATACAGAAGATGCGGCTAGCGACCGTTTGATGCGCCATTTCGAAGTTAAATCGCTCAAAGGCTTTGGTGTTCAGGAATTAAATTATGGAATAATTGCATCAGGTGCAATTTTACATTATCTCGATCTTACGCAACATAGTCAAATTAAACACATAATGAACCTTTCGCGTATTGAAGAGGATCGTTATGTGTGGCTCGACCGGTTTACTATTCGGAACCTTGAGTTGTTCTCGTCGATAAATGAAGGAGCCAAAACGTTGGTACAGGTAATTGATAAAACAATTTCGCCAATGGGCGCTCGTTTACTGAAACGTTGGATTGCTTTACCATTGAAAGAAGTTGCAGCAATTAATAATCGTCTGGATGTTGTTGAATATTTGGTGAATGATACCAGTTTGAAAGAAGGTTTGGAAGAACATATTCGACAGGTGGGCGATTTGGAACGTATTATTTCGAAGGTTGCTGTTGGGCGTATCAATCCACGCGAAGTCGTTCAACTCAAAAATGCACTTCAGGCTATTGCTCCGATGAAAGAACTTTGCAATCGGTCAGAAAATCCTAATCTAAAGCGACTTGCCGAACAGCTAAATTCTTGTGAATCAATAAAAAATCGTATCGAAAAAGAAATTCACCCCGATCCGCCGACTTTGGTAAATAAAGGCCATGTGATTGCTTCGGGAGTCAATGCTGAGCTGGATGAATTGCGCACTCTTGCTTTTTCGGGGAAAGATTATCTTGCACAAATGCAGGAACGCGAAGCTGAACAAACAGGTATTTCAAGCCTGAAAATAGCTTTCAATAATGTTTTTGGCTATTATATCGAAGTACGGAATACACACAAAGATAAGGTTCCGGCTGAATGGATACGGAAGCAAACCCTGGTTGGCGCCGAACGGTACATTACCGAAGAATTGAAAGAATATGAATCAAAGATATTGGGGGCAGAAGAGAAAATTCTGGCTATTGAAGCACGATTGTTTAATGAACTTGTTGTTGCGCTGGCCGAATATATTCAGGCAGTGCAGCTCAATGCGGCCATTATTGCCCAGCTCGATTGTTTATTGTCGTTCGCTACAGCTGCCATTCAGTATAAATATAGCCGGCCTGAATTAAACGATTCGAAAGACATTGTTATTAAGGGAGGCCGTCATCCGGTAATTGAGCAACAATTGCCTTTGGGCGAGTCGTACATTACTAATGATGTGACATTGAATCAGGACGATCAGCAAATCATTATTATAACCGGACCGAATATGGCAGGTAAATCGGCCCTTTTACGTCAAACAGCGTTGATCGTTTTGATGTCGCAAATTGGCAGTTTTGTTCCGTCCGAAGCTGCACAAATTGGGTATGTTGATAAAATTTTCACCAGGGTAGGGGCCTCAGATAATATTTCGCTGGGCGAGTCAACGTTCATGGTTGAAATGAACGAAGCCGCCAGTATTCTTAATAACCTTTCGGACCGAAGTCTGATTTTGCTCGATGAACTGGGGCGCGGAACTTCGACTTACGACGGAATCTCAATTGCGTGGTCAATTGTTGAATACATTCACGAACATCCGAAAGCCAAGGCCAAAACCATGTTTGCTACGCATTACCATGAATTGAATGAGATGGAAAAATCATTTGCCAGGGTGAAAAACTTCAATGTAACGGTGAAAGAGGTTAGTAATAAAGTTATTTTTCTACGTAAACTTGTTCCAGGCGGAAGCAATCACAGTTTCGGAATTCATGTTGCCCGGATGGCAGGAATGCCACCATCGGTGGTTCGCAGAGCCGATGAAATTCTTGTTCAATTGGAAGATACACATCGAAAAGATGGACTCTCGAAACCGTTAGAAGGCATGGCTGAAAAAAGAGAAGGTTTCCAGATGAGTTTCTTTCAGCTTGACGACCCTGTTCTGAAGCAAATTAGAGATGAAATTAAAAATCTGGACATCAATCAGCTTACGCCACTTGAAGCGTTGAATAAATTAAACGAGATCAAGAAAATTACTGGTTTGGACAAGCCATTTAAAAAATAATGTCTGGAAAAAGTTTAAAGTTTTTTGACAGTATTTGGAGAAAGAAAAAATAGGTATATATTTGCATCGCTGTTTAAAAAAGCACTAAACAGTACGTTCAACCTGATAAATTCTGCAGTTTCCACCGGATTGCAGATGTTGTAGAAAGTGGTATCAAAGCATTCTGAGTTTTAATTCAGAACAAATATATGCGAGAATAGCTCAGTTGGTAGAGCATAACCTTGCCAAGGTTAGGGTCGCGAGTTCGAGTCTCGTTTCTCGCTCTTTTTTAAGGATGCCCGGATGGTGGAATCGGTAGACACGCAGGACTTAAAATCCTGTGGCCATTAGGCTGTGCGGGTTCAAGTCCCGCTCCGGGTACATAAAACCTCTTTAAAATGAAAATTTTGAAGAGGTTTTATATTTAAATGAACTTCAAGCAAAACTCCTGTCAAATTGTTCGAGGACAAGTTTTGTCTGATCAAATAGCAATTTTTACGACGATTGTCTTGTGTGTGGTCAATTAAACATGAAGGTTCGTTCATGTATTCCCTTTCAATTTTGTAAACAGCAGATTTTCAACGTCTATCGACAAATATTTACTGATTAGGTTGAGATTAATAACCTCCAAATCTAAGAAACTCAGGATTCTTCCCAACTTTTGGAAAGTTCCGGGCAATAGCTACCTTGATTTCGTAATATAGGTTTTAATACTTCAAAAATTTTGTCAAAGTTCGTCTTAATACCGTGAATGATTTTTTTTCTTTATATTATAAAGTATTAAATATCTGATTGATACACTGTAATTTATTCGATGTGTGGTTTCATATAACGAGTTGGAATATTATGTGGTTTTTTTATATTGCCACAAGAACCAATGACCCTAATATTATTTTATGAAAGTCTCAACCTTTCATCCTGCTATTTGTTTGAATGGGAAATATTCTAAATTTCAACCCGATCTTCTTTGATATTGGGTTGAGCCAATGCATCAAAAACTACACACATGCTGACTCAACGCAAGGGGCGAAATACAAAAACAGATTCAACACAAACCAATATACCATAAGTATGAATAAACTATTTACAACGTTAATTTTAACTTTTGTTTTACTGCTGAATGGCACAATAACTAGTTTGGCAACAAATACTAGTGGAACAACATCTTCTGACATTGTTCTTATGTCTGCCATTCCTTGTGCTACGGGCGTACACCTTTCACGAGGTGGCAATCCAATTGGCGACTATTGTACCATCCAGTCTGCTGTTGATGTATCACAGGATGGCGATGTGGTAAATATTGATGCCGGGACTTATATCGAACAGGTAACGATTACCAAAGGGATCACCCTTTCTGGTGCCGGCAACGACCAGACAATTATCCAATCGCCAAACGTGGCTGACCTTGTGCAGAGCGGCGGGAACTGGAAAAACCTGAAAGCCCAGGACGTATTTGCCATCATAGGCATAAAAACCGGCAACACCTCTCAGGTTGTAATAAAAAACCTAAAGATTGACGGCAACAACCAGGGGAAACTGCCTGATTCGACGTACCCTGACAAAAACACGTATGCCTTTGAAGGTATCGGCGTTTTGAATTCGAACGTTTTGATCGACGGCGTTGCGATTACCCGGGTACGGGAATTAGCCTCCGATTTTGGGTCAACAGTCCCTGCGGGCTACCTTCCAAGCGACCAGCCATCGGGTATGAACCACAACGAAGCCATCCTTGCAGAAAGCTCTGCCGGGGCCGGCGAACATGTTGTTGAAATAAAAAATTCATATATCGACAAGTTTCAAAAAACAGCCATACTGGCCTGGGGTCCAACCCTTACGGTAAATATTCACGACAATACGATACAAGGCTATGGGCAAACACTGTGGAGTACCGGCAACGGGATACAGATTGCATCTTCCGACAGGACAAGTTCCGGAGGAGCAAACGGAGATCGTAGAGGAACAAAAGGAGTTGTCAGGAACAACCAGATACTGGATATTGGTTTGGTAATCCCTGAGCCCGGACAGGATGGTTCCTATTTAAATCTGGGACTGCTTTCACCTTCGTGCATTTTACTATGGGAAGCTGGCGATAATTTCGAGATTTCGGGCAACACGCTAAGGCGGTCGATAAAAACGAAATCGTGGCATGTAGATTATACCTCTGAAGATGGAGGATATGGAAGTATGGGAATTGGTATTGTATCCAGCACCGGAACTATCATTTCCGGTAATATTATTGATGGATTTGACGAGGGGATCACAGCCGATGCCTATCTGACAGCCCCATCGGTAACAGCAAGCAGCAACAGTGTTTCCAACAACACGATTGATTATGCAATGCCTTCGGGTCCCAGTCAAATTACGCTTGGCAGTAGCAGTGAAACGCTGAACTATTTAACCAGTTCTCCGGGGAATGACGTTATTTCAAACTTTGGTTTAGGCGACAGGATACAATTGGTAAAGCTATCTTCCGGAGTTGTTAACGGAATGTTGGGGGCACAGCCATCGATGGACTATTCTACAGGGACAGTTACAGAAGGAGATGGGACCAATGTGGCCACATATTCGGTACAAATCCATTACGATGGCACGCAAACATATTTGTACATCGATACCGATGGGACAGCCGACCAGGCCGAATTAGTTGTGAAATTGAACGGGCAATACAAACCCGGGAACTTATTACTTGATGGGCCATTCATAAAATATCAATATATAAAACCGGATGTATCCACAGCTTTAGTTTCAGTATTCAATGCAACATCAGCTACATTAGGAGGCAATATAACTTTTGATGGCGGGGCAACAGTTACCGAACGGGGAATTGTTTACAACACCACCGGAACCCCGACGACTACTGATACCAAAGTTCAGATAGGATCAGGTTCCGGCAGTTTCTCGCAGTCGGTAACAGGATTGACAGAAAGAACTACTTACTATGTAAGAACATACGCAATTAACTCTGTAGGGACAAGCTATGGAGAAGTCCAAACATTTACCACTCCCTGTGCTGTGCCGGGCGTACACCTTTCGCGAGGTGGCAATCCTATTGGCGACTATTGTACCATCCAGTCTGCGGTTGATGTATCACAGGATGGCGATGTGGTAAATATTGATGCCGGGACTTATATCGAACAGGTAACGATTACCAAAGGGATCACCCTTTCTGGTGCCGGCAACGACCAGACAATTATCCAATCGCCAAACGTGGCTGACCTTGTGCAGAGCGGCGGGAACTGGAAAAACCTGAAAGCCCAGGACGTATTTGCCATCATAGGCATAAAAACCGGCAACACCTCTCAGGTTGTAATAAAAAACCTAAAGATTGACGGCAACAACCAGGGGAAACTGCCTGATTCGACGTACCCTGACAAAAACACGTATGCCTTTGAAGGTATCGGCGTTTTGAATTCGAACGTTTTGATCGACGGCGTTGCGATTACCCGGGTACGGGAATTAGCCTCCGATTTTGGGTCAACAGTCCCTGCGGGCTACCTTCCAAGCGACCAGCCATCGGGTATGAACCACAACGAAGCCATCCTTGCAGAAAGCTCTGCCGGGGCCGGCGAACATGTTGTTGAAATAAAAAATTCATATATCGACAAGTTTCAAAAAACAGCCATACTGGCCTGGGGTCCAACCCTTACGGTAAATATTCACGACAATACGATACAAGGCTATGGGCAAACACTGTGGAGTACCGGCAACGGGATACAGATTGCATCTTCCGACAGGACAAGTTCCGGAGGAGCAAACGGAGATCGTAGAGGAACAAAAGGAGTTGTCAGGAACAACCAGATACTGGATATTGGTTTGGTAATCCCTGAGCCCGGACAGGATGGTTCCTATTTAAATCTGGGACTGCTTTCACCTTCGTGCATTTTACTATGGGAAGCTGGCGATAATTTCGAGATTTCGGGCAACACGCTAAGGCGGTCGATAAAAACGAAATCGTGGCATGTAGATTATACCTCTGAAGATGGAGGATATGGAAGTATGGGAATTGGTATTGTATCCAGCACCGGAACTATCATTTCCGGTAATATTATTGATGGATTTGACGAGGGGATCACAGCCGATGCCTATCTGACAGCCCCATCGGTAACAGCAAGCAGCAACAGTGTTTCCAACAACACGATTGATTATGCAATGCCTTCGGGTCCCAGTCAAATTACGCTTGGCAGTAGCAGTGAAACGCTGAACTATTTAACCAGTTCTCCGGGGAATGACGTTATTTCAAACTTTGGTTTAGGCGACAGGATACAATTGGTAAAGCTATCTTCCGGAGTTGTTAACGGAATGTTGGGGGCACAGCCATCGATGGACTATTCTACAGGGACAGTTACAGAAGGAGATGGGACCAATGTGGCCACATATTCGGTACAAATCCATTACGATGGCACGCAAACATATTTGTACATCGATACCGATGGGACAGCCGACCAGGCCGAATTAGTTGTGAAATTGAACGGGCAATACAAACCCGGGAACTTATTACTTGATGGGCCATTCATAAAATATCAATATATAAAACCGGATGTATCCACAGCTTTAGTTTCAGTATTCAATGCAACATCAGCTACATTAGGAGGCAATATAACTTTTGATGGCGGGGCAACAGTTACCGAACGGGGAATTGTTTACAACACCACCGGAACCCCGACGACTACTGATACCAAAGTTCAGATAGGATCAGGTTCCGGCAGCTTCTCGCAGTCGGTAACAGGATTAACAGAAAGAACTACTTACTATGTAAGAGCATACGCTATTAACTCTGTAGGAACAAGCTATGGAGAAGTTCAAACATTTACCACTCCCTGTGCTGTGCCGGGCGTACACCTTTCACGAGGTGGCAATCCAATTGGCGACTATTGTACCATCCA
>CALGIG010000057.1 GCA_937915865.1 uncultured Prolixibacteraceae bacterium | reverse complement strand
GTGAGAGGCTCTCCCCGTCAGCAAGCGCTGGCGGGGCAGTCTACTCTATTGTGTGGCGTTTTTATTTCTTATCTCAATTATAATTAATACGTTAACAATCAAAAGTAAACAAAATATTCCAATCTGTATTTTTGATTCTTTTATTGCTCTTTTACTATCCTTATTTGCATTTTGTCCAATATTCTCAACAATCTGAATAGCCTTAACCTTAACAGAATCAATATCATTATTTTCTTTTAATTCCTGAATCATCTGAATTCTAAGATGACGATTTTTAGTTGCAAAAAAATCAATTTGATAAGTGTTTTGTATCCATGAATAAACAATCAATCCAGTTGATAGTAAGCTAAGGAGCAACAAGATTTTCAATCGCAAGTTTTTCATAATCCGATTAATAATTAACACACCAAACTGAATAATCATCCAACAATTGATAATTTATATTTTTTTTGTCCGTTGCTTTTAAGTCTCCAAGCGGAATTTGAAAAGTCTTTTTATCCAATTTACGAATTACATTTCCTATTAATCCGAAATGCTCATCATATTTATCGTCAATTGAGTTTAAATTGTAAATATCAGTGTAAGATGGATTAGTCTTCTTTAATTGCTCATATTCCTTTTTACTTCCTGGTCCTAAAACATAAAATTCTTCCCAGTTAAAATCCTCAATACCTGTTAACTCAACAGGAAAAACAAGTTTACTGTTAAGGAAATCTTTGTAAATCAGAAGGGTGTCAGGGTTTTTATAAATATCCTCTAATCCTTTTGGAAAAATATTTTCAATCCTTGCTATCTGCTTTTTTATATCCTTATCCATGTTGCGAAAATGTCTTTTCTAAAATGCCACACAACTCTGTTGTATGTCTACCAAAGGTATCACATATTCGTGTTTCAAGAGCGATATGTTCACCTTTTGTATCTTATATATCAAGGTCATCAAACGGATTTTTAATGTTCTGCAAACTCTGGATGCTCACGTGAGTATATATTTCGGTCGTTTTCGACGACTTATGGCCAAGTAGCTCCTGGATATAACGAAGATCGGTTCCGTTTTCGAGTAAATGTGTTGCAATGCTATGCCTTAAACAGTGAATAGTGTAAGGCTTATTTATTCGGGCCTTTTCCATCGTACGGTCAAAAATCTTTTGAAGGCTTCCTGTCGATAAACTTTTGCCGGGAAACTGCCCTTCAATTAGGTACTGTTTGGGTTTGTATGCATGATAATATTCCTTTATTTTCTGTAATGTTCGGTCACTTAATGGCACAACCCGGTCTTTTTTACCTTTCGAGTTAATAATCGATAGCACCTTCCTTTTTGAATCCAGATGTTCCAGCTTAAGGTTTACCAGTTCACTTCGGCGAAGCCCGCACGAATAAATAATTTCCATTGCCATCTTATGTTTCTGATTGGTAATTGCACGGAAAAACTTCTCCAAATCGGCTTTACTGAACACCTTGGGTAGCGGGTTCGATTTTAAAGGTCGTTCTATTTCCTGAATGCTTAAAAGTCGGTTGTAGTTCTTTTCGTAAAACAATTTTAGCGCACTTACCGTTTGGTTCTGAAACGTAGGGCTGAGTCCATTTTTTAGAATGAAATCAGTATTAAACCGGGTTATATCATGGTTGCCGATTGCGTTTGGTTTTCGCAAAGCATAAAAACCGAAAAAAATTTCCAGTTGATGAATATATGTTTTAATACTGTTTTCGGAGTACCTCTTTTGCTGCATCCATCGGGCAAACGACTCAATCTGTTCTTTTGCTTCAGGGCTTAAACCCGATTTGATTTCTTTGAGGCAATAATAAGGGGCAACCACTGTGGCTCCTGCATCTATTTTTGTTTCTTTGTTTTTTGTATATCCTGAATAATCTACGAAAGCTTTTCCCCTGAATAGTTCAAAAAAGCTGCTAAGATCAAACTCACTTTCCTTAATTATCCAGCATTTCAGGGTTTGGCTCCATCGCGCCCCGGTTTTCTCTTTTAAAAGGCCAACTATATCCTTTTGGTATGGAAAACAAATTTGTATTACAGGAGTTCCCTTGTGAATTGTACTCTTGAGTAATATGGTGTTATTTGCGTTCATTCAGAATTTTAGTTTTTCAAATTTAACAAATTCATTCTTATTTATTGCTATCAATAACGTACTGAAATCCAAAAATTTTTGTTGCCAGATTCATTTCATAAGCCACACGGTACAGTCGACATTGGCAAGGGCGAATCAGGTCAATTATGAAGCAAATGGCTGGAGTAAGTATTGATCGAAGTGAGTGCAGAGGCCGTCAAAACGACTGGACGAGGATTTGTTTCGACAGGATTTTTACATCCTTTTCACCGATTGAAAAAGGAAAAGCCGCTCCGGCTTGAGCATACAACTCATGCTTCCAGTGGCGCACAATTGTATCAAGTTACATTTTTACAATTATTCATTTCATTAACCACGCGATACAATCGCCCGGTAGCGGGGATTCATAAAATGAAAATATATATCACTCCATGCACACCATAACGAAAAGAGAGTCTCGATGCATCGCTCCTGCTTAATTCAAAGCTTGTACCAGGCAACTGTTTTTCTAAAGGGGTTAAACATTCTGATATACAAAATGATGTCATTTTGAAACTTACCGGATGGTCCCAGGTATCAATCCTATCCCAACCATCCTGCTATCCACCGGGAAGACAATAATACTTCAGGTTATTCCAGCCTTGAATATTTGTATGGTTCGGCAATAAAGCTATCAGCGCAGTATTTTGTATTGCGGAACCTTCGGAGAAAAACAATACAGAAGGCACGTTTATTGGTATATAAATATGGTTATTAATTTATTGAATATTAGATGTGTACATCTGTAACTCCATACCATAAAAAGTGACTTTCTCTACAATATTTACATGGCCTTTTGTGCCTCCACCTTGAAAATTGTTACCGTGGCGTCATCCATTCATTTGAAGAAGCAGTACTGTTTCATCTGGAGTTAAAGTTTGCCAAATAAATATACACCCAACGTAAAAAAGATTGACAGTAAAAAAGTTTCAGTAAAATCTAATACACTCATCTATAGCATTTTATTTATTTGGTATAAATATGGTGGATAAAAAGGGTTGATGAAAATCATGGATTTTAAGCTGTACGGACATCCTTCGACCAAAATTGGCCACAGCAATTCAAAGCGTTTGTAGGTTTGCTCAATTTGGCGATTGTTTTGCTTTTTGGAAGTCGGCAGAGGAACGTTTTCAATAGAAAATTCAAAGGAAAGTTTACTATATGAAACGAACAGCTTACGAACACAAACACGGTTGGAGATAATTTTCAGCAACATGTGAGTTCTTCCGATATTTATCGGGACAGGCTATCAGGCAATTAAAAGCATATTATTTTCTGATGAAATAGCCAGTTATTTTCAAGGTCCGCACAAAACGGAAATATACAAATGGTTATTCCATGTGTTGGATTGTTCGACTAAAAGAAAATGCTAATACGCAGATTTTAAGGTGTTAAACAAAAATATATACACATGAATAAATATTTTATATTCCTTATTATTTTTTTCGTGGTAGCCAATTGTTCCTGCACCTCAAAAACAAGCAACAGCATCAGTGTTGTGAAAAAAAATGCCGGAGCAGTTCAAACTCCCTCAAAACAGAATCATGAAGTTTTCCAGTCGGACAGTATTAAAAAGTACAGTCAACTTTTAAAACCACTGTATGTAGAGGTTGAACCCGCCGATTTGGCAGAGACATGGCGCTTACCTTTCGGTTTGCCCAATCGGTCCGATTTAAACAATATCAATTTTATCAGCGGCTTTGGGGCATATCGTTCAACCCGAGTAAAAGGACATGAGCATTCGGGGATCGACATTGTTCCGGCTGACAAAAAAAGCAAACTTGATGTTTACGCAGTTTCTAAAGGTGTTGTATGTTTTATCAACCAGGAAGCTCCGGTAAAGACTGTTATAATAAAGCATAAACTCAAGGATGGTTCTGTAATTTACAGTTCATACATCCACCTGAAAGAAATATACACAGAGCGTGGAAAAACAGTAGACGATTCGACTATAATTGGTGTGCTTTACACCAAAAGCGAAGCTCTTAAATATGGGGGGAATTTCGACCATCTGCATTTAGAGATTAAAAAAAGGATAGACGACTTCAGTTGTGCCAGTTGGTTGTGCATGAGCCGCGAAGAACTGGATGAATATTTCATTAATCCATCGGAATTTTTCAAACAGCATCTTTTAAAGATATCCCGCAAAACAGCTATGTGTGGTTCGACATCCTTTTTTCGATGTAAAACATACTGGCAAATTAACAGTAAGTTGGCAAAGCTGGAAGGCAGCAACCAGAAACCCGGCGAAAGCGCTGAGGTATGAATAGTTTGCGTTTAATCCTGATAGGGTTTTAAACTTGTCAGGATTAAAAAACGATGGGTAGAAATAGCCGTCTCGCCTAAGGCGAGACAAACCAAAAATGAATTGGAGCGAAGCGGAAATCCGCGAAGCGAATAAATGGCTATTCGCTTCGCTTCAATTCGCAAGCTCAATTCCATGCGTTGGATTGTTCGACTAAAATAAAATGTTAATACGCAGATTTTAAGGCGTTAAACAAAAATTTACACCCATGAAATTATGATGGAATTCAGGAAAAACAAAGTTCTTACAATTGCTAATAAAATAGAAACTCCTAAAAATACAATGCCATGGTTTTGAATTTTATAATGAATACATTTCGCTATCTGAAGCAAAACAAAGGGTTTACAATTATTAATGTTTTGGGATTGGCCATTGGATTTGCGTGTGCCATACTTGTTTTTACACATGCGTTTAAAGAACTTTCGTACAACAGCAAAATCCCGGATAGTGAACGGATATTTTACCTGGTCCAAAAAAGCCCGGATTCGCCTTTGGGGAATACAACCATTGCATACACCCTTTCGCCAATGCTTGCAGCGCATTTCCCCGAAATTGAATATTTTGCCCGGACAGAGAATTACAGTTCATTCAGTAATTGCATTGTATCCTGCCAACCCTCAGGAAAGAAGGATGTTTTAAGTTTCAACGAACCGGAGTTTTACCTGGCCGACAATAACCTTTTCAGGATTATACAATTCCCGTTTATTGAAGGCACTGCGGCAGATGCGCTTAAAGAGCCTAATTCGATTGTGCTATCAAAAGAAACTGCCAGGAAATATTTTGGCGACCAGCCCGCTCTGGGGAAAACATTGACATTAAATTCGGACCACGTTTTCAATGTTACCGGAGTGGTTGACATCCCGCCCTATGTAACTTTTAACTTTTCGATGCTTGCGCCCATCACTACTTTGCGCTCAGAATCGGAACTCAACGGCTGGAACAGCAATGGCCAGCCTTTATTTAAGTTAAGAAAATCGGTCGGTTATAAATCTTTTAATGCCAAAATAGAGCATTTCTACAGCGAAATTGCCCCGGAGCAAATTCGTAATCCTGATCAGTTGACCCTTTCGGTTTTGCCCATTACCGAACGCCGGTTGTATTACAATAAAAGACCGCTCTACCTGCTGATATTCATTAGTTTGGTGGTGCTTGCCATCAGCATAACGAACTATGTAAACATGTCAACCTCAATGGTGCAAAAGCGGACCTCGGAAATAGCGCTTAAAAAAATCTCGGGCGCGAGCGTTAACCTGATCCGACGCCAGTTTATGCTCGAAACGGCGTTGATCTGTTTTGTAGCGGTCCTTTTAGGCATTGTGTTTTCTTTTGCCGGAGTCCCGATCATTCGAAAACTGATAGCTTCCGACATCCTTCCCTTTTTAAATGACAATATGGGTTTGTTTATTTCAGGCAGCGTTTTGCTCTGGATTGTGGTGACATTCCTTTCGGGTTTTTACCCTTCGTTTATTTTATCAGGAATCAGGCCGCTTTCCCTTTTCCACAAGGGCAAAAAAAACATTTCGGGGATACAAAGCAAAAATGTAGTCATCACATTCCAGTTTGCCGTTTCTATTTTACTTATCATCACCACATTAATGGTTGGCAGGCAATATCGTTTCATGAAAGACCTGCCTCTGGGGTTCGATAATAAGCTGGTGATGCAATTACCTTTCAACAACAAACTAAAGCAAAATTTCCAGGGCTTGAAGGACGAGTTGATGAAAATATCATCGGTTAGGAATGTTAGCGCGGCTTCGTCGATGCCTGCCGGCGTGCCAAACAACAGTGGGGTTGTATGGATTGACGACAAAAGCGAGCGGCACGACGAATCTTTTGGTTTTATTATCGTTTCCGAAGGCTTTACACAAACCTTCCGGATGAAAATGGCTTTGGGCGACGAATTTACAAGAGACAGGCAGGAAGAGCTGAAAGGTGTGATTATAAACGAATCGGCAGCAAAACAGTTGGGTTACGAGAATCCTGTTGGGAAACAGGTCAATTTCTGGGGAAAACAGAATACCATTATCGGGGTTGTGAAAGACTTCCAGAACAATTATATGTTCAACAGAGTTAAGCCAATGATATTGTCGGCCCACCCCAACAACCAGGGATTTACAAAATACCTGTTTGTGAGTGTAAGCCCAAACGACATAAGTGAGACAATTTCCAAAATCGAAAAAACAATCGGGAAATTTTCTCCTGAATTTCCGTTCGAATATAGTTTTACCGATGTTGAACTAAACGGGTACATCAATGAAATCAAGCAGATAAACAGCGCTTTTAATTTTGGCAGTTTTATTTCGCTTTTGTTGTCGGTTATTGGCCTTGTTGCACTGGCTTACCACACCATACAATCCAGGATAAAAGAAATTGGAATCAGGAAAGTGAACGGGGCCCAAAGTTCCGAAATCGTGTTGATGCTAAACAGCACCTTTCTGCGATTGGTCGTTATTGCTTTTGTTGTTGCCAGCCCGGTTGCCTGGCTTATTGTTTCGAGGTTGCTACAGGATATCGAAAACCGAACTACTATCTCGTTGTGGATTTTTGTATTGGCAGGAGTTCTGGCATTGGGAATCGCCCTTTTGACGGTGAGCTGGCAAAGCTGGCGGGCAGCAACCAGAAACCCGGTGGAAGCGTTGAGGTATGAATAACAAATATTAAAAATTACAAACCGAAGCATGATAAAGGTTCAGAAATATAAACAACCATAAAACACAGAATATGAATCTCCACAATGTTATTCTTGGTATAAGAAATATCCTCAAAAACGGCATCTATTCAATTATCAATATATCAGGGCTTGCACTTGGCCTTGCCGTTGTCGTTTTAATCCTTTTTTGGGTAGTCGATGAACTAAGCTTTGACAAATCTCATAAAAATCTTGACCGGATTTATACAGTTTATGAACACCAGCAATATTCTGAAGGACAGGAATTGTTTACCAACTGCACACCCTTTCCATTAGGTCAGGAATTAGTCAAAAGTTATCCCGAGATTGAAAAAGCAACAACCTATGTAAATATATGGGATCAATTGATGAAATATGGGGACAAAGAATATAAGCAGGGCCCTGTTATTTGTGTCGACAATAATTTTTTAGATATTTTTTCTTTCAAAATAATTGAAGGTGACCCAAATACCCTTTTATCATCTGATAAAATGATCATTACAAAAGAACTGGCCCAACTCTTTTTTGGAAATGAACCAGCAATAGGGAAGATACTCACCATCAACAGTCAGGTTTCTTATACCGTTGGGGCAATAATAGCAACACCAACGGGTAATACCACTCTCAATTTTAAAGCGCTTATTCCAAACGACTTTATGAAATCGTGGGGCGTAGAGTTCACCCAATGGGGAGATAACTGGCCAACAACAAATATATTGCTTGCAAAAGGTATTGACCCAAAAGTTATGAATTCCAAAATCACCAACATTTGTAAAGATAAGGGACAAGAAAACACCACACTGCACCTATTCCCTTATAAAAATGAACACCTTTATTCGTATTCAGGAAAAAGCAACAGGGTTCAATATATCTATCTGTTTTTATGTATTGGACTAATTATCATCCTTATTGCTTCAATCAATTTTATTAACCTCTCGATAAGCAAAGCCGAACAACGACGTCCTGAAGTGGGAATCCGCAAGGCTCTTGGAGCAAACAAGATAAATATTACCAGACAATTTTTAACTGAGAAAGGAATAATGATGCTGATTAGCATATTTGTATGTATATTCTTTGTAATCTTGTTATTACCTCTGTTCCGCTCTGTTTCAAACAAAAAGATCATCATTGAACAGCTACTTGATATGAATATGATCATTATGCTGCTGACAGTTCTCCTTATTGTACTGGGTTTATCGGTTGTTTATCCTTCAATGTATCTTTCTTCTATCAACCCTGTTCTTGCCATGAAAAAATCGGCAAACAATAAAAGAAGAAGGATTAGTTTAAGAAGCATGCTCGTTGTTGTTCAGTTTGTTTTGGCAATCATTCTTATCAGTAGTTCCATCATTATCACCAAACAGATAAAATACATCAACAATTACGATTTGGGATACAATCATGAAAATCTGATCTATCTTGAACTCAACGGCGAATCAAAAAATAAATACGAAGCAATTAAACAGGAATTAAGTGGAATTAGCGGTGTTGAATCATATACCTGCTCCGACAAATTACCTTTTTGGGGCGGGAACTCTTCATGGGAACACAACTGGGAGGGTAAAGATCCTGAGAACAAAGTGCTTATATGTGCAATGCAAATTGACAATAATTACCTTAAGACGATGGGGATTAAACTAATAGACGGAAATGATTTTCCCGATTTATATAAAAAAGTTTTGACCAAAGTAGATACCGCAGTTACCTATCCGGTTATTTTAAACCGGGAAGCAATAAGGCGGATGAACCTTAAGGACCCTGTTGGCAAACTTTTCAGGCCCGGGAATTATTACAAAGGAATGATTGTTGGTGTTACTGAGGATTTCCATTTTGAATCGCTTCACAGTGGAGTCGAACCCATGCTTTTATTGCCATTGAGCAATAATCCCGGATTCATAATTGCCCGGATCAATCCGCAAAATTTCTCACAAACAATCAATAAAATAAAAAGCTCATGGTCAAAAATATTTCCACAATCATTATGCGAGGTAGGCTTTTTTGATAATCGGTTAGCTACGCTTTATGACTCCGAAGTCAAAATTTCAGGGTTGTTCAAATATTTTACCTCTATAGCCATTTTTATTTCGTGCATTGGGCTTTTCGGACTCTCCTTATTCATTATTGAACGAAGAAGAAAAGAAGTAGGGGTAAGAAAAGTCAATGGGGCCAAAACTTCGGAAGTAATGATCCTGCTCAATAAAGACATTGGAAAATGGGTAATCATAGCTTTCATAATTGCTACTCCAATTGCTTGGTATATAATGCACAACTGGCTCGAAAACTTTGCATGCAGAACCAGCTTAAACTGGTGGATTTTCGCACTGGCCGGAATATTGGCATTGGGAATAGCCCTTTTGACTGTGAGCTGGCAAAGCTGGAGAGCAGCAACGAGAAATCCGGTTGAGGCATTGAGGTATGAATAACATGAACGGAAGAGCAATAAAAAGAGAAAAAACATGAACAATTCAATTTTTAAATCCATCATCCGTGGGCTTCAAAAACAGAAGCTGACCACATTTATTAACTTAATGGGATTGAGTATTGGATTCACGTTGGTGTTGTTTATTTCGCTTTACCTGTTCAATGAGTTAAAGGCCGATAAGTTTCACAAGAATGCCCAAAATATTTACCGGGTTGAGAGAAGGGATAATCGATTGGGTGTTCTTCCGGCAACATCAGGTTTGATGACAGGGTGGTTGAAAGATAACTTCTCTGAAATTGAGCTTACTACGCGCATAGCCGATTTGAGTAAAACGTCCAAATATGTGACTATAAACAACCATAACTTTGAAGTACAAAATCCTGTCTTTGTCGATTCTACATTTTACCGGATGTTTTCCTTTCCGGTGGCTTGCGGCAACATAACCGAAGGCTTCAACAATAAATATTCAGTTGTATTAACGGCGACTTTAGCAAAAAAATTATTCGGTGAAGAAAACCCGGTTGGCCAAACCTTGGGCTTCTGTGGGAAAAACCTGTTTACTGTGATTGCAGTTTTACAGGAGGTGCCGGTAAACTCGTCCATGCAATTTGATATGCTTTTGCCTTTCTCTTGTTGGACAGAGTATTCAGGCTTTGAATCAAATAGTTGGCGTAGTATTTCGTTTTATACTTTCGTTGTTTCCAAATCGAATTCCGGTGTTTTAGCAGAAAAAATAAATACGGGAATGAAAAAACAATTCCCTGATGGACAATCGACATTTTTACTGAGGCCTTTAACTGAAATACATTTTTCTTCCGACTGTGCATTTGACCGCCTCTTCAAACATGGGAACAAAACAGAATTATATGTATTTATGCTTGTTGCCATTGTAATATTGCTCATTGCCGTGATCAACTTCATCAACCTAACCCTTGCCCTTTCAGCTTTACGGTTTAAAGAAAATGGCATACGAAAAATAGGAGGGGCTAACCAGATGCAACTGTTGTCCAGGTTTATGGCCGAATCGGTTTTGATAAGTATAGTTGCCGCCGTAGTGGCGATGTTTCTCGTTGAACTCTTTTTCCCTTTCTTTAATAACCTATTGGATAGTCCTTTGGGACATTCTCCGTTGAAACAGCCTTGGTTTTACACCGGACTTGCTGGGTTAGGCGTATTGACTGGTTTTGTAGCGGGCGCTTATCCGTCGTTTAAATTTTCGCGTGTGGCGGTTACTTCTATTTTGCTTAACGGGCAAACTCCCAAAATTGGTTCGGGAAAATGGGGGGATCGGCTTTTGGTCTTTCAGTTTACAATTTCCATTGTACTAATCATCTCTACTCTTTTCCTGAACAGGCAAATGGATTTCATACAAACCCGTAAGCTTGGGTTCGATAAAGACCAGTTAGTCTATATTCCGCTTCCGGATGAACTGAAAAGTAAAAAAGATTTAATAATCGGGAAGTTAAAGGATATTTCAGGGATAGACCATCTTGTTACCAGCGATGCTGTATTCGGATTACCCTTTGGAAAATGGGGCAGGTATTTGAATAATGATGGAGAAAATAAACATGTCATGTTTGAATGTACGCAGGCAAGCGAGGGATATGTCCAAACACTTGGCCTTCAGATTTTACAGGGAAGGGATTTTGATCCGTCGCGACCAGCCGATAAAAACTGTTTTTTGGTCAACGAAGCGTTTGTAAAAAAGTATGGACTTACTGATCCTTTGAATGCAGCGTTTGTGAATGATAACGGGCAAAATAAAATTATCGGAGTGATAAAGGATTTTAATTTTGGTTCGTTACATCAGCAAATTACGCCATTGGCAATATGCAACAACAATGAATGTAAGGTTTTGATGATCAGGATTAATGTATCCTCCTTAAAAGATGTTTCCCGACTTATTGGAACAATAAAAAAGAGCATTGCAGATATAGCCCCCGGCGCTTTCTTTGATGTGCAGTTTGTAGATACGCAAATACAGAAACAATACATAAAAGAAAAAAGGGCTTCACAATTAATTAGCTTCTTCTCCTTCTTTGCCATATTTATTTCCTGCCTGGGCTTGTTTGCAATGGCAACATTAACTATCAATAAACGGATTAAAGAAATAGGTATCCGAAAAGTGAACGGTGCACGTATTTCTGAAGTACTTATAATGCTCAACCGCGACTTTGTAAAATGGGTAATCGTTGCTTTTGTAATAGCCACGCCCATTGCATACTATGCCATAAATAAATGGCTCGAAAGTTTTGCATACAAAACCACTTTGAGTTGGTGGGTTTTTGCTCTGGCAGGTTTGTTGGCGATGGGAATTGCGTTACTAACCGTAAGTTGGCAAAGCTGGAAGGCAGCAACCAGAAATCCGGTGGAGGCGCTGAGGTATGAATAAATGAAAGAATTAAAAAAGTAAATAAGCCATGATTCAAACAAATTTTAACCTTGCTGTTCGCAGCTTACTAAAACACAAAAGGTATACGTTAATCAATATTCTGGGTCTGGTTGTAGGCCTGGCAAGTTTTATTCTGATCGTTTTATGGGTCCAGGATGAATTGTCGTATGACAGTTTCCATAAAGATGCCGACAACATCTATATGGTTCTTAGGGTAGATAAAGGCAAACGTTCAGCAGTAACTTCAAAGTTGCTGGGGCCTACATTAAAAAGTGAGGTACCTGAGATCGTTGAGACTGCTTGCCACATGCAGCTTCCACCATCGTTCGAATCTGTTTTTCAGTATAACGACCGAAAATACATTGAGCAGTTTGCTGTTGCCGATAGTAGTTTCTTCACGCTCTTTTCTTTTCCATTGTTGGAAGGGAACAAGTCATCGACATTCAGTTCGCCAAACTCAGTTGTTATTTCTGAACGTATGCGCGAGAAATACTTTGGCTCTGAACCGGCACTTGGTAAATCGATGACAATGACCTTTCTGGGAAAGACTAGCTTGCTCACAGTGACTGGTATTATGAGAAATTTTCCAGGCAACTCAAGCTTGCAGTCTGATTTATTGGTTTCTGCGGATTTGATAAATTTCTTTGGCGCAAATTGGGATACTTGGTATAATTATTCATTGCAGACTTATATAAAAACGAAAGGTAGGGTCGACAAAGCTGATTTAGAGCAAAAAATCCTGGCTTGCCAGCAGCGTCATTATAAAGAAGAAAATTTAAGCTATGAAATTTTGCCATTAGAAAAAGTTCATCTTCATGGCAATGGCATTGAGTTTTTTACAACTTCGGGAGATATTAAGTATGTGTATATTTTAAGTGCCGTTGCGATTATTGTTTTACTAATCGCATGCATCAACTACATGAACCTATCGAATGCATTGTCGCTAAAGAGGGCGAAAGAAATTGGCGTGAAAAAAACATTAGGTGGCGGACGGGCACAACTGATAAGGCAACATTATAGCGAAGCTGCTGTATTGATTTTTGTATCACTATTATTGGCAGCTGCTTTGGCATTTCTATGCATACCGGCCATGAATAGTCTTTCAGGAAAAGTCCTTACCCCGTTATTCTTCAGTTCGAAATTTTTAATCACGTTGATAATTATTGCTTTGGTGACATTGTTACTGTCGGGTGCATACCCTGCCATTTTCATCTTAGGATTCGAACCCCTGTTGGCATTAAAAGGGAAATTTGTTACAAGCCGGAGCAGTGCAAATATCAGGCAGGGGATGGTCGTTTTTCAATTTGCCCTATCAGTAATTGTTATTTTGAGTACACTGATGGTAGGAAAGCAGCTTCAGTATATTCAGCACGTAAATTTGGGGTACGACAAAGAAAACCTTGTTTGTGTGTCGCCCAACGGTAACATCAACGAAAACTTCGAACCATTTAAAAACGAGGTATTGAATAGTGGTTATGTTGCAGGCCTCACCCGGTCGAATGCACTCAATGCTTCGTCGCTTGGCTCTACCGAGGGGATAAACTGGTCGGGAAAGCAAGGTAAATTTTCTTCCTGGATCATCAATGTCGATGATGATTTTGTCTCAACTTATGGCATCAAAATGAAAGAAGGGCGATTTTATTCGAAAGATTATTCTTCCGATCAAACTTCCGGGTTTGTAATTAACAATGAAGCTGTAAAAGAGATGGGGTTTACCGATCCGGTTGGTCACGATTTAGAAGTTTGGGGGCGGAAAGGGAAGATCATAGGAGTTACAGAAGACTTTAATTTCCGTTCGTTGCATAACAAAATAGAGCCTATTATTTTTTATTTGCCAAAACAGAGTGAGGTGAATTTTCGCTGCCGGACCATTACGTTCAAGCTAAAACCCAATTCGCTGACCCAAGGTGTTGATTTCATTCAGCATTCGTGGCATACCTACTTCCCCGACGAAGTGTTTAATTTCTATTTTGTTGACGATAAACTGAATGCCAGTTATTTATCCGATCTTCGTATAGGGAGTCTATTCCGGTATTTTTCGTTTTTAGCCATATTCATTGCCTGTTTGGGATTGTATGGACTTACGGCGTTTACGGTAGAACAAAAAAACAAAGAAATAGGTGTTTACAAAGTTTTTGGGGCCAAAGTTTCGCAAGTGTTGTACAGGTTTTCGGCCACATACGTTAAGTGGATCCTTTTGTCCAATCTGGTTGCTTTGCCTGTTGGATATTACTTCATGGCTTCGTGGCTCAACAATTTTGCCTATAAAGCCTCGGTTTCTGTCTGGCCATTTGTGATAACCGTGGTTGTTACAATTAGCCTGGCTTTGCTGACGATCATCGGGCAAACATTCCATGCCGCAATACGGAACCCGGTGGAAGCGCTGAGGTATGAATAGAACAAATCAAAATCAGATATTTCAAAAGTTAAAACCATGATAAATACATTCAAAACCATTTACAGGAAAGCCATAAAGTATAAGAGTTATGCAGCGATCAATATTGTCGGGTTGGCTATGGCATTTGCTTTGTCGTCGCTCCTGTTTTTATATGTATATAACGAATTCCATGTGGATGCTTTTCACCACAACCGGGATAGGATTTATCGGGTCGTTGATGCCAACGACGGCACAGCATTTACAAACCCATTGTTAGCTGGAGAACTAAAAAGCGCTTTCCCCGAAATTGAAGAGGTTACACGGGTAAGGCAAAACGCAAATGGTTTTTATAAATATGATAATTCGGTGGTTGATATTATGTATGACATGTGCTTCGATTCTACTGTTTTCCGTATATTCGATTTTAAGCTCATTGCAGGAAAGGAAAAAGAATCACTTCAAAATCCCTTTTCAATTGTACTGACAAAAAGTATTTCCACTAAAGTTTTTGGGGAGAAAAACCCGCTCGGGCAAGTACTCAGGTACAATAATCAGTGCGATTTTACGGTTACCGGGATAATTGAAGACCTTCCTTCCAACTCAACCTTTAAAGTTGACGCCATCCTTCCATTTCATTCGCTGGCATATCTTTGGGATGGATACACGGGTAAGCCGTCCAATGATTTTTTTATAAGGGACAACGGTTCATTTCACACTTACATCATGTTTAAGCCGGGTGTCGATGTGGGCTCTATTGAAAATAAAATTATTGCATTCAGCAAAGATAAATCCTATGGACAGGATTTCAAACTTCAGCCAATGAGTGACATTTATTTTGGATACAACAACCGTGACCGATGGATTCACAAAGGGGAAAAATCGATGGTCGTCCTATTGATGTCTATTGCTATAGGGTTGCTCGTTATCAGCATTATCAACTATATCAATTTAAATTCGGCGATAACACAGAATAACCTGTTCAGCTTTGGGATAAAAAAAATACTTGGGGCAAACCCCTGGCAGGTAATCCTCAATTCAATTGTTGAAACCTTGATGTATTTTGCTGTTTCAATCGGGTTAGCTACGTTGATTGTTCTTCTTATAAATAAACCGTTTCAGAATATTTTGGCGCAAGAATATCACTTTTCGTCGCTTTTAACAGGAACCAATCTTGCCATCGCATTGGGTATATTGCTTTTGGTTGCATTAATTTCGGGAATGGCACCGGTACAATATTTCAGAAAAGCCCCGGCATCGGCAATAATCAAAATGAAACATTTTGGGAATGGCTCTTCAAACCTACTGAACAGGCCATTGATAATTGTCCAGTTTTTTATTGCCATCCTTTTTATTGTGTCAGCCATAACTATCAAAAAACAAGTAAATTACATCAACCATAAAGACCTTGGGTTTGATAAAGAGTTGCTGGTTTATGTCGATTTAAAGTCGTATAACTTAACACCATCCGAAGCTGGCGTATTGAAAGAAAAGCTGATGTCGGATTCCCGTATTCAAAATATTTCTTATTCGTCCGGTGTTTTTGGCGACGTTCGCCGTGGTATAACGTCCGAATTGAATGGCAAAAAACTTTTGTACCGAAGAATTCCTACAGATGCCGAATATGTTAAGACATTGAAATATAGAATTGTTGAAGGAAGGGATTTTAGCAATGACATGAAGACTGATGAAACAACAAAAGCCTATATTATAAACCAGGCATTAGTTAGGACTTTCGAGATGAAAAACCCGCTACAGGAAAGATTAAATGACCATCCCATTATCGGGGTTGTTGAAGATTTCAATTTTGAACCGGTTCAAAACAATATCCAGCCAGTTGCCCTGTTGTGCAACCCGGCAGAGGCATTATCGACAGCAAATATTAGGCTTGCATCGGGCGATTTAAAAAGCTCGATCCAATATATTGAACATGTCTTTAAAGCATTAAAACCCGACAGCCCGTTCAGTTATTCATTTGCCGACGACCGGATTGCTACTTATTACCAGAAGGAACTCCAGTTTTCCAAATTGTCGGCTATATTTTCCATTGTCAATATTTTTATTTCGTGTATCGGGCTGGTTGGTTTGGTACTTTTTGCCATTAATGGGAGGATTAAGGAAATCGGAATCCGCAAAGTAAACGGCGCCACTATTTCCGAAATATTGTCGATGCTTAACCGCGACTTTGTAAAATGGGTAGCCATAGCTTTTGTAATTGCTTCACCTATTGCCTGGTATGCCATGAATAAGTGGCTTGAAAGCTTTGCATACAAAACCACTTTGAGTTGGTGGATATTTGCTTTGGCGGGTTTGTTGGCTCTGGGAATTGCGTTACTAACCGTAAGTTGGCAAAGCTGGAGAGCTGCAACGAGAAACCCGGTGGAAGCATTGAGGTATGAATAGTGTATCGGGAGATAAAACAATAATTTTATGATTATACTGATTCAAACATTTACTCTCGCCTCAATTTTTTCAATGTTAGCAGTGATATCATATTTGTGCAAAAATCTGATCAACCTCAAATTTCAAATTGAAGAAATAGTTCAAATATCGGAGGAATGGGCATTTGTGAGGATTGTTTTACACATTTTGATTTTTCAGGTTATCCCAGCCTCAGAAAGGGACCCGAAAAATTTGTGCCTATAAATATCTAAATTGGAGAGCACCTTTGATTGTTTTTACAGAAGTTACCATTTTTCTATTTCCTATTACCATTTTTCTACATTTGTATTGCTAATTTGCTTAAAATGCTGAATGACCAAAACAGAGTAGAAGAGAAAAAGTTGATCTGCCGACTTATTGAAGGTGACGAAATGGCCTTTGAAATTCTGTTTTACCGCTACAGGGGCAAAGTTGGTCATTTTATTAAACGTTCATTGCCGGCTCAATTTGATGTTGAGGGGGTTGTCAATGAAATATTTCTGAGGATATGGATCAATAAAGAAAAAATTGACTCCAATCGTCCTTTAGGTCCCTACATTTTCAGAGTGGCGCATAATTTGGTTATTGACGAGTTACGCAAAAAAGTAGACCAATTAGCCTATTTACATGACGAAACTTTTTATGCTGATTTTGGGATAAACGATACCGACCTGAAATTGGAAGAAAAAGAATTACAGAATTGGTTTAAAGCAGTTTTGGATAAAATTCCGAAGAAACGAAAAGATATATTTGTGATGAGTCGTCTGGAAGATATGACATACAAAGAAATAGCTCGGAAATTGGATATTTCTGAAAATACAGTGGATACGCAAATTCGCAGGACCTTACTTTTTCTGAAAAACGAAATCAAAAAACTCAGTATGTTTTTCTTTCTGAATCTTTAGCTGTTTTTTATTTCATAAACCAACTTTATTCTGCAGATTAAAATCCGTTTCAGGTCTTTGCCGGGTCAGCGGCAATAGTTATTCCGTATTTTATTTCCGGAACACTTTTTTTCAGTTTATTTTATTTTGGCGTCACGGGAGCCTGTAAAATTATCGTATTTGGTTTTAGAAGGCTTAAAAAATGATGGTATGGTTACGCCTATAATAGAAAAATTAATTCTTGGAGAATCTATCTCCAATGCTGAGCTTAACGAATTAAAAAGAGCAATCAAAGATGATTTTTCGAGGGAAGAGATCGATGAATGGCTCGCAAATAATTGGGAGCACGTTTCTTCTGACGATCTTGAGATTAATTTCGACAGGTTGAAGCAAATGGTTGCCGATTACGAAATGAAGAGACACCCCAAAAGAGGTCTGGCTGTCCATTTGTTTAGTTTATCCCGCTATTATCAACGAGTTGCTGCAGTACTGTTTATACCACTAATACTTGGAACGTTATGGTATTTTTATAATTCATCGAACAACGACGAAAATTTCTATGTAGCCGAAGCTCCATTGGGTCAAAAAGCTAAAATTGAGTTGCCCGATGGAACTACCATTTGGCTGAACTCAGGTTCTCAAATACGCTATTCGTCGGGATTCAACAAGAAAGGGAGGGCGGTTGAACTCAAAGGCGAAGCTTTCTTTGACGTAGCTAAAAATCCGAAAAAGCCATTTTTTGTGAATACCCCAGGCTTGGCCATTGAAGTTACCGGAACACGGTTTAATGTTAATGCTTATACCGATGAACCCAATGTTGAAACTGCTTTAGTTGAAGGAAAAGTGAATGTTATTTTGAAAAACGGGCAGGACTCGTACCAACTATCTCCCGGCAAAACATTAACATACTCCAAAACATCGCATCAGGTTTCTACAAGCGTTTTAAATGAAGAAGTTACAACAGCATGGAAAGATAACCGGTTAATTTTTGTTGACGATGATTTCTCGAAACTGGTTAAAAAAATCGAAAAGTGGTATAATGTTGAAGTTGTGTATGATACGGTAAGTTTTAAAAACAATAAGCTAACTGTACGGCTTCTGGAAGGAGAACAATTGAACCGGTTACTAGAAATTGTAGAAACCGCTGTTGGAGCGCAATGCGTGATTACAAAAAACAAAATACAAATAACAAAAAAATAAAGCCGTATTTGCCTATGATATAAACTCTTAAAAGAAGTAAAACTAAAAAGGGGAAAGTATCCTACCTCTCTCCCCTGTTTTGAATTTTAAACATTAAAAAACGTTATTCTTT
Organism: uncultured Prolixibacteraceae bacterium; assembly: GCA_937915865.1. Classification (GTDB taxonomy): domain Bacteria; phylum Bacteroidota; class Bacteroidia; order Bacteroidales; family Prolixibacteraceae; genus Aquipluma. The sequence goes on along the minus strand of CALGIG010000057.1, from coordinate 82,631 downwards.
AATTCACTACAAATTTATGAAAAAAAACAATGGATTTTTTTCATGGGTATTTATTTTCCCATGGGGAAGAATATGTAAAATTATGAAGGTAATAATCTTATTGCTAACCACAACCTTAGCCTCATTTGCAATCGAGACTTATTCTCAATCTAAAAACCTGACTTTCAGGTTGGAAAAAGTAACATTGTTGGACTTTTTTCAGCAAATTGAAAAGCAGTCTGATATGTTGGTTGCTTACGACATCTCCAACATCAACCTTGATAAGAAGATCAGTATTTCGATTGAAAACACTTCGATCGAAAATGCTTTAAAAATAGTACTTGCCGATACCGATTTGTCTTACCGGATTGTGAATCGATACATCATTATAAAGAAAGGTAACGACGACCTATCGGCTTTTGCCCAACCACAAAAATCGGTTTCCGGCGTAGTAACTGATTCGAATGGCACGCCGTTGCCGGGCGTTTCAATTGCGATAAAAGGCACAACAAATGGCACCATAACCGACGTAAACGGGAAATTCAATCTGCCGAATGTTACCGATGCCTCTGTCCTTCAATTTTCGTTCATTGGTTATAAAATGGCTGAAATACAGGTCGCCGGGAAATCATCGTTAAGCATTACGATGCAGGAAGAGAATATAGCACTTGACGAAGTTATTGCGGTAGGTTACGGTACTGTAAAGAAGAGCGACTTAACAGGATCGGTTTCTTCGATAAAATCGGGATCGTTGGAAAACTTACCAACCAAAAGCCTTTCCGAAGCATTACAAGGGAAAGTTGCAGGGGTTTATGTCACAAAAGGTACAGGTGAACCTGGTGCCGATTCCGACATCATTATACGTGGAGCTGCTTCAATCAACGGGTTAGGCCCGCTCTATATCGTTGACGGAGTTCGCATGGGAACAGGCAATAACTTCAATATGTCGGATGTGGAAAACATCGAAATTTTAAAAGATGCCTCTTCTGCCGCCATTTATGGGGTTGAAGCTGCTGGTGGGGTAATCCTTGTAACTACCAAAAAAGGGAAAGCCGGGGAAAAGATGCACGTCGATTTTAATGCCTACTATGGTTCCCGAAGTGCAGTTAACCTTCCGTCGTTACTGAATAGTAGCGATTACATCAAAGCCCGTAAGATTATGGGCGTTGAATATGATTCGTGGAACAAAAGTCAGATCAATACCGACTGGATTGACGAGATGTATAGTCCTGCTGTGGAGCAAAAATACGACCTCTCGTTGTCCGGAGGTAATGAAAAATCAACCTATTACATCTCTGCCGGTTATTTAAAAGAAGATGGAATACGCCGCAACAACTGGTTTGAACGGTATTCTCTTCGTATGAATTCAGACCACAAATTGTCGGACAAGCTCACCATCGGCCAATATTTGTACATCAATAAAACGAAAAACAGGCCATCCAGCGAAGGGTTGCCTTATCGCTCAATTCCGTTGATGGGAGTTTACGATGACTCGCGGGTTGGTGGCTGGGCCGCTGTTCCCGATGGTTTCCAGGGAACAAACTGGGTTGGCGCTGCCGAAAACCATATTTACAACAACAACAATTGGGCAATGGAAGGCAACTTCTATGCCGACTGGAAAATTATAAAAGGATTGGACTTACGCCTTACCGCAGGTGGATACATGGGCGGAGAAGACAATTCGCAATTCAACCTGCTCTACGATTTTGGCATTTTAAAGAACGATATTCGCAAACTCGAAAAGAAACTGTCGCGTAGCGAAACCATTAACGGGAATGCTGTTTTGACCTACAACAGAACTTTTGGAAAACACGACATCAAAGCAATGGCCGGATGGGAAGCCATTAAAAGTACCTATTCGGATGTTGATGCTAGCACAGAAGGATTCCCGGTTGAGTATGAGCCAAGTTTTGCTACTTCCACACAGGCTTCAACCAATAGGTATGCCGATGGTAATTATGGCAAAGGTTCGCAGCTTGCACAGTTTGGCCGGTTAAACTACAATTATGCAGGGAAATATTTTTTGCAGGCTACCGTTAGACGCGACGGAACCAACAAATTTATCGGCAAAAACCGATACGGAATTTTCCCTTCGGTTTCGGGAGCCTGGAAAATTAGTGAAGAATCGTTTCTGAAAGACAGATGGGACTGGTTAAACAGCCTTAAGCTCAGAGCCGGATGGGGTGTTTTAGGAAGTATCGGATCGGTTGGCGACTATATTTATCAATCGGCTTACAAGTCAGCCAATGTTTATTCTTTCGATGGAACGAATGCCGTTACCGGCTGGGGCCTTGCCAAATTTGCAAATGCCGACATCCGCTGGGAAAAAGTAACGACCAAAAACCTGGGATTAGATTTTGGGTTCCTTAAAAACAGATTAACGTTTGTGTTCGACCTCTACGATAAGCAAACTACGGATATGATTTATACCGTAGCCCTGCCTCCTTCGTCAGGTATCGGGTGGTTTAACGGTTCAACTTACGGTGCTACAATTAACATCGGTAAGATTTCAAACCGGGGATTCGAATTCGAAGCCAACTGGAATGATAAAATCGGGAAACTTTCTTACTCTGTTGGGGCAAATGCTTCGTTCAACAGAAATAAGGTTATCCAGATTGGAGAAGAGGGTGCGCTTATTTATGAAGGCGGAGCAACCTGGCTTAATAGCAGTATTTGCAGAACCGAGGATGGATATGCCATGGGACAATTCTATGGATATATTGCCGATGGTATTTTTAAAACAGATGCCGAAGCCGCTCAAAGCGCTCAGCCTGATGCAAAATCGGGCGATTTGAAATACCGGGACTTTAATGGAAAGGATTCTTCGGGAAAATTGACCGGAAAGCCGGATGGGAAAATTGATGACGCTGATAAAACTTACCTTGGCAATCCCTGGCCGAAATGCTATTATGGCATCAACATCGAACTGGCCTACAAGGGATTCGATATGAAGGCTTACTTCCAGGGACAGGCAGGAGTCGATTTGTTTAATGCCACCAAAGGCATTCGTCAGAGTTTCTATGCCGATTGGAATACAACTTCCGACATTTTTAACACCTCCAAATTTGGGAACAGCAACATAACCAATTTGCCCAGTGTTTATCAGACCAGTAATACAGGCGAAATCCTGCGTGACCCCAATGGCAACTACAAAAATGTATCATCGTTTTTTGTTGAAAACGGAGCTTACCTGAAACTGAAAAACTTCCAACTTGGCTATACGCTGTCCGAAACTGCTTCAAGAAAAATCGGTCTTAAATCAACACGTATTTTTATTGAAGGCTCGAACTTATTTACAATCACTAAATATACCGGGTTAGACCCTGAATTGGGCGGTGGCGTTAAAGGTCGTGGCATCGAAACAGATGGAGTTTATCCACAAACCCGCCTCATCTCACTGGGCGTAAATCTTAAATTTTAACTGATTGAATTGGTTTACCTTTTAAATTGAAAAAAATATACAGATGAAAAAATATTTATATATAATCTTTCTGCTGGTTGCAGCCGGGTTTGCAGGTTGTAAGGAGGATTTCCTTGACAAACCTAATTATGGGGAATTATCGACTGATGTTTTTCCCCAGGAAATCTCTCAGGTCGAATTGTTTGTTAATTCGATGTATGCCTACCAACATACGATGGGTTTATATGGCCATGCCATTTTCGCAAAAGGGTTCTATCCGCTCGAACACGCATCGGATCAGGATTGGATTAACGATTCGTGGTGGAACGACATTCACCAGAATAACCTGGCCCCCGGCAATATGGGCGAATTTGCCAATGTATGGAGAGACTGTTCAAACGGAGTAACCCAAGCCAATACCGTATTGGAAATTTTGGTTGATTATCGTGCAAATTATGCAAAAAGCGGAGAAGAAGATCAATTGAAACTCATTGAAGGACAGGCTTATTATTTCCGGGCATGGAATCGAATGACCTTGCTGGGATTTTTTGGCGAAACATTTATCTCCAACGGTCAGGGTGGTGATAAATTAGGTATTCCTATCATCGACCACGTAGCTAAAAACCGCAATGAAATGTACGCAAAAAGAGCTACAGTGAAAGAATCATGGGATGCCATTATTGCCGACTTTAAAAAAGCTGAAACCCTGATGGCTGGCAAAACCAGCTGGGACGATGCCAACAAATCGAAAATTACCGTATGGGGAGTTAAAGCGATGTTAGGTAAAGCCCTGGTCTTCTCCGAAAATTTTGCCGAAGCAAAAACAAAACTGAAAGAAGTGATTGATGGTAGCGGTAAAACCCTGGTTTCATTCGATATTTATAAAGACATGTTTCTGGGAAAATACAAAAACAACGATGAGTCGTTGATCGAAATTACTTACAAGCAAGATGCCGGCTGGTCAACCTGGGGTATTTCTACTGCCAATAATGCGCCAATGGTTTTTGAACCTGCGGTTTATAACCCTGAAGGTCAACGCACTTTTGCTTCGTGGACCAATGTTTTCATTCACGACAAAAATCTGAAGCGATTTGGGTTTAATGAGCCGACAGCGGCCCCGACACCAAACCCCAATTACGATGCTTCGAAGCCTTGTACGCTTGCCAATATGAAGGAAACCCGGAGCGCTGACTTTCTGGCCCGCAGCATTGCCGACAAAACCAATGGAACCGTTGACCCCCGGCTTTGGGTAGCCGCATTCCAACCGTATGTTGATGAATATAACGCATTTGGCCAAATGAGCGCTATCGCTCCTGTAATACAGTATGACAATGAAATAGGTCTTTACCACAGCTTCAGTTTCAGAAAATACACCAACTTGGATGGCAGAGGGCCGGATACCGGCATGAACTATACCTCGCAAATGTACCTGATGCGTATGGCTGATGTATTTTTACTCTATGCCGAAGCATGTGCCAAAACAGGCGATAATGTGAACGCGTTGGAATACATCAACAAAGTACATCGCAGGGCATACAACAAACCCATCAACACGGCATCATCTGTTGATTACACAAGTTTAACCGACGCAACGAAAGCTTCCGATCATCCGGTGCTGAAAAACGACCCGCTAAAATATGAACGCTGGGCCGAACTCTTAGGCGAAGGTGGCTGGTGGTTCGATGTTTGCCGCTGGAAAATGGGCGCTGTCGAAGCTGCTTATTATCAAAAAGTTCGCAGTGGAACAATCAAGTGGGACGACACACGTTCTTATGCGCAGCCAATACCGGTAGCAGAGTTTGAAACAAATCCAAATATGGTTCAAAACCCTGGTTACTAATATGATTCGAAATGGGCCTGGGAATAATCTCATGCCCATTTCTTTTTATTTATCAATTTATTTCAGGGTTACAAAAAATGAATACTCCGGTGAGCAAGAGGAACAAATTGACTTTATGGTTTAAACTAATTGCAATGGCATTGCCTGTTGCGGTACTAATCCTTTTTGAAGTTATTCTGCGGGTTGCGGGTTATGGCTCTGACCTTCGCTTGTTCTGTACCGATCAAACCGGGAAGTATTATTACCTTAATCCGCAAATAGGAAAACGTTACTTCACCCAGGAAACCAATGCCACCAATGGCAACATGGATTTTTTCAGGAAAGAAAAAGCACCCGGAACATTCAGAATATTCGTCTTGGGAAGTTCAACAGCCTTAGGATTTCCTTACATGTACAACGGGGCTTTCCCGCAAATGATGAAGTACCAGTTACAGCAGTATTATCCCGATTTGGAAGTAGAGATGATCAACCTTTCGCTAACGGCCATAAACAGCTGTGCTATTCTGGATATAGCCAAGGAAATTCCAGATTATCAGCCTGATGCAGTTTTGATCTATGCCGGGCAAAATGAATATCATGGAACGCTGGGCATTGCATCATCAAGTAAATTCGGGAACAATCCGTTCTTCAAGCAAGTCTTTATCCAATCGAAGAAATTACGCTTTATGCAGCTAATTTACAAGGCGATATACTCTTCAGGCAAAAAAACTTCGTCGACCGATCTTCATCTCACCTTGATGGAACGATTGGCTGCCGGCCAAAAAATCCCGTTCAATTCAAAGGAATATAAGCTGGGAATTACGCAGTTCAAGCAAAATTTAAACTCAATATTGGATGTGTTTTCTTCTTGTAAAATACCGGTATTTATCGGAACATTAGTGACAAACAAAAGAGGCATTCATCCGTTTGTAAGCGATATTTCGAAACCTGAAGTAGCCAGGGAATGGAATAAATACTACGAAGACGGGAAATTGGCCCTGGAAAAGAAAGATACGTTGGAAGCTTTTCGTTTACTTTCTTCGGCCAACAAACTGGACAGTACTTATGCCGAATGCCAGTTTAAACTAGCCGAAATTTCTTTTGCCCGAAAAGATTATCAATCGGCCCGGATTTTTTACACCAACGCGAAAGAGCTGGATCAACTGCGTTTCAGGGCTCCCGAAATCTTCAACCAAATCATAAAAAAAGCGGCTTCGGGCCGTCCAAATGTATATCTTACTGACGTTTCAGCTGCTTTTGATTCCGCTTCTTCCCATCAAATTGTTGGCGATGAGCTTCTGCTTGAGCACGTTCACCCAAATTTGAATGGCTACTACTTAATGGCCGAAACCTACCTTAAATCGCTAAAAGCTTCGTCTGTCCTGAAAAAAGAGAATTTGGATAATATTTCAGCCAAAGTTATCAGGCAGAATATGCCGTTATCAAAATTCGATACGGCTTATGGCTATATTTCAACTATTTTACTGAAAGAGAACTGGCCCTTTAACGAACCATTACCTGAACCAACGCCTATCGAGAAAACCTACGAAGGCAAAGTTGCTGGTGGACTGGCGGTCAGGCAATACTCGTGGGAGGTAGCAATGGAAAAACTGTTCAACTATTACGGGCAAAAATCCGACTTCGAACAGGCGCTTCGAATAGCTGAAGGGCAATGCCTTGAATCACCGTTTAAGGTTCTTTATTTCGAGAGAGCTGCTAAACTGGCGCAAAGCCTTAAGAATGACGAAAAAGCGCTGTTTTATCTGGGAAAGATATGGCAGAATTTTGTGAAAAATAACGAAATTGCCGGGCAACTCGCGGCGCTCAACCTAAAGGTCGATCGCCCGGAACAAGTGATTCCTTATTTGGATTATATGATTTTGAATACCACGGCCAATCAAAAATTGGTTGAAACGAAAAAGACAACGGAGCAGATTATTCAATATAAAACTAAGCTTAAAGCGTCGAACACCCAGGATGTCGTCACCTTAAATGCCATTGCCTCGTTATATTTTCGGGCCGGAAACTATACAGCTGCCCTGAAATATGTGTATTCTTCTCTTCAAATTGAGCCAAATCGGTTAGAAACGAAACGAATACAAGAACAAGTTAACCAGATGAACCGGGAATAAAATTAAGGTAATGCAAAACAAAACCGTGATCTTTAAATGGATAGCTGTCACCACTGTGATCTTTTTTTTCCTGATGCTGGAAATCGCTGCCCGTATTTTTATGCCTGCCGACTCACGAAAGAACCAACTAATTGATTTAGGTGAACTTAGTTTTTTCTCCAAGGTTACAATTAAAGGCGAACCATCGATCAGAATTACAAATAAATATGGTTATGCCGACCAGCTAACTACATTTAAAGAACGGAAAACGCCCGGAACTTTTCGGATTTTTTGCCTGGGAGGATCGGCGTGCGCCGGGTGGCCCCATCCTGCCGCCGAACGGTTTAGTACTTACCTGGATACCTGTCTTCGAAAAATTTATGCAGGGAAAAACATCGAAATAATTAACTGTGGGGCTCATGGATTTGCCAGCTACCGGGTGCGCGAGGTATTTCATCAACTCATTCCCTATCAGCCTGATGCCATCATTGTATGGTCGGGAAATAACGAATTTCTTGAGGACCAGCGATTTAAAACCTCCAAAATCCAAATAGTCGTCAATGCGCTGGCTCAAAGACTAAAAATTGTGCAATGGATAAAATCGGCCTTGCCACGTACAAAACTGAATGGAAATGAGCCTGAAGTTGCCGGTTCGTTCTGGAAAAAAGTACAGCAACAGTCGCTCGAATTATGCAGCAATCCCGATTTATTCAGAAAAGTAAACCAGGTTTATGAACAAAGCATCGAGGGAATAACCCACGAAGCCATAGAAAATGGCATAAAAGTTTTCCTGTTGACCGTTCCGGTAAATCTTCGCAACTGGCAACCCAATGTTTCGTGCAATTTACTTAGCGGGAACGACTCGCTACGATGGGCCGAGCTGTATAATTCGGGTTGCAATAAGCTGGGAAACAACGATTTTAAAAATGCTCAAACTGATTTCGAAAAAGCAATAAACAAAGAACCACACCACGCGATGTCGTATTTCAAGCTTGCCTCCTGTTTCGAGGGGATGAACGATTCATTGGCAGCGCTTCGAAATCACATTCTGGCTAAAGATTTGGATTACAACCCGTTTCGGGCCATTTCCGGTTTTAATGAGATCATCAGGAAAATAGCAGTAAACAACCCCGGGGTAACGCTGTTCGATGCTGAGGCTATTTTTAGCAGATATGCCAAAAAAGGAATTCCGGGATTCGACTTGTTTCTCGATTATGTGCATCCAACCAAAAGAGGTAACTTGATTCTGGCCAGCGAATTAGCTGAATACATCAGGGGAAACGACCTTCTTAAAATGGGTAAATCTTCAGCCAAAATCGACACGGCAATGCTCAAAACATTCTTTCCTGAATATCGCGATGAAACTGATTTGCCTCTCCAGCTAACCCGCTATTCGCTTTGCTGTTTAACGCACCAATACGAGTCGGCAATACAAATTGGCAATACAATATTAAGCTCATTGCCAGCCGATTACCCGGACGGCAACAATAAACATGAGCTTGCCAGACTAAAAGATGGCATACAATGTTTCCCGATGTTACTAAATATCGAAAAACAGAGGCACAAAGGCGTAGTAAACCTCAATGAAGAAAAATTGGCTTTGGTCGCCAGACAAAACTTCTATAAAACTTATTATCCCTATGGAACATACTGATACTGACAACCAAAAAGTAAAACATCGCCAAAATACCGAAACTGGAATTTTAATAGCGATTAGCCTGTGTATCTTAGGTTTATACACAGGGAAAGCCTATTGGGTTCCAGCAGCGATTGGTGTTCTTACTGTTGTTTTGATCGCCCCGGTTTTGCTTAAGCCATTCGCTATGCTCTGGTTTGGGCTTTCGAAATTCCTCGGGATAATATCATCGGGGATATTGCTTGCCCTAATTTTTTATGTACTCATAAGCCCTGTTGGTTTAATCAGACGAGTAATGGGCAAAGATTCGTTGAAAATCAGGCAATTCAAAAAAAATAAAACTTCGGTCTATATAACCCGGGATCATCAATTCAAACCATCAGACCTAAAGTTCCCATTTTAACCAACAAAAAACCAATGAGTTATGGAATTTCTAAGTGAATTATGGATGTTTATGAAAACCAGGAAAAAATACTGGTTATGGCCGCTGATCATTCTCCTGTTGTTACTGGGAGTTCTGGTCGTTTTCTCTGGCGGATCGGCTCTCGCTCCATTTATCTACACCATATTCTGAGTGACTATGCCTTTTGTAATACTTGGAATATCAGCTTTTTATCACGACAGCGCCGCTGCAATATTAGTCGATGGGCAAATTGTTGCCGCCGCCCAGGAAGAAAGGTTTAGCCGGATCAAGCATGATTCAGGCTTCCCAACTCTAGCCATTCGTTATGTTCTTGATGAGGCTGGCATTCCGTTTGCAAACCTGTCGGCCATTGTTTTCTACGAAAAACCATTTTTGAAGTTTGAGCGCCTGCTTGAAACATACCATGCTTTTGCCCCCAACGGAATTCAAAGTTTTGTTAAAGCGATGCCCGTATGGATAAAAGATAAATTGTTCATGAAGAGGATGTTGCTGAAAAAGTTGGCGCAATTGGGCCCGGTATCGTGCCGGATTTCATTTTCGGAGCACCATCTCTCACATGCTGCCAGCGCTTTTTATCCGTCTCCGTTTACAAAAGCGGCTATTTTAACCATCGACGGAGTTGGTGAATGGGCAACTACGGTTATTGGCACCGGCGACGAAAATAAAATAACAATTCGTAAAGAATTGCATTTTCCACATTCGGTAGGACTGCTTTATTCAGCATTTACATATTATCTTGGATTTCAGGTTAATAGCGGTGAATACAAGTTGATGGGGTTGGCTCCTTATGGTCTGAAGGATAGCGAACAAACCCAAACATATCGGGAAAAGATAACCGATCATTTGGTTGATATAAAAGAAGATGGCTCTATTTTGCTGAATATGGATTATTTCAGTTTTGCCACCGGTTTAAAAATGTCGAACGACAAAAGATGGGAACAGCTTTTCAATCTTCCGCCCCGGAACCCGGACGACCAAATCACACAGAGCCATACGAATCTGGCGTTGGCCATTCAGGAAGTAACCGAAGAAATTGTACTTCGGATGGCCAAACATGCCAAAGAGATTACCGGATGCAATCAGTTGGTAATGGCCGGAGGGGTGGCACTAAACTGTGTGGCAAATGGTAAGATACAGAATGCTAAATTGTTCGACGATATCTGGGGACAACCGGCTTCGGGCGATGCGGGAGGGGCATTGGGAGCTGCATTGGCCTGCTGGTACATCGAACATGATCCTAAGCGAAAACCAGAATGTCCCGATGGAATGCAGGGATCGCTACTTGGCCCTGAGTTTGATGATAAGGATATTCAAAAAGTATTTCGAAAGTACAATGCCCAATCAACTCATTTTGAAGATTTTGATAAGCTGGTTAACGAAACGGCGTTGCACCTGGCCAATGGGAAAATTGTAGGTTGGTTTCAGGGACGAATGGAATATGGGCCACGGGCGCTAGGTAACCGGTCGATCCTGGGCGATGCCCGAAACCCGGAAATGCAGCGGAACCTAAATCTGGGCATTAAATACCGCGAAGGGTTCAGACCCTTTGCCCCCGCCGTGATGGAAGAAAAGGCACGGGAATATTTCGATCTCAACAAGCCGTCGCCCTATATGTTGTTTGTCGCCCCGGTAAGTTCGGCAAGGTGTATCCCTCAGCCCGCAGTGGATTCTTCCGATCCGATCCTATCCCGGCTTTACCAGCAACGATCTGACATTCCTGCGGTTACGCATGTCGATTATTCGGCGCGGGTGCAGACGGTCAATCCAAAAACAAACGCACGGTTTTATCAGCTTCTGAAATCATTCGCTGATCAAACTGGATGTAATGTACTGGTAAACACCAGCTTCAATGTAAGGGGCGAACCCATTGTGTGTACCCCCGAAGATGCTTACCGTTGCTTTATGTCCACTGAAATGGATTACCTGGTAGTCGGCGATTTTCTCCTTAAAAAAGAAGAACAGCCCGAACTGTCCGATGCAAAAAAAGGAGCTAAAGCGATGGATTAATTTTTAAAATGATAATTCGTAATAGAACCTATAGCGTTTATTGACTTGAAAAGTCAGAATTTTCATAACCGCAGGATCAACGACCTGCGGGAAACCATACAAGAACCAACATCTGCCTGAAAGGCAGGACAAAAACAGATAGATGAGTTACACGCGACTTCTATATTACATAGCAATTAGGACTAAGAATAGTAAAACAAAATTGAAATGGATGAACGGTATTTTCTAAAAGAATGATTTTGTACTGCCTTTCAGGCAGTTGCTTTATAGGATTCGATGTCCTTAGGTCGATGACCTAAGGTTATGAAAATAAAACACCTTCGGTGTTAGGTCATTATACGGATTATCATTATTTTTAATATTTTGTCACAACAAAAGAATAATACACAATGAATCACAACAAACGAATCATTATAAATGTCTGTTTTATAGTTATTTGTGTTCTTTTTACCAACATCGGGGCAATGGCCCGGGATCGCCTGTTTGAACTGGAGTCTGGTAAAATGCGAATGACCATTTCAATAAACGGAGGACGTATTGTTTCTTTAAAATACAACGGAACCGAATTTTTAACTCAGGCCTCGGAACACGAAAACTTTGGATCAACACTATGGACTGCACCTCAAAGTAATTGGGGCTGGCCTCCGTATGCTGTTTTGGATAGCATGGAATACAAGGCGGTACGTCAAGGTAACATCCTGAAAATGACCAGTAATCCTGATCCGAAAAGCGGATTTCAGTTCGAGAAAACATGGCAGCCGGTTGGCGAAAATTCTATTCTGATAAATTATTCGATCAGGAACATTTCTGATCAGTCAAAATCGGTTGGTGCGTGGGAAGTAACTCGTGTTGCTTGTGGTGGATTGGCCTTTTTTCCCGACGGAGGAGCAGGAGAAGTACCTGCTTCGAAGCTGAAACCCGACTTCAGGCAAAAAGGCATTAACTGGCTATCAGTCAATAAACAACCTATTCCCCAACATCTGAAACTGTATTCAACAGCCAGCGAAGGCTGGCTCGCTTATGCCATTCATGGCATGTTGTTTATCAAGCAGTTCCCCGATACCAAACCCGAAGAATATTCGCCTCATCAAGGCGAAGTAGAAATATACATCAACAAGGACAAAAGCTACACGGAGCTTGAAAACCATGGCGCTTACCAAACACTTAAACCGGGAGAAACGCTTAATTACCAGGAAGTTTGGCATCTGGAGCCTATCCCTGAAAAATGGAAGGCCAACATTGGAAACGAGAAACTGGTTGGGAAGGTCAGGAAGATCGTAAAATCCGGAAAAAAATTCTGAAACATGATTGTTTCGAGGTTAGTAACACTGGCACTTTTTGTCTTTTTGATTTTACCGAATCTGGAGGCGAAAGATCAGATTCACGTGCAGCTAAAATCAGGATCTGATTTAATGACACAAACCATACAAGCAGCCATTGATTCGTGTTCTGAAAATGGGGGAGGGGTTGTTGTTTTTTCTACAGGTACATATCTTTCCGGCGGAATTCATCTCAAAAGCAATGTTACCCTTTGGCTTGAGAAAAACGCCATCTTGCAGGGAAGTTCAACCTATTCCGACTATGCGAATGATGCCTTTATCTTTGGCGAAAATCTTTCATCAATTTCAATCAGGGGAGAAGGGACGATCGATGGTGTCGATTGTTTCAATCCTGAAGGGGAAGAAGGGTTTCGCGGGCCGCACTGCATCCGGCTGATTAACTGCCGGAACATTTCGCTGGAAGAGTTCACCATTAAAAATTCGGCAAACTGGGCTATTAATTGCCGGTATTGTTCGAAGGCGAAAGTCAGCAAGGTTTCTATTCGTGGAGGCCATGACGGCCTCCACACCCGGTTTTGCAACAATTTTGTAGTTAGCGGGTGTGATTTCAGAACCGGCGACGATGCTTTCGCCGGCAACGATAATCGGAATTTCGAAGTAACTGATTGTAAAATAAATACTTCGTGTAACGCATTCCGGTTTGGATGCTATAACTTCACCGTTAATCATTGTAAATTATGGGGCCCCGGCGAATTTGTACATAAAAGTCAGAAGCGCAACAATATGCTTGCAGCTTTTGTCCACTTTTCGCCAAAAGATGAAAATCCGAAAATCCTCAGCGGGAAATGGCGTATCAACGATGTGCAAGTTGACCAGGTAGATCATTTTTACAACTACAATTTCATAAATGGGTTGTGGCAAACGGGACAACCAGTAACATCGGTTTATCTCAGGAACATAAAAGCCACCGGATTGCTCAACGCTTTTTCAATAAACGGAGACCCTGAACGACAGTTTCGAATGTCAATCAAAAATTCAACATTCTCTTATCGGGAGAAAACTTCAGTTAATTCGTCTGTTTTTGAAGGAGTTGAGTCAAAATCGGACGCATTTTTTTATGCAGCCAACTTTAACCGCATTGATTTTAAAAATATAACACTCGAAAAAACAACAAGCAAGGTTATCCTTGAGTGTGAATCAGGAGAAAAAATTGTTTTTGAAAAAATACACTTTGTATCTAATTCAGCCATAATTCCTTACCAATTTTCCAATCTCAAAAAATTTAAAAATGAAACAAATTAAAAGAGCTGGTTTGCTGATTGTTATCGTCGTATTGGCCATACATTCCTTATCGGTTGCCCAAACCATCGAAAAAGTAGCGCCTGGAGTGTGGAAGGTGAGCTTTGGAACACCCGAAAAATTCAAACCATCTGATTTTAAGGAAGCTCCAGCCCTGGATGCCATGAAAATATTGCCTGAAGGCGAAAAGCCGCCATTTAATCTGGCTGAAATAAAATTCAGAACCACGAAACGAGGTTGTATTGCCGAGTTAACCCTGGATGACCCGGAAAAATTGTACGGATTTGGATTACAGAACAATACATTCCAGCAACGGGGTTTGCGCAAAGAGATAAGGGTAAACAGCTGGTCAACAGGGAATGTTGGATTTTCTCATGCGCCGGTTCCCTTTTATGTTTCAACAAAGGGGTACGGCGTACTGGTCAATACATCGCGGTATGTGACCTTCTATTGCGGCACATTTCATAAAATAAGCGAGGCTATCGAGCTCAAAAACAGCAATAGCAAGGTAGCTGAATCAACAGCTGAATTATACAAACCACTGGGAAAACCTTCGAATAACATGGTTATTGAAGTGCCTTCGGAAGAAGGAATGGAAATCTATGTTTTTGACGGCCCCACCATGAAAGAGGCCATACAACGGTATAATCTCTTTTCGGGCGGAGGATGTATGGTTCCGGCCTGGGGCCTCGGCGTTAAGTATCGTGGAAAGAGCGATTTTATTGATACTAAGGCACTTAACCTTGCAAATTATTTCAGAAAAAATAACATCCCGTGCGATATGTTTGGCCTTGAACCCGGTTGGCAAACCGTGACGTACTCCTGCTCGTTTGTGTGGAATACAAAATTATTCCCTGATCCCGATCAATTTATAAGCCGCATGGATAGCCTCGGGTTTAAACTTAATTTATGGGAACATGCTTATGTTTTCCCAACATCGCCCTTGTTCGATCAGTTAAAGGACATGGCAGGAGACATTCCGGTATGGAAAGGGCTGGTTCCGGATTTCGTAAACCCCAAGGCCCGCGAAATTTTTGGAGCCTATCACGAGAAGAACCTTGTTAACAAGGGAATTACATCGTTTAAGCTGGACGAGTGCGATGCTGCTGACTATAAGGATGCCGCAGCACAATGGAGCTTTCCCGAACTGGCCCGGTTCCCTTCGGGAATCGACGGAGAACAGATGCACCAGGTTTTTGGAGTCTTGTATCAAAAAACCATGCTCGATGTTTTTAACAGGAACAATAAACGCACCTTGCTTGACGTCAGGTCTTCACAGGCTTTTGCATCTCCTTATCCTGCATCGCTTTACAGCGACATGTACGATCATCACGAATTCATCCGCATGATCTCAAATGCCGGGTTTTCAGGGCTTTTATGGTCGCCCGAAATACGCGAAACAAAATCGGAAGCCGACTTGATTCGTCGGGTACAAACGGGTGTGATGTCGGCTCAATTGTTGTTTAACTCGTGGTATTTAAGCAATCCACCCTGGTTGCAGTACGATCAGGTGAAAAATAACTGCAACGAATTTCTGCCCAATGCGAAGGAGCTGGAATCGAAAATTCGCAAACTTCTTGAGCTGCGGATGAGCCTTATTCCTTACCTGTATTCGGCATTTGCCAACTATCATTACCAGGGTATTCCTCCATTTCGAGCTTTAGTAGTCGATTATCCTTCTGATACAGAAGTGTATAATATAGACGATGAATTTATGATTGGCGAAAGCCTCCTTGCAGCCCCCTTTATCGACGGAGCAAGTAAACGCAAGATTTATTTACCTGAAGGCGTGTGGTACGATTTTAATACCAACGAAAAATATGAGGGAAACAAACATTACGAGATTGAAATGTCGCTCGATCAAATACCTTTGTTTGTAAAAGATGGTACCATTTTACCGTTGGCAAAACCATTGTCCTACCTATCGCAAGACACCGTATTCGAAATTTTCTGCCATATTTATGGAAACAATTGTAAACCAGCGTTTTTGTTTGAAGATAATGCTTGTACATTCGACTACCGGAAGAACCAATTCAACCGGATAACGCTCGAATGGAACGGCCAAAAAGGAAAAATAACTAAAACCGGAAATTACCAGGAGAAACGCTATAAGGTAGTTGACTGGATAAAACATGAATTACCATATAAAAACCGTTAAAACAAAATTAAAAATGAAAACAACTTTTTTCTTATTCGTATTAATGATGATTTTCTCAGAGTATTCATATTCACAGGATTGGCCAAATTTTGCCCGATACAGGAGCGATAACGAAAAAATAGGATTGCCCGCTCCGGGTGAAAGCCGGATTGTATTTATGGGCAATTCGATAACCGATGGCTGGAGCAATGCCCGTCCCGAATTTTTCTCAGGCAAACCATACATCAACAGAGGAATTAGCGGACAAACCACACCTCAAATGTTGGTACGTTTCAGGGCCGATGTCATCAAACTTAAGCCGGCAGTTGTAGTCATCCTGGCCGGAACCAATGACATTGCCGGCAATACAGGGCCTTCAACCATCGAGATGATTGAAGACAACATCGTTTCAATGATCGAACTGGCAAAAGCAAATGGCATTAAGGTTGTTTTATGTTCTGTTTTGCCGGTCTTTGATTACCCGTGGAAACCGGGTCTTAAACCTGCCGAAAAGATCATTGCTCTAAACAAGCTGCTGAAAGCCGATGCCGATAAATACGGGTTAATCTATGTCGATTATTTTTCAGCAGTGGTTGATGAACGAAAAGGGATGAAAGCTGAATATTCGGGCGACGGTGTCCACCCCAATATTGAAGGCTATAAGGTGATGGAGCCTTTGGTTGAAGAAGCTATCAAAAAGGCCTTGAATTAAGGGATTTAGTTTAATTCTGGTCATCTAAAGTTTACCGGGTAAAAGCCCGTTACTCCATTTAACACGTATAATCTTACTGGTATGCGACTACCTGTTTTTTTAATGTTTCTGATGTATTCATGCCTGTGTTTTGGCTTAAACTCAAAACATTTGGAACTTAAATCGCCCGACAACAATGTGCTGGTTGATGTTTGTATTGCCGACAAAATCACGTATTCGGTGAATTACGGGTCGAAGGTAATCTTGTTACCTTCAGCTATTTCAATGACACTCGAAAATGGATTAATCCCAGGCAATCATCCGAAACTAAAAAATAGCCGAAAGCAATCAGTTAACCAGGTTATTTTCCCTGAAATCAGGCAAAAAAGAGCGAAGATAAATGACGTTTATAACGAATTGGAATTGACTTTCAATGGAAATTACAGCCTCATTTTCAGAGCTTATAACGACGGGGTGGCCTATCGGTTCAAAACAGCTTTCAATGAAGATGTTACAGTGTACGACGAAGAATCTGCCTATCGGTTTTCTTCGAATGATACGGTTTATTTTGCACAGGTAAATTGCGATGCAAAGCCGGGGCAGGATTGTTTCCATACCAGCTTCGAGGAAAGTTACAAAACATTGCCTATCAGTAAAATAACAACAAGCAATATGGCCTATTCGCCAGTCATTGTCTGTCTGGATAACTTAAAAGTGGCCATTACCGAATCGGACTTGACCGATTACCCGGGTATGTTTATTACCGGAACCAACGATGGAACTTATACGTTAAAGGGTAAGTTTGCCCCATATCCATCGAAAGAAAAATCGGTTGACTTTTACAGCGTAGTTTCCGAACGGGCCAACTATATTGCAAAAACCAGGGGAAAACGTTCTTTCCCCTGGCGAATGCTAATTATTGCGCCTAAAGATGGCGACTTGATTGAAAATGATATGGTTTACCGGCTGGCTGGCCAATCTCAGCTTGATCGTCCTACCTGGCTAAAACCGGGTAAAAGCACTTCGGAATGGCTGTTCGACAATAACATTTACGGGGTTGATTTTAAATCGGGATATAACACCAATACCTACAAGTATTACATCGATTTTGCCGCCAAATTTAAACTTGAATATGTTCTGTTTGATGCAGGCTGGTCGTCGTGGACCAACCTGTTTGAACTCACTCCCGGGATGGATATGGAATATCTGACATCTTATGCCAAAGAAAAAGGAGTTGGTCTGGTGTTGTGGACTTCAGCTTATGCGTTGAGCAGGCAAATGGATGCGGCGCTTGATCGGTTCAAAGCATGGGGGATAAAAGGGATTATGGTTGATTTTATTGACCGCGACGACCAGAAAATGATTGCTTTTTTTGACAAAGTAGCCGAAGAAACTGCCAAAAGACAATTGTTTGTCGATTTTCACGGATGCCCGAAACCTGCCGGACTAAACCGCAAATTTCCCAATGTGCTGACGATGGAAGGAGCTATGGTTCAGGAATATTACAAGTTTGGGGATAAACTTTCGCCTGAGCATGAATTATGTATTCCGTTTATCCGTGGTTTGGCTGGCCCGCTCGACTACGAACCGGGAAACATGAAAAATGAAACCCGCGAAAACTTCAAGCCCATGAGCAATAAACCAACAAGCCTGGGAACAAGAATACACCAGATGGCTATGTTTTTGGTCTATGAAAGCCCGTATGCCAAAATGGGCGGAAATCCTTCCGATTACCTGAAAGAACCTGATTTTACTCAATTTATTGTAAATATCCCTACCGTTTGGAACGAAACCAAAGTGATTGACGCGAAACTTGGCGACTATGTTGTGATTTTACGCCAGGCAGCAGATGGCAATTACTATCTCGGGGCAATGAATGACTGGACTCCCCGGGAGTTTACGGTTGACTGTTCCTTTCTGAACGAAGGAAAATTTGAGATTGAAATCTACAAAGACGGAATAAATGCCGACAGGTATGCCAGTGATTACCAGCATGAATTTTTGGAAATAAGCAACACTTCGTCACTCAAAATTCAGTTGGCACCAGGTGGTGGTTGGGTTGGTAAAATCAGGAAATTATGAAAGTGATATTTATCTTTTATTAATGATTTATCAAGTTCAAACCAGTCAACAAACCACCTATTTTCTTCTTCTCATTGGAAAAAGCCTTGGCACCGAAACCCTGAACCGGGTTCAATAGTCCGTGAACTCCAGATTTGACGGAAAATATTCAGTTGTTTTAACCGGTCACAGCTGAAGCTGGATACAAACCAATTTATTTTACCAGCAGTCATTCTTTAAGAAAATGCTGCTGATAATGGATGAGATCTTAAATACTCTTTTGAAGGAGTTAAACACTACTTTCAACAGGATGGCTCCTTCTTCCATTGAGTAAATCATGTTTTTTAATATCTGCAAGGCACAAAGTAAGTATTGCTTTAATCGATGAAAGTATTGATAGAGCCTTGATTAAAAATAAATAGACAGCATATACTAAAAATACTACGCTCAATCCTGAAGCAGTGCGTGATGCCATTTCTGCACTGTTTGAATTGTTACGCAGTGAAGGGGATGCGGGTGTTCGGGCTGTTCTGAGGCACTTCATCTTTGTCTATATTCACCCCTATATGGATGGTAATGGTCGTCTCGGGCGTTTTCTATTCAATACCATGCTGGCATCGGGCGGGTATTCCTGGACGGTTGTTCGGTAGAGCAGAGGGATGCTTATATGGCAGCATTGGAACGGGCTAGCGTTGACGGAGACATTCAAGATTTTGCACGGTTCCTGGGGGCGTTAGTTGAAAAGGGCCAGAAATATTCTAATCTTATTCCATGGCTGTAATGAATTTGGTCTTTTTTCAACAAAGTGGTAGCGTCTATCCGACCTGATAGTTTTTTCTTTTCACTGCAACTTGAAACCTGACCACTGCGACTGCTAACTGTTCTCATTCGTTCATCTCCTATAAATCCTCTTTCCTCTGTTCATAATTATTTAGGTTTGACCTTCCGGTTATCTGCTCTTAGTTTCCTATTTTTGACAATCTAAGTCAGCATATTATGACTAATCAAATGGTACAAGTAAATCGAAAGGAAAATATTCAAGGATGATAACGAAACAGGCACTGGGTAGTACCCTCTTTGGAATGGCTGATATTCTCCGCGATAAAGTGGAAGACTACAAATCATACATTCTTTCACTCTTATTTTTCAAACGACTGTCGGACAATTACAGTTGGGAGTCTGAAAATATGATCAAGGAAGAGGAAGCCAAATATGGAAAGTTAAACCAAAAACAAATTCACAAAATACTGGCCGAAGGGCACGATTTTAAAATTCCTGAAGGGCATCATTGGAAAGATGTTCGGGAATCGACTGCCGACAAAAAGAACGAATCGCTTCATAAAGCGGTGAATACCATTGCTGATGCAAATCCGGCACTGAAAGGGGTAATCAACACGGTTCGTTGGAATGAACCTGCTCCTGATGGTTCGGGAGGCAAACGGCTGAGCCCCGAGGTGTTGACTTCCTTAATCAATTATCTGGATGCTGTTGATTTGAGCAATAAAAATGCTTCGGTTGATGTGCTGGGCGATGCCTATGAGTACCTCATCAAACGATTTGCCGACGAGAACAAGGGTGGTACCACAGCCGGTCAGTTTTACACGCCACAGGAAGTTGTCGATATCATTGTTCGCTACCTCAAGCCACAAAAAGGGAACGAAGTGTATGACCCCACCTGTGGCTCTGGTGGATTCCTGATTAATGCGGCGAAATATTGCAAAGAGAATTACAACGACACCAAAGCAATCCGAATTTACGGGCAGGAAGATGTTTGGAATACCTGGGCTATCTGCAACATCAACATGATTTTGCATGGATTGGATGCCCAAATCAAAAAAGGCGATACCCTTAAAGACCCAAAATTTCTTGATCCGGAGAATGAATTGGCGATCAAAAAATTCGATTTGGTAATGGCTAATTTCCCGTTTTCACAGGAAGACTGGTGGAAAAATGGCGACGTAAAAAAAGACAAGAAAGGCAGCCCGGTTAAAAAGAAAGACGGCTCGCCTCAAAAAGAATATCCTGGCAAGGAAACATTCAGCGATCCTTATGAACGCTTCGAATATGGCATTCCGCCTTTCTCGAATGGCGATTTTGCTTTTCTTCAGCACATTGTGGCATCGCTCAATGAGCACGGTAAGGCTGGGGTGGTTTGTCCGCAGGGCGTTCTGTTCAGGGGACAACCCGAAAAAACCGAAGAGGAAGATGGACAAAGGCGCAAGGCCGACGACGAATACCTTATCCGCCGGGGCTTTCTCCAGGGAAAAGTGGATGAAAATGGGGAGTTTACCGAATTGTACAACATTGTGGACGCCGTGATTGTGTTACCCGGAAATTTATTCTATGGCACAACCATCCCGGGAGCAATTCTGTTCATTAACAAGGATAAACCGGCTGAACGAAGAAACCAGGTGCTGATGGTTTACGCGGCCAAAGAGGGCTGGTACAAAGAAGAAGCCAACATGAACACGCTGTTGCCACACGATATGTTGCGCATTTCTACGATTCTCGAATCGTGGGGCGATCTGGATTTGGCCAAAGCCTGGATCACCTCCCAAAAATCGAGGCTGTGGATGCGGATTCAGGAGGACCTTGATTTTAAGCTTTTGGAAATCAGGGAAGAACTGAACGACGACTTGTTTGCGGCCAACGAAAAAGTGCTTCAGGCGCAAAAAGTGATCGACGAAAAACGGAAAGAAGACAAAAAGCCAACCAATGCACAGCTTGTGTTGGTTGAAAAAGCGCAGGAGGCTTACGAGAAACTGGCTGCCCAGAAAGAAGCCAAAATAAAAGCAGCCAACGAACAGGCCGAGAAAGAACGCCTGGCTATTGATAATGTGGAACAGGAACTCACGAATATGTTGCAAGACCCTGAATTGCGTAAACGCTACTTCTCGGTAGTGGATATGGAAGAACTTGAAGAAAACGAGTTTAACCTCAACATACCGCGTTACGTGGACACCTTTGAACCGGAAGAAGAAATTGACTTGAAACAGGCAATAGAAGAGTTTAAGAAAAATAGAGTTACTGAAAATGCGACTGATGAATTTCTTCAAAATTTGTTAGCATTAATATGATGAAGGACATAATGATAGAATGTAAACTCGGGAATATCGGTCGTTTCTCAAATGGTGCCAATTTTACTCCAGACCAACTTGGGAAAGGAACAAAGTTTGTAAATCTTGATGATATCTACAGAGAAAAAGACCTGAAAAGTAGCGATTCGTTTGAATATGTCACTTTAAAAAATGAAAAAAACTACCTTCTCGAAGATGGTGATATCTTGTTTGTTCGGTCTTCGGTAAAACCTTCAGGTGTTGGTTTCCCTTGCTTGTTTAGAGTTGATTCTGAGGACAAAGTTGTATTTTGTGGCTTCATTATTCGATTTAGATATAATAAGAAGTTATTAAATCCCAAGTATTTGCTGTATCAACTATTACTTCAAGGCAACAGGAATAAGGTAATTGCGAGAGGACAGGTAGTTGCAAATACAAATATTAATCAAAAAGGGTTGGGATCATTAACAATATACATCCATAAATCGATTAACGAGCAAACCACCATTGCCACCATCCTATCCAAAGTGGATGAGGCTATTGAAGCCACTCAAAATAGCATCAAGGCAGCCGAAAAACTCAAAAAAGCATTGATGCAAAACCTGCTTACCGGCAAACTAAAACCCGATGGCACCTGGCGTACAGAAGATGAGTTCTATCTGGATGAGAAATATGGGAAAGTGCCGAAAGGATGGAAGGTTTTTCCAGTAGGTGCAAAAAGTCTTTGTGACATCAATCCAAATTATAGATATATCAAAGGTAAAGTATATGATTTTATACCTATGGATGCTATAAAAGATGGATTTAGGGGAGTCGATTATCTTGAATCAAACGTAATAGATGGAGGTGGCTTTACCAGATTCAAAAAAGGCGATATTCTTTTTGCAAAAATTACTCCGTGTACTGAAAATGGGAAGGTTGCATTAATTGAGGAAATGAGGTCTGAAATTGGATTTGCTTCAACTGAATTTATTGTTTTTCACCCTAAGGGAACTGTTGATGGATTGTTCTTTTATTACCTCTTATCAAGCGGCAGAGTTCATCGTTTAGCTGTTTCATTAATGGAGGGTACAACCGGACGACAAAGGGTTCCCTGGAAAATATTCAAGAACAGAATAGTTGCACCAATTCCCTTAAACCTCGATGAGCAGAAGGAAATAGCCAATAAGATCAAAACTGTTGAGTTCTCAAATTCAGACAAGCAAACCAAAATCCAAAATCTTCAACGCCTGAAAAAAGCATTAATGCAAAACTTGCTAACCGGGAAGGTACGATTGTCGGAAAAATTAATTAAAAAGCTAACAAACAGTTAAGGATAGGATTAGTCAGATAAAATATTTTAACTTACACTTGGTGTTAATTAAATAAGATGTATATTTGCGATGAAAATAACCTTTGGAACCAAAAAACTGGAGAAACTCGCCAATGACTATCGCTACTGCCAAAAGGAGTTGGGGCCTGTTCGAGCCAAACTCTTCAATAAGCGGCTTCAAGACCTTCTGTTTGCCGCTACTTTGGAGGATGTTCGAAACCTTCCGGGCCATTACCACGAACTCGTGGAAGATCGCAAAGGACAATGGGGCTGTGACCTCGATCAGCCCTACCGTTTAATATTTAAACCAAACGAAGATCCGATCCCGACCAATAAAGACGGGAAATATGTCTGGATCGAGATTTTAAGCGTTGACATCGTAGAAATTACGAACTATCACGGCAAATAAATGCCAGGTGTAAAAACAAGTCACAAGGAAAACAACCAACAGTATGACAATCCAAAATCAATACAATCCGCAAGTAGTTTTTCATCCGGGCGAAATCCTGGCCGAAAAACTGGAAGAAATGGGCATGGGTCCAAAAGAATTTGCTGTACGCACAGGCAAACCCGAAAAAACAATCATTGCAATTCTGAAAGGCGAAAGCGCCATCACCCCCGATATGGCCGTTTTATTCGAAAATGTATTGCGTATTCCGGCCCATTTTTGGCTAAACAGCCAACGACACTTTGACGAATACAAAGCCCGCGAAAGGCGGCAGGAACTATTGCAGCAAAGTGTCGATTGGATGTCGTGCTTTCCGGTGTTGGATATGATTAAAAAAGGATGGATCAGTGCCGTTAAATCGCCCATTGAACGAGCACAGGAATTGCTGGCCTTTTTTGGCTTTTCGTCACCCGAAGCATGGGAAAACTACTATTACGGGCAGCAATTAAAAGTGGCTTTCCGAATCTCACTCGCGCACACCAAAGAACCCCATTCGCTTTCGGCGTGGCTCCGTAAAGGTGATTTACAGGCATCCGAAATTCAGGCTCCTGCATTTGATGAGAAAAAATTCAAATCGAACCTGTTGCAGATTAAAAACCTGATGGCCGCGCATCCCGATGATTTTTTTGGACAATTGCAGCAATTGTGCCTCGAAGCTGGAGTAAAGCTGGTGCATACTCCGTGCCTGCCCAAAGCGCCGATCAGTGGTTCAACCCGCTGGCTCAATGAAGGAGTGCCATTAATCCAATTGTCGGGGCGTTACAAACGAAACGATAGTTTCTGGTTCACTTTTTTTCACGAAGCCGGACACATCCTTTTGCACGGGAAAAAGGACATCTTTCTGGAAGACATTGAATACACCGACAAGGACATCGCCAAAGAATCCGAAGCCGATCAATTTGCGGTGAAATGGACATTCTCCGAAGAACAGGAGGCTGAATTGCTTAATTTATTGCCAATATCAGAAGAAAAGTTCATCGAGTTTGCGAAACGATACAATACTCATCCGGCCATGATTATTGGGCGACTACAAAAGAAAGGATTAATCCACTATTCTATGGGTAGGGAGTTTATTGTGCCGATAGATCTGAATTGAGGACAGTAATCATTTAAAATCAATTGAAATGCTTATACTGCAAAGGGAGCCAGAAGGATTAAGGGGATGAATGCA
Organism: uncultured Prolixibacteraceae bacterium; assembly: GCA_937915865.1. Taxonomy (GTDB): domain Bacteria; phylum Bacteroidota; class Bacteroidia; order Bacteroidales; family Prolixibacteraceae; genus Aquipluma. Next base: position 57,800 of record CALGIG010000057.1, on the reverse strand, counting down.
GCAAAGTTTCTAATCGCTTAACATTCTTTAAGTATTGAAACATGGGAAACTTATCAGAATTAAAAGGTGTTGAACGCCCTGTTACCGAATGGCTTGAAAAAATGGGCTGGACGCATAAAAGTAGCGCAGAGCTAAAGCATTACAACCGTCCGTTCTCGAATCCCATCATCGAAGATATTTTAGTCAAAAAAGTAGCCGCGTTTAACGGTCTTCCAGAGAAAGTAGCTGCGGTTGCAGTAGAACAGCTTACCCAGCATTTAAACAACCCTTCGCCCATTCTGGGGAATGAAAACTTTCTGGATAAGTTGGCAACCCATGTGACCATATCAGTCGATGGTGATGATATTGATGTTCATTTTATCAATTTCGATGAAATCTGGGAAAATGACTTTATGGTGACCAACCAATATTGGGTACAGGGTTCAAAAATGGTTAAAACAGATATTGTTTTGTTGGTGAATGGTATTCCATTAGTCCCGATTGAAGCCAAGCAACGGGCCAGAAAAGGAACCAACTGGCTCGAAGGTGTTCGCCAATTCTCAACCTACGAGCAACGTGCCGAAAAGCTTTTTATGACCCATGCCTTTGGTGTGGCCTGCAACGGAAGGATAGCAAAATATGGAATCCCCGGAGCATCCTCATCTTACTTCAACGAATGGAAAAATACGATTCTGGACACCGATCAGCACAATCCAATCCTAAATCCACAAAACGATCTTTGTTCCACTTACATAAGCGATGAAGATGGTTATTGGCATTTCGAGGTAGAACGCTTGCCCAATGGCGAAGTATTGGAACGAATGAAATTGGGAATAATTGGACTTCTGCAACCAGCCCGTGTTTTGGATATGTTGAAGAATTTCATGGTATTTGAACGGACGGAAGGCAAGGTCGTAAAAAAAGTAGCCCGGTACCAACAGTTACGTGCGGCCAATAAAATTGCTGACCGGGTAATAAACAGCAATTTAAAACAAGGCGTAATTTGGCATACACAGGGCTCTGGGAAGAGCCTGACAATGCTTTACACGGCATTCAAATTGCGCCACGAAAAGAAACTGAAAGACCCGACAGTATATATCGTTGTTGACAGAAAAGATCTTCGTGAACAAATTGGCGGAACGTTTGAGGACTGTGAATTTCCAAACACAAGGATAATCAATAACATAGGCGATTTAAAACACATTATTGATACTGCCCCGGCAGGTGTTTTTATCACAACCATTCAAAAATTCCGCGAGTTGGGCAATCGAAAAGATACGCGCGAAAACGTAATTATCTTAATCGATGAAGCTCATCGATCAGAGTTTGGGGACTTTCAAATCGAACTTAAAAGTGTTCTCCCGGAAGCCCGGCGATTCGCCTTCACTGGTACACCTATCCCTAAAGTTCATCAGGAATTTGGTGTTAAAAAAGAGAATGGTGATCATGAGCATTACCTTGATAAATATGGGATTACAGATGCAATTAACGACGGTGCGACGAAACCTATTCGATATACCTTCGGTCCACAAGAGTGGTTTTTGGACAAGGAAAAATTAAAAAAAGGCTACGAAGAAATTACTACCGACTTAACCGAAGACGAACGGCGATTGGTAGAGAAACAGACACAACCCTGGAAAGTATTTTTAAAACTTCCTGACAGAATCGAAATATTGGCAAAAGATATTGCAACCGACTTTCGGGAGGTTGTTGAGCCCCAAGGATATAAAGCTCAAATAGTGGTATGTGATAAAGAATCTTGTGTTTTGTATTACAACGAGTTAGTGAAATATTTTGATCGTTCCGAGATTTCAATCATCTTCTCAACCAGCAATTACGACGAAAGTGAGAAATACGAATTGTATAAGGATCATCACAAGGAAGATGTAGAACGCAAGCGGTTGATACGGAATTTTAAACGGAGAATCACAGAGGAAGAGATTCGAAACGGGAATAACCTGAAAATCTTTATCGTCTGTAATATGCTTTTAACGGGTTTTGATGCCCCAATTGAGCAAACGATGTATTTAGACAGCCCTATTCACGATCACAACTTATTGCAGGCAGTTGCCCGGACTAACCGACCTTATGATGATAAAGTTTCAGGTTTGTCAAAGGAGTTTGGTCGCATTGTTGATTACATCGGAATATTTGAGAATTACAAAGAAGCCTTAAATTACGATCCTGAAGATATTGGTGAATTTGAAGACGTTGAAAGCCTGGTCGATCAGTTCCCTAAAATAATTGGTAAAGCTTTCCAACCATTTGAAAAAATAATGTTGGAAGACTCTTATGAGTGTTCGATGCAAATTGTCAGGAAGTTGTCAGAATTAGATCATGGTAAATTTGAACAGGAATACCGGGAAGTTGTACAGTTGTGGGAGGCTATATCGCCACATGTGAAATTAAGGGACCACCGAACGACGTATTTATGGTTGAACGAAATCTACGAAATTTATCTCGAAGAATTCAAGCGACTGGATTTTGATGCTGAAATCTACGCTGCCAAAACCCGGAAACTCATACAGGAATCGGCTAAATTGATCAATTTCAAAGGCCATTTGCCGGAAATAAAAATAGATTCGGATTATTTATCAAAACTGAAAGAAACGAAGCTTAGTCCATCTGACAAGGCAGAAAAGATTATTCGGGATATTGAAACCGTTATTCGGCAAAATGAAGTGAATAGTGCTATTTATGTGGAGTTTCAGAATCGTTTGGACGAACTAATCCGGCAAAAGCGTGAGGAAAGCCAGGCGATAGAGCAGTTGCTCTTAAAACTAAGTGAACTATATTCAGAATTGGATGAGGTAGCTTCACTTCCGCAACGAATGGGTTTTAACGACAAAGGCACATTTGAGATTTTTACACTCTTAAAGCACAGTGCTGACGGAAATTTTGATGAGCCTTTAGCCAGGGAATTTTCACAGGAAGTTTATGAGCAGGTGATAAAGAAAAAAGCAAATTATATTGGCTGGCAGGATATTCCTAATGAACCCAAACGACTTCAAACCAGCATCGAGGTTTTTGCTGCTTCAGATAAATACATGGAACTCGCCATCGATGAAAATGAAGAATTAATGGAGTCGATAATGAAAGCGGTGATTCAAAATTACAAGTTGAATTAATGGCGTTGGAAGACAATTACATATTACTCACTAAGGACGTAAAACACGCACGTATTCGTGTCAGTGAAGGAGGAGAAGTGCGTGTTATTGTTCCACCCTCTTTCTCCGAGAAAGAAATTGAAACCTTATTGAGCAAAAAGAAAAGATGGATAGAGAAAAACCTAAAGTTTTTCGAAGTCAAGGGGAAGATTAATCTTCAGCGGAATCAAATTCTTTTATATGGAAACCGATACAACTATTTCTACGATTCAGCTTGTGGCAAAAAAGTAATTATTGACCACGACCATAAAACAATTCAGTCATGTAAAAATTTGCTTGATCCAGAAATACAGCAAAGCTGGATGAAATCTTTAGCGAAAAAGCATTTAAATGCCCGAACTAAAGAGTTGGCTCAAAAGCTAAATTTTAAATACAACAGGTTATTTATCCGGAATCAGCGAACAAAATGGGGCAATTGTTCCAAAGAACAAAACATCTCTTTCAATTGGCGCCTGATCAAAGCACCCTTGTTTGTAATTGACTATTTAATCATTCATGAGTTGGTTCACACAGAAATTATGAGCCATACCAATAAATTCTGGACGATGTTAAGATCTCATTATCCGGCCTACAAGGAAGCCATTAATTGGCTGGATAAATACGGAAACAGCTTATGATGTCGATTGAAATTGTTTTCAACCGGACAACGAAAAATAAACAGATTTGCATAATTTTCTTGATAAATTAGGTTTGAAATAAAAATCATAGTTATGTCCAAACTCACCGACATAGTCAAACTACCTGAAGGCCGCCGTCTCGAACTGAAAGAGTCGCTGCCAACCAATGCAGAATTGGCAAAAACAATTATTGCCTTTGCCAACGATGCCGGAGGGGAATTGTACCTGGGAATCAACGACAGTCCCCGCGAAGTTGTTGGGGTAAATGAGGAGGAATTATTGGCTCTTGAAGAAAGGATTGCCAGCTTAATCCACGATCTGTGCGAACCGGTCATTTTGCCCGAGATTACTTTTTTGCAGCACGAAGGGAAACACGTTATCCGCACTCAGGTGTACAAAGGTAGTGCACCGCCTTACCACCTGAAAAACAAAACCGTTGCCGAGGGGACGTTTATTCGGGTAGGCTCGACTAACCGCCTGGCCTCCGCCGAAATGATTGCCGAACTCGAACGTCAGAAACAAAACATCTCGTTCGATAGCGAGTTGGTGTACACCAAAACCACAGAACAAGTCAACGTCAGCTCATTTCAGGAATTTTTCAGGGAAAAAGCTGGCGAAGAAATAACCGTTCAAGTGTTGAGGAAACTGGAGCTCTTCCGTGCCGAACAAGGCAAAAACCTCCCAACGTATGCACTGGTTCTGCTTTCGGATGATGAACTTCGCAAACAACTATTCCCATACGCCAAAATCGAATGTGCCCGGTTCAAGGGTACCGTCCCGGGTAATTTCATCGACCAGAAAACTATCGATACAAACGTGGCGCTTCAGGCCGAACAAGCCTACCAGTTTGTGTTGAGGCACATCTCCGAAGGCACCACCGACTACACCGGCGTTTACCGCAACGACCGCTGGGAATACCCCATCATTGCCATTCGCGAAGTAATCCGCAATGCCGTCATTCATCGCGATTATTCTTTAACAGGCAAAGACATCAAAATTGCCATTTTCGACGATAAAGTAGAAATCACCAGCCCCGGCAAACTCATGCCAACCGTCGATTTCAGCGACATGGAATCCGGCCAGTCCGACATTCGCAACAAACTGCTGGCACCCGTTTTCAAACGTCTCGGAATCATCGAACAATGGGGCAACGGTTTAAAATTGATTGCAGAAGAACTCCAAGCCTATCCCGAAATTGAACTATCGTGGAAAGAACCAGGAATGGCCTTCCGGGTAACCTTTACCAACACGAACTTCAAACAGCAGCAGGAGTTACAACAGGAGTTACAACAGGAGTTGCAGCACGAGTTGCAGCACGAGTTACAGCACGAGTTGCAGCACGAGTTGCAGCACGAGTCAATGTATGGGAAAGTATTAAAGTTAGTGCAGCTAAAAACATCGTCAACCAAAGAAATATCAGCGGCATTAGGCCAAAAATCAATATCAGGTCAGCTAAAAAAGACATTGGCAAAATTACAGAAAGATGGATTAGTTGAGTGGACTGAACCTGATTCGGCCAAAAGCTCAAAACAAAAATATCGCATTACTCAAAAGGGAAGCATATTTATACAATTACTCACGAAAATCGAGTAAGAAAGAATTATAGACCAGCGAGAGACAAAAGGTCTAGATAATCCGGAGCATGTTGACCCCTCGTCCAATTTTCAACGCAGGTTTTGGTTCTTTAGTGGTAAACAAACCACTAAAAACGACAATTGAATGGCCGGAAAACCAAAACGCATGAGTCAGATCAAACAGTTATTACAGTTACACCAGCAGGGCAAAGGCATCAAGAGTATTGCCCGCAGTTTGTCCAAGAAATGTATTGAAACTCAAAATGTGACGGTTCAGTTGCCAGACATGAATTGTTTGTCGGCCAATGCCTGCGGCAGGATGCTTTCGCTTCACTGCATTACACTTCAGGGTTGCACGTCATTCCACCACCTGTCGTTTCATTCCGCTCCTCTTTGGCTATTCCTCCACACACTTCAAATAACACAGCCAAAACGGGAAGCTTCACTTCACTCAACCCCATCCGCTAAATTTCATTCAGTCGTCACCCTTGCTTTCCCCAACCCGGTTAGCGGTATGCCCAACAGAATAGTTTGTTCCAGAAAACAAGAGGCAAAAAAGATTTCGTGTACTTACTAATGGCACAGATGAAAAAAAGAACTTGGGAGAGTCGGGCATGATCCTGAGGGCTCTAAATTGTTTTACACAAAGCCAAACGAAGTTTTTGAAGTCACTTTTACCATTCAATGCAAAACTTGAAACAACAATATCTGTGTGCAAATAAAATAAAAAGCAGCTACAACTTAATGTAACTGCTTGATTTTGAAGTGGGCCCAACTGGGCTTGAACCAGTGACTCCCTGATTATGAGTCAGGGAAGTTAACTTTAATAATTCGTTATAAACATTAATAAAATATCTATATTTCAATGGTTTAAATTTATCAAATTTTATTAATTTTAATCATTAAAATTTAAACTTGATTTAAACCAAAAATTATGGCTAAAGTTTCGGTTGTTCTATTTACTTCAAAAAAATACAATGATGGTACTTCTCCAATCATGTTAAGGCTTACAAAAAATCAGCAATTGAAATATTTCAAGATTGGAGATGAAAGGTTTAATACAACAATTGAGTACTGGGACAAAGAACATGGAGTAGTTTATAGTAGAGACGATAAAAGAAAGAAAGAAGAAAAACAAAAGAAACACCCAGACCATGAACTGATCAATACCTACATATCCGAGAAACTTAATTTCGCGAAGAAGATTCTACAAAAATTCGAAGAAAAAAGTGTCGGATGGACATTTAATATGTTTGAAGAGGAATACCGGAATAAACCTAAAATAAATAAGGTAAAGCCATTTATTGAGACCAGAATTAGTGAGCTTCAAAATCAAGGAAAGTATGGCTCTTCAACAGGATTAAAAGAAACTTTAGTTATTCTTGAAAAGTTCTGTCCTACCTTGCAGAAGCTATATTTTCAAGATATTGATCATAAGTTTGTTGAGGATTTCTATTATTATTTAAAGAATGAAAGAGGGAACAAGGATACTACAATAGGAATCATGCTCAGAGGTTTAAGAGCTATATTAAACGAGGCCATTAACAAAGGAGTCGGGAGCAAAGAAGCATATCCATTTTCAAAAATTTACGGAGCTTCGAAAACCTTCAAAATTTCTAAACTTGAAAAATGCTCGACTAAAAGATTTGTTCCGAAAGAATACATGGTTAAACTGGTTAGTTCCGAAATACTTGAGCCTCATCTTAACTGGACTAGGCAAATGTTTTTGTTTTCATTCTTTGCAAGCGGAATAAACTTTAAGGATATGGCATATCTCAAAGATGACAATGTAGTATCTCGAATGCTTTCAGATGGTAAAGAATATTCTTTTATCGAATTCAAACGAAAAAAAACAAACGAAGCCATTTCTATACCTGTCACTGAGAGCCTAAAGCAGATTTTAGAATGGTCGAAAGCCAATACAACTAATAAAAAAGAGTACTTATTACCTATTATTAGTAATCCCAAACTGACAGGTGAAAAACTGAATGAGCATATCACACACAGGCGCAAACGTTTCAACAAGTATTTACGGAAAATTGCTGCAAAGCTGGAATTTCCAGAAGGGCTTTTGCATATAAGCAGTTATTTTGCCAGACATTCATACGCAACAACATTGTTGAGGAATGGAGCGCAAATTGAAAAAATCAGCGAAGCACTTGGCCATACTAATATAAAAACCACTCAGACTTATCTGGAAAGCTTTGGTATTGATGAAATTGCAAAACTTAATGAAAATTTACTTGGTTAGTTAACCACATTAAAGGTCCTGAATTAACATTCAAAACCTTCGCAATCATTAGTATAACTTATTATTTCTTTATAATTATAACCAATTACTTTTTTCGCTATATTTGCAATGGACGTTATGAAAATAACGCTTCCTAAATATCGTGGCTCACGAATGCGTGGCAAAATGAAATTTTTAAATTATCAAGAAGATCAAAAAGTTACATTAGAAAAATCGGATTTAATTCAACTCGTAAACTACTGTTTACAGAAAAGCGCAGAAACCAAAGCGCAAGTTCCCGAACACTTCAACATTAAACAATTAGCAAGGTACTTAAATTACTCCGAACCCGCCATTTATAGAATGGTGGCTCATTCCGAAATTCCTTGTTACAAAATCAGTAATGGCAAACTTTTGTTCAAACGGACAGAAATTGACGATTGGTTGTTTGAGTTCAGACAGCCGACAATCAAAAGTCAAATCGCAGAGTTAGAGAACAGAGGTAAATAATCGTTTTAACCTTAGGAACTGTTAAATTAAGATGTTTCTTGGGTAGAAAGTGTATTTACCTAGCCCAGGCAAAATAGCTGTAAATTTTTCAGTTCCTCATCTGATTATAAGATGTTGGAAGAAGTAAAAAAATTGCCAATTGAGTTTATCGGCAAAGGCGAAGTGAAAGGATTTCATTTTCGCCAAATTAAGCGAGGACAGAAAGCGTGCCTCTATGAAGTAACGACCCAATGGAATAACGTTCATTACGAAGTATTCGAAATCCGTTCATTCCTGACCCCTAAAACCAAAGAATCTTACGAGCCTTATCCGAAAGCAAATGCTTTTGGTGTATGGGCTTGGACATATCGCAACTTATTAAAATCAATTGAAAAATTTGAAAAAATCGAAAACAATGAATAACGACAAGAATATTAATAACATACCGTTTCTACGAGTTAACAAACCGTTTGTCTTTAAATATGGTCTTGATGCAGCATGCGTAATCGCCGAATTGGTTTATTGGCATGATCAAATGCGAAAAAGAAAGTCAATAGATGCAGAAGGTTATTTCTTTTATGAGCAGCACAAAATTGAACGTGCAACCGGTTTATCGAAGCATCGGCAAGACAAAGCATTTGAAGTTCTTAAAAAAGCACGAATACTTACTGTCTCTGACTTAAAATGTGGCATTCCACCTAAAAACCAGTACAAAGTTCATGTTGACATCTACAATACTGCTGTTTTGAAAGCCTTTGATGAATATAATAAGGCAACTGAAAAACCTAAACGGTGTAAAAATAAAGGCACAAAAAAAATAGCTGTAAATGCTAACGAGAAAGATTTAGGGTTAAAAAGACCTCGTTATCGGATTCATAATTTAGCAAGCGTTGAAACCCCGTTGTATCTCGAAGAGATTTCTTCACAAGAAGAGATTGATAGAGTTCGAGAACAGGAATTTGTCATGTGAAATTGAATTTAAAAAAATTTTGCCTTGTAACTTAAAATTTTATGCTATTAGGGTAAAGCATTTGATTTTCAAAACACAAATTTCAGTTATATGAAAGGTTAAAATTTCGCACTTGTAAATCAAAAGGAGCTTACATATTATAAAGAAGCATATAAAAATGTTTAAATAAGTAATAGAAGAAAGATAAAGAAAGCAACAGTACAGAAACCTTTGATTGCATTAAAAACCATTGTTCGGGAGTAAACTCCCTCCAACGATTTTTAATCAGGTAGAGCAGCCTAACGGCTGCTTTTATTTTTTTGATATTTCAATTTGTAGGGAAAGAACTAATTAAAGAGTTCTCTATTGACATTTACTGATGTAATGATGGTTTATATTTTTTCTCATTTCATTACTCAATTGATTTATTAAACAAGATTATTGGATAAGCATAGACTAAGTCTGAAATAGTAGTTTTTGACGATTAAATAGTCGCTAATAGAACGTTTTGTTGTTTGGATGAGGTGAATATATGCTAAAAGATAAAATCATCCCTAAATGCTTATTTTTAACAAAGAGTCTGGCATACTGACTTTATTAATTCCATTAACAGATTAGTTAATAAAATCTATTAATATCGGAACCAATATAATAATCGGTCAATGAATAACCGCAAATAATATTAGGAACACGAGGATTCAGATATGGGAAGTGTTCTAATTGATTGAATAACATTACATTACATGAACTTTATGTTGTTTTAGAAAAAGTGCTTTTCATTACAAATTCACCTAAAAGTTGAAATCTGGATTTTAGCCGTTGAGGTAAGGTCTAAATGGTGAAAGTTTTCAAAGGAAATTATGACCCTGATAAATTTGCTGGTCTATTCTCCTTTTGATTGATCAAACCAGAATGTCTTTACAAAGTAAAATTGTTCGTTTTTAACAGTAGGAACAAAGATATTAGAACGTTTCTTTGTCTGAATGTAGGATTTTATAGGTTCAGCAAAATAATCGCTTAAAAACGTTGAAATCTTATCCTGATTTGTTTCAACAATTTTATATTTAATTAAACTCCGTTCATTCCTGAATTTTTATTAATTTTAAACTTCAAACAAAATCATAGCATATAAGAAAAAAGGAACAGAAATAAATAAAATATAAAAGTTGCGTTTAGCTTTTTATTCATAAGACTGTAAAATCACCACTTTTATTTAGTATCAAGATGAATAGGAATAATAAACGCTCACGCATTGGCGTGGGCTATTTCTATCTTGATACGAGCGTTGTGGTGATGCTTTCAGTCTAGTGGATTTAGTTCCACGCCTCTTTTTTTCATAGACTAGTCATTTCAAACAAAGCATCATGAAATCCAATAAAATTATAACTATTCTATTTCTCCTCACTTTGAGCCTTTCAAATTTCGGCCAAACATACAAAGTCCAATCAGTAACTAAAGGCATAGATTTTAATGAATACAGCAGTAGTAATCGCAATTATCTTGAAAGGGTGATTGATGTAATTAAGAACTCTAATATCACAGTTAAAGAAGGAGACTTGGGTATTGTTAGTATGAAAGACGGAGGCATGAATTTCATATTTAGATTTTACAGGTCTGCCAATATGTTCGCAATGTCTAACGAAGACTATTTGAAGGTAACTGAATTTAACGGCACTTCTAACTTTATTAATGGCATAAGTTATTTAGAAATGTCGGTGGTCAGAAAGTCGAACGTCATAACTTCAGGCGAAATAAGGTTTTACCCCAACAAATACTCAAAACAAGCATTCTCAGTTAAGTTTTTAAATCAGAATAAAACGAGTTCTATAAATAGTGAAAATGCGAGAAATTTGTTGGCAGCACAAAATTTAGCACTTGTAAATATTGACCTCGCCAGTAGTGTTCTTGATTCTTTTTCTGAATTAGAACGTATTGATAATTTAAAGCAATATTTAACCAACTCTGTAATTAAAATAGAGGAATTTGGGAAAGGAGTAAGAATTGAAACGACTAACGCAAAAGATGGAGATATTGTGTGGAATTTTTCTAGAATTTCTGGCGGTGATAAAATATGTTTATTTCATCAACCTCCTGCAAATGGTCACGGTGGCAAAGATTTATTTGTAACAAAAGAATCCGGTGTTATTTCTTCTGTACAACTTGGATATTATCTCAAAGAGGGAGATAAAGAATCGTCTATTTTTATTTTTTCTCCAAAAAACAAAGTAAAATTGATAGATTACCCCATGACAGAGATTGAAGGACATAATGATAAAACGATAAAGGATAGTTTAAAGTTTGAAGTTGTTAAGGTTGATTTTGCTGATTCTAATGATTCTACTGTACATTCAATATATTCAGAAATTCAATATATTTCATTTTACCCCGAGGAAGATAATCAATTGCGGAATTGGAGATATGGTAAGAATTGGGAAGAACTTCAGTTTGGGGACACTTATAAAAATGAAAACTTTTTTTTTAATGGGAAAAATTATTTTAAATATGATGATGGTTTAAATACTGAGTTTTTGACATTTGAAAAAGATAAAACTGGGAATGTTGTTTCTGCAAAAATAGAAGTTGGAAATTCCTTTAAAATTTATTCTGGCACAATTTATCTTAAAAAACTATTCTTATGAAAATCATTGGTGCAATTCTAATCGCATTGTTAAATTTAATTATTATCGGACTCTTTGCAACCTTTTCTCCTGTTGCGGCAATTATTGCGATGTTTTATATCGTTCCTGCTATAATTGCAAATAAGAAGGGTAGAAGCTTTAATGGATGGTGGTTTTATAGTGTTTTTCTTTTCTTTATTGCGTTGCCTCATTCTATTCTCATAAAAAAAGACATTGAAAGCATTGAAAATGAGCTATTAAGTGAAGGGATGAAGAAGTGTCCCTATTGTGCTGAATTGGTCAAAGGAGAAGCAATTATTTGTAAACATTGCGGAAAAGAATTAATACCGTCTTGTTAGAAAACGAGAACAAATACGGATTAATTTTCACATAAAAAATTCACTCAACAGCAATTACCATGAAAATACAAATTTTATTTATAGTAATGATCCTTCTTGTCGGTTGTGGGCAGCAGAAAAAATCGAATGCCAACAGTCAAAACAAGGATAACGAAAATAATGCCATGATTATAGACGATAAAAATAGTGAGTACGATGAAAACTACTATAAGAGTGAGTTAGATGGTAAATATGGCTTTCGAAAAATAAAACTAGGTATGCCTTTAAAAGAATTTTCAAACGCCTTTTTGGTTGGACAAAATGCAGATGGAACAGAAAAGGTATATCAAAAGAACGATGAAGATTTATCGTTAGGTTCAGTTGAATTCTCAGCTATTCAATACAAATTTTATAAAAATATCTTATGGTGCATCTATGTTCGATTGAAGCCTAGTAGTTTGAACAGTGATAATTTTTTCAATATGATGTTAACAAAATATGGGACTTGCTTTCCTTCGTCGGATTTTGTGAGATGGGAAATTGGAGACATGGTGATATTTGGTAAATCAAGTATAATCGAAGGCGATAGCTATATGTTTACAAGCAAACCGATTTATCAAAAACTGGAAAAACATAAGGATTCGCAAAACGAAAAAGCGATTAATGAATTGTAACTTGCCATTCTACCAAACTTAATGTATGAGGTAAAACGTTAATTACAAAATAAAAAAGTAATGAATGCACAAGAATACTATTTAAAAGAATACAGTTTAGATATTAGCAAATTGCCTTATAACTTGAGAAATGCAATCGGTTCTCTTTTTTTAGAAGATATGATTTGCACTAAAGATGAGTTGCTAAAAGACTTCAAGGACAACAATATCGCTATTGATGAAGAAACAAATGAAAAAAGGGAAAGCCCTATTAGTTAAATTTTAAGCTATTTGATTAATTACTATGCAGAACGAATTATTAAAGGGGAGCAAATCCTTAAACGACTATCACCAGAAGAAGAGCAAGGACGCTTGCTTGGAGGTTCAAGAAATGTCGAAGCAACCATTATCCTTGGAACAGAAAATAGCTCAAACAAAAATGTTAAACGAGGCTATTCAAGGGAAGAACAGGAAGTTCGATTAAATGGTTGGTATTGGTCAGGTAGGAAATTTTTTCTGAAGCAATCATTAATCAAATACAAGCAAAGATGGAAAAATCGATAGAACGGAAGAAGAAAAGAACGCTGGGAGAGATAATGGCGAGCCACTCTCAACCTCCATTATTTCGGACTCCATTAAAGGATGCTCTGAAGAATATCGAGGAGAACGAAAGGCGGCGTGGCAGCTCAGGCTCAGTAAACTTGAGACAGAAGCAGAAAGACGAGGATTTTTAAGAAATAAATAACTGATCTTAAATAAATACACTGCAATTCACTTAAACAATAACTAATTAAAAAAACTCAACATGGAATTCCAGAACGGCATTAAATTATTAGCAGAAAAGATACAATCTTTTAAAGAGAACACGAAGACCGAAGAAGCTACAAAAACCGCATTTGTCATTCCTTTCCTTAGACTGCTTGGGTACGATGATACAAATCCAACAGAAGTTGTTCCTGAATATAATGCGGATTTTGGCAATAGAAACCTTGACAAAGTGGATTATGCTGTATTTTATAATTCACAGCCAATAATGATAATTGAATGCAAGCATTGGGGTGTAAACTTAAATGCACATGATTATCAACTTTTTAAATATTTCAATGCTTCCAAATCAAGATTTGGTATTTTGACAAACGGAATTCGTTATAAGTTTTTTACAGACCTTGTTGAACCAAATAAAATGGACGAAGAACCATTCCTAGAGTTTGATTTTGAAAATATTAAAGAACAAGCTATTAACGAGCTACGAAAGTTTCATAAGTCTGCCTTTGATGTAACCAATATACTTGATAGCGCAAATGAATTAAAGTATTCGGCTAAAATTAGAAGTATAATCGAGAAGGAATTGTCAGACCCTTCTGAAGAATTCGTTAAATTTATAGGGAATCAGATTTATGAAGGTAGATTAGTAAAGAAATTGATTGATCAATTTACTCCAATGGTTAAAAAGACCGCAAACCAGACAATTAAAGAAATGGTTAATGAGCGGTTACAAACAGCATTAAAGAAGGAGGAACAAGTTAAACCAGAGGAAGAATTGGTTACTGAAAATAGTTCACCTACAATAACCATAACAGAAGAAGAGCTTGAAGGATTTTTAATAGTTAAATCTATTCTTCGTACTAAATGTGAATCTACGAAAATTCAATATAACGACAATCAGAACTATTTTACGATTTATTATGAAAGACCACGTCAAATTATTTGCAGATTATACTTTAACAGAGAAAAGAAGTACATTGGATTAGTTAAAGACAGAAAAGAAGAAAGGAAGCAGATAGTTATCTTAGATGATATTTTTACTCATTCAGACAAACTTATTGAGATTTTAAGTAGTTATCTGAAAGCAACAAATTTGAAGACTTCATAGCAGGAAAGACACTAAATGTTGCTGAAAATTTAAACTATATTTAAACCGCATAAAAAAAGAGGAAGAATACATTTGATGTAACTTCCTCTTTTTCAATTCGTGGGCCCAACTGGGCTTGAACCAGTGACTCCCTGATTATGAGTCAGGTGCTCTAACCAACTGAGCTATGGGCCCTGAAATATGTGGTATTTCAAATTTCGGAGTGCAAGTTTACAGAATTCATCGCGATTTCACAAGTGCTGAAATCAATTTTCAGTAGATTCTACTTCACTTTTTACTATATCTTCATTGTCGCTTTTATTTTCTTTGCTAGAATCTATTTTTTCTTTTTCACCTAGTTTATTGAATAATTTCCGGTAAAAAAGAATTATTGAGAAAATGCCGATGGATATAGAAGAATCGGCAACATTAAAAACCGGACGAAAAAACTCAAAATCGCTGCCACCCCAAACAGGGACCCAGCTTGGGAAAACCCCTGATACCAAAGGGAAATAGAACATGTCTACAACCCTGCCATGCAGAAAAGTAGAATAACCACCTTCAGATGAAAAGAGAGTTGATACCTTCCCAACGCTATCATTAAATATGAGACCATAAAATGCGCTGTCGATAATATTACCAATAGCTCCGGCAAAGATCATAGCAACACAAGCAATAAATCCCATTGGTAAATTACGCTTCACCAATTTTAAGATATACCACCCAATAATAAAAACGGCTGCAATACGAAATAAACTAAGGAAAATTTTACCATAACCGCCTCCAAATTCAAATCCAAAAGCCATACCATTATTTTCAACAAAATGGATACGGAACCAGCTACCAATTACATTAAATTCTTCACCCAAAGTCATGTGCGTTTTGATCCATATTTTAAGTACCTGATCAATTAATAGCACCACAACAACAATGACAATTGATTTTTGTAGTTTCGACATCTTTTATCTTATAAAAAAATGATTGGAAGTGTTTCTCTTCCAATCATCAGAAAATATTTAAATATAACTTATTTCAATCCGTTTTTAGCGTCAATACTTAATGTCGCATGTGGAACAGCTCGTAAACGTTCTTTCGAGATAAGTTTACCTGTTTCACGGCAAATACCGTAAGTTTTGTTCTCGATACGAACTAAGGCTGCCTGTAAGTATTGAATAAATTTTTGCTGACGTTGAGCAAGTTTCCCCGCTTCTTCTTTCGATAGCGTTGCAGCACCTTCTTCCAAAACCTTAAAGGTTGGCGATGTGTCCTGAGTATCATTACCGTCGCTCTGAGTTATGGAGCTTTTGTACATTTCAAAGTCCTTCTGGGCTTTTTCGAGTTTGTCAAGAATTATGGCTTTAAATTCTTGCAATTCTTCATCCGAGTATCTGTTCTTTTCACTCATAACAATAAGCTTTAATTCAGTTCCTGATTAGGGTAACATTTACCTCAGACCTTAAAAGTATAAAAATATTTCGATTCAAAGTATGCCTTTAAGTATTCTGAGTACATTACAATATTATGAATTCCGGATTACCTGAATCCGTGCTTCAACATCTGCATCAATCTCAACTAAATGTGAATTTTCTTCCACGAGTTGGTCAAGCATAATCAATTCAGAAGCAAGGGTTTGAGTTCTAATATATTCTGAAAAATTGGTTACAGCCTGATTGTAAAAATCGTGTTTCTGAATTTTCAGGACAATTCGGTCAGTCACTTCAAAATCACTATCCTTTCGGATGTTCTGAATTTTGTTGATAAACTCGCGGGCAATTCCTTCCTGCTTCAGTTCTTCAGTAAGGTTGATGTCAAGAGCAATGGTCAGGCCGCCTTCGCTGGCAACCAACCATCCGGGTATATCTTCTGTCTGTATTTCAACATCTTCCAAGCCGATCAGAATTTCCTGTCCTTCAATGTTTAACAGATAATTTCCTGACTTTTCGAGCTGGCCAATGTTGTGCTGGCTAAATGCGGCAATTTCTCCTGAAATCTGCTTCATCAGTTTGCCGTATTTTGGGCCAAGAGTTTTAAAGTTTGCTTTTATCTTTTTCTTAATAATTCCTTCTGAATCAGTGATGTATTCAACTTCTTTCACATTTACTTCTGAAAGGATGATGTTCTTCACCGCTTCGAAATGGGCTTTGAATTCAGGATTCAAAACCGGCACCATGATTTTTGCCAGTGGCTGACGAACTTTCAGCTTTTCTTTGCGGCGAAGCGCCAAAATCATCGAGGAAGCTTTTTGCGCCAAATCCATTTTTTGTTCCAAATCAGTGTTGATCAACGATTCGTCGCTGGTTGGGAATTCAGCTAAATGCACGCTCTGGTCGGTTTCTTTGCCGGTGATTTTATTCAAATCAGTATAAAGCAAATCGGAATAGAATGGGGCAATTGGCGCCATCAGTTTGGCGATGGTGCTCAAACAAGTGTACAATGTTTGGTAGGCCGAAATTTTGTCTTTGTCATAAGATCCGCCCCAGTAGCGTTTACGGCTCAGGCGAACGAACCAGTTACTCAGGTTTTCCGATACAAATTCAGAAATGGCACGTCCGGCGCGGGTTGGCTCGTAGCTTTCGTAGCTTTCACCAACTTCTTTCACCAGCGAATTCAGTAAAGAAATAATCCAGCGGTCCAATTCCGGGCGTTCGCTTACTGGTATTTCTTCTTCGGCATACGTAAAACCGTCGATGTTGGCATACATCGCGAAGAAGTTATAAGTATTGTAAAGTGTTCCAAAAAATTTGCGTTTCACTTCGTCAACACCGGCCATGTCGAATTTCAGGTTGTCCCACGGTTGTGAGTTGGTGAGCATGTACCAGCGCAACGGGTCGGAACCATTGTCTTCGATGGCGGCAAACGGTTCGATGGCGTTGCCCAAACGTTTCGACATTTTGTTGCCGTTTTTGTCGAGCACCAAACCGTTTGAGATGATATTTTTAAACGAAACCGATTCGTCGATCATCGTGGCAATGGCGTGCAGTGTGAAGAACCATCCACGGGTTTGGTCAACTCCTTCAGCAATGAAATCGGCAGGGAAAAGCCCCTCCCAAACCCTCCCCGAAGGGGAGGACTTAAAAGCCTCTCTATCATTTGGATCAACGTTAGGCAAAGCTCCTTTTTCTCCCCCTCTTGAGGAGGGGGTTGAGGGGAGGCTAAATGGATAATGCCACTGCGCGTAAGGCATGGCGCCTGAATCGAACCAGACGTCAATCAGGTCGGGCTCGCGGAACATTTTCTTTCCTGAAGCCGAAACCAACACAATGTCGTCAACAAACGGACGGTGAAGGTCTATTTTGTCGTAGTTTTCCTTCGAGTTGTTGCCCACTTCGAAGCCTTCGAAAATGTTCTTTTCCATCACTCCGGCAGCAACTGCACCTTTAATTTCGGCCATCAGTTCTTCGGTTGAACCAATACATTTTGCTTCCAACCCATCTTCGGTTCGCCAGATTGGGAGCGGAGTTCCCCAGAAACGCGAGCGGCTCAGGTTCCAGTCAACCAGGTTTTCGAGCCAGTTACCGAAACGTCCGGTTCCGGTTGACGCTGGTTTCCAGTTGATGGTATTGTTGAGCGCAATCATTTTATCTTTTACCGCTGTGGTACGAATGAACCACGAATCGAGTGGATAATACAGGATCGGTTTATCGGTTCTCCAGCAATGCGGATAATTGTGCACGTGTTTTTCAACCTTGAAGGCCTTGTTCTCTTTTTTCAGCATCACGCAGATGTCGATGTCGAGCGTAGCGTCGTCATCTGTGAGCGTATCGTCGTAGGCATTTTTCACGAAGCGACCGGCAAATTCAGAATAGGCTTCCACATTCACGTATTCTGAAACAAATTCAGAGGACATATTTTCAACTAAAAACATACGTCCGTTGCGGTCAACCAGCGGCTGACGTTTGCCTTCACGGTCGTCAACAATCAATGGCGAAATGCCACTTTGTTTGGCCACGCGGTCGTCGTCGGCACCAAAGGTTGGTGCAATGTGAACGATACCAGTACCATCTTCAGTGGTAACAAAATCGCCGGTAATCACCCTGAAGGCATCGCCTTTCGGTTTTACCCAGTTGATCAGTTGTTCGTATTTCACACCTTCCAGTTCTGTTCCTGCATATTCGGCCAACACTTTGTACGGAATCTTTTTGTCGCCAACCTGGTAATCTTCCAGTGACAGTTCAGCGTTCTTTGGATCAAAATGTGTTGCCAGCAGGTTTTTTGCCAGAATCAAGGTGACTGGTGCACCGGTATACGGGTTGAAACTGCGAACTTTCAAGTAGGTTATTTTCGGGCCAACGCAAAGTGCCGTGTTCGATGGTAATGTCCACGGTGTGGTTGTCCAGGCGAGGAAATACAAATCGGTATCCACATTCTCGAACAGAAATTCCGACTTTTCATTCCGGATAGCTTTAAACTGGGCAACAGCAGTGGTGTCTTTTACATCGCGGTAGCAACCAGGCTGGTTCAACTCGTGCGAACTAAGTCCGGTCCCGGCAGCAGGCGAAAAAGGTTGAATGGTGTAGCCTTTGTATAGTAAATCTTTATTGTACAATTGTTTCAGTAACCACCAGACGGTTTCGATGTAACGATTGTCGTAGGTAATGTACGGATCGTCCATGTTCACCCAATAGCCCATACGGCGGGTAAGTTCTTCCCATTCCCTGGTATATTTCATTACTTCGGTACGACACGCTTTGTTGTATTCGGCCACCGAAATAGTTTTGCCAATGTCGTCTTTGGTGATTCCAAGCATTTTTTCTACGCCCAGTTCAACCGGAAGTCCGTGGGTATCCCAGCCGGCCTTGCGGTGAACGCGGTAGCCTTTCATGGTTTTGTAGCGGCAAATCGTATCTTTAATGGCACGCGCCATCACATGATGAATTCCGGGCATCCCATTTGCCGAAGGTGGCCCTTCGTAAAAGACAAAGGTCTGATGGCCTTCGCGGGTTGTTATACTTTTGTGAAATGTATCATCATCTTCCCATTTTTTCAAAACATCCTTATTGATTTGAGAAAGATCTAATTGCTTGTAAACCTGAAATTTATTATTCATTTTAACAGATGTTATAGCCTTATTTTTTGAAAGGTACAAATATAGAAAAAAATGGTATTGGTATTAGATATAAATACCTGTATGAAAGAATAGATGCAAATGCAATAAATTATTAATATTCAGCAACGATTGACGATGAAAATAAAAAAGCCAGATAGGATACCTGGCTTCAAAATATATTTGTTTTTTCAATGTTATTCAATGAATTTGTAGCCAATTCCTTTGAGCGTTTTAATTTGATCGTTACCAATTTTTTCTCTCAATTTACGAATATGAACATCGATGGTGCGGTCGCCAACCACAACATTATCGCCCCAAACCGAATAGTAAATTTCTTCGCGGGTAAATACTTTTCCAGGTTTTGAAACCAACAGAGAAAGTAATTCAAATTCTTTACGAGGCAATATCATTTCTTCACCATCTTTGATAATCAGGTATCGTTCTTTATCAATAACAAGATTACCAATAGTCATTGTATTGGCACTTTCAACAACCGTTGTTGGTGTTGTACTAACTGTTGAAGTACGTTTGAGCAATGCTTTTACCCGACTAACCAAAACTTTCGGACGAATAGGTTTGGTAATATAATCATCGGCACCAGCTTCGAACCCGGCAATCTGCGAATAGTCTTCGCCTCGGGCTGTCAGAAAAGCGATAATTGTATTTTGTAACGAAGGAATTCTGCGGATTTCCTCGCAGGCAGCAATACCATCCATTTCGGGCATCATCACATCCAGAATAATTAAATCCGGTAAAGTTTTCTCTGCCACTTTTATCGCTTCTGCACCATTTTGGGCAGTATACACCTTGTATCCTTCTTTCTCAAGATTGTAGCTGATAAATTCAAGAATATCAACTTCGTCATCGACCAACAGAATTTTTGATTGATTCTCGCTCATAGTAATGCTGAATTTGAATTTAAAAGTAAAGATTCCTTTTGGAACAGTTGATATATTTTCATAAAAAATGCTATAAAATTTAGCAATCCGATTTTTATACACATTATTTTTCCAAGGTAACCGAATTTTTATTTACACTTGCTTTTTGCAAAGTAAATGTAAATGTGGTCCCTTTATCTGTGGCGCTCTTTACATTAATTGTTTGATTATGTGCTTCTATTATGTGCTTCACAATTGACAACCCAAGGCCTGTCCCTCCTTGCTCGCGCGAACGTGATTTGTCAACACGGTAAAAACGTTCGAAAATGCGATATTGATCAGTTTTATCAATCCCGATGCCATTGTCGCTCACTTCAATCAGAATAGTTTCATGCAGATCGTAAAATCCAACTTTAACATATCCTTTCTTTTTTCCATATTTTATAGCATTTCCAACCAGATTGTTCATCACCTCCATGATACGCTTTTTGTCGGCAAGTACCATTATGGGCTTATCTGTTTTGGTGGCGAACTGCAGTGAGATATTTCGTTCGTTGGCCAGCATTTGTGCCAAATCAAATACATCTTCGGTTAACTTAACTATATCTAATTCAATAAAATTAAGTTTCAACTCTCCTGATTCGAGTTTGGTAATCGATTCCAAATCTTCAACAATAGAGATCATCCGATCTATACTTTTTTCGGTTCTCTGAAGGTAAAGCTTGTTAATTTTGGGATCGTCGATGCCACCTTCGAGCAATGTCAATACATATCCCTGAATATTGAAAATGGGCGTTTTTAATTCGTGTGACACGTTCCCAACAAACTCTTTACGGTATTTTTCGAGGTCTTTCAGCCTGGCAATTTCTTCGGTTTGGGTTTTTGCCCATTCTTCAACTTCTCGCTGAACATGAGAAATATTGGTTGTTTTAATCGCATCCAATAATTTTTCATTCTTTCCACTAATTGGCACTTCTCTTATAGTCTTGTAAATTGGCCTGATTTTATCGTTGATATAGCGATTCAGAATAAACAATACCAAAAAATAGCAAAGTGCGCCAAAAAGGAGAACAAAAATAATGGAATAAGTTTGGCCGAAATCTTTCTTGGATTGAAACAGAAAAAATCCAAAATTCGAAATCAAAAGCAAACTCGTGATGTAAAGCGACAGCCTTTTGGCAGAGTAGGTCTTCATATTCAATTGTTTCTCAAATTCAGCACAAAAATAATTGATTTTGTTAGGCTTTAGTCTGTTTAAATGACTAAACCTAAAGTTTACATGAAGGGTTAATGATAAATGAAGAAATTGTCGTAATCGAAAATTTCCGGGTCTTAACCGACCCGGAAATTTTTCTTAACTTAATTTGAAAGCTTTTTGTACCTGATCAACGTAATCGAGTTTTTCCCAGGTAAACAGTTCAACCTCAAGTTCAACTTTGCCGTTGTATGGCGACTCAAATACCTTATTTACTATTATCGGAGTACGACCCATGTGCCCGTAAGCTGCTGTTTCGCGGTAAATCGGGTTTCGAAGTTTTAAACGTTGTTCGATTGCTGCTGGACGTAAATCAAATATTTCCTGAATTTTTTCGGCAATCAGTGAATCAGAAATACCATTCGTAGCAGTACCTTTTGTTTCAACATAAACCCCTACCGGTTTTGCAACGCCAATAGCATACGATAGCTGAACAAGCATTTCTTTGGCAACTCCGGCAGCGACCATATTTTTGGCAATGTGTCGGGCTGCATAAGCTGCCGAACGGTCAACTTTCGATGGGTCTTTCCCTGAAAAAGCGCCACCACCATGAGCGCCGCGACCTCCATAAGTGTCAACAATAATTTTGCGTCCGGTTAAACCTGTATCGCCATGAGGCCCGCCAATTACGAATTTTCCGGTCGGGTTCACATGGTAAATAATATCGTTATTGAACAATACCTGCACGCGTTCTGGTAATTGAGCTTTCACTCGCGGAATCAGGATTTCAATAACATCTTTCTTGATTTTAGCCAACATCGGTTCATCTGCATCAAAATCATCATGTTGAGTCGATACAACAATAGTGTGGATTTTTTTGGGAGAATGATCGTCGTTGTATTCGATTGTTACCTGCGACTTTGAGTCGGGACGGAGGTAGGTCATTACTTTTCCTTCGCGTCGAATGGCAGCCAACTCAACCAGGATACGGTGTGAAAGGTCGAGCGGAAGGGGCATATAATTATCGGTTTCGTTGGTTGCAAAACCAAACATCATTCCCTGGTCGCCGGCACCCTGGTCCATTTTATCTGCTTTGTCAACTCCGCGATTAATATCCGGACTTTGTTCGTGAATAGCATTCAACACTCCGCACGAATCTCCATCGAAACGGTATTCGGCTTTCGTGTATCCAATTTTGTTGATTACTTGACGAACAGTTTCCTGAACGTCGACATAAGTGTTTGATTTAACCTCGCCGGCAACAATAACCTGGCCGGTAGTAACCAATGTTTCGATGGCAACTTTCGAGTTGGCATCGTGTGCGAGAAACTCGTCTAAAAGTGCATCCGAAATCTGATCTGATACTTTATCAGGATGACCTTCAGATACTGACTCGCTTGTAAATAAATAACTCATAATCTGATGAATTTAGTTACCTGAAACAACAGCAAATTATCCGGTTGTGTTCAGGCAATGAATTATACAATTAAAAGTTGTGGGTAAACGATCGAAAAGCAAAAGTAAAGCGGACTCGTTTTAGCATTTTTTTCCGTGGTTGCAATCAGAACAAATTTATCCACATATCGGGGGCAAATATATAAATTTTTAATGATAGAATATAGTCATCAGTCAACAGCAATTTATATTAGCATATCTTCCCATTAAAATGGTTTCCGATATAATTTACACGGTAAGTCCGTGGAATATATTTTCCAGGCTTTGTTGCTCTTCCTTCATGGTTAGTAAAATTAACTGATTTTGAACAGCAAAATTGAAAACAACAGGCCGAATATCAGTTTTTGCTTCCGATTCTAAAGTAAAACTGTTTGAGGTTAATTGTTTAATTTGTGCAATTTCTCCAATGGCTGAAAGCGCTTTGATGTCTGGTATTTTGTTGAATTCTACGAATACTTTTTGCCGTTGAATAAATTGGCCTCCTTTTATATAGTCAATAGACCCATCGGCAACAACTTCGCCTTTGTTGATTATTATTACACGGTTACAAATAGCCTCAACCTCCTGCATGATATGTGTCGATAACATCACTGTTTTATTGCCACTGATCTCTCGTATCAATTGGCGGATTTCTTCCAGTTGGTTGGGATCAAGCCCGGTTGTTGGTTCGTCGAGGATCAGAACTTCAGGATCGTGAATTAAAGCTTGTGCCAAACCTACCCGCTGACGATAACCCTTTGAAAGCGCTCCAATCTTTTTATGTTGTTCAGCTTTTAACCCAGTTAATTCAACCATTCTGGAAATATGTTCCTTTTTGTTTTGAATTTTATAAAATCCTGCAACCATTTCAAGATATTCCCTTACAAATAAATCGGTATAAAGCGGATTGTTTTCAGGAAGATATCCTATTTTCGCGCGAATAGATACATTGTTCGATTCAACTTTTTCGCCGTTTATCGTAACAGTGCCCTGATCAGCAGCCAAATAGCCAGTAATGATCTTCATCGTAGTCGATTTACCGGCTCCATTTGGTCCTAAAAAGCCAACAAGCTCACCTGTACCAATTTCAAAGGAAACATTATTCAATACTTTTTGTGAGCCGTAATATTTACAAATTTCAGATACCTTAATGGTCATTTTATATCTTTTTTTTGATGTTCAAAAGTAAAGAATAATACCAATAGCTTTAAATCCGTATTGATAATTAAGTTTTGTACTTTAGTCTTAAAATAAACCTGAAAACAAAAATCATTGTTTTTTGACTTTATGACACGTATTGTGGAAACACGTCTTTCGTTTTTCTTAACTTTAAATTAAATTTGTCCCCCACCATTACACCGGTTTATAAATGAAGGATCAGAACTTTAACTACATAGAAGACTTGACAAAATACCAGAGGCAAAAAACCTCAGAGGTTAAAATTGGGAATTTGTTGATGGGAAATCAAAATCCGATCCGAATTCAATCGATGACCGATACTGATACAAGTGATACAGAAGCTACTGTTGAACAAATAATCAGGATAATAAAAGCTGGAGCTGATCTGGTAAGAGTAACGGTAAAAGGTATCAACGACGCTGAAAACCTTAAAAATATCAAAAAAGAACTTGTCGCCCGTGGTTTCGAAAATCCACTGGTTGCTGATATTCATTTTAACCCGCATTTAGCTGAAATTGCTGCTCAATATGTTTCAAAAGTCAGGATAAATCCTGGTAACTTTTACGATAAACGTGCCCGTTTTGAGCACCAGATTTACACTGATGCAGAGTACAAAAGCGAGCTTCAAAAGATTGAGGAACATTTTATACCTTTCCTGAAAATGCTCAAAGAAACCAATACGGCTTTGCGTATTGGCGCTAACCAGGGGTCTTTATCTGATAGAATAATGAGCCGCTATGGCGACACTCCTGCCGGAATAGTTGAATCTGTAATGGAATTTTTACGCATTTGCAAAAAACAAGAATTCGAAAATGTTGTGATCTCCATTAAATCGAGCAATACCCGTACAATGGTTTACACTGTACGTTTGTTAAATTACAAAATGCGATTGGAAGAAATGACATATCCGTTGCATTTGGGTGTTACTGAAGCAGGAGAAGGAGAAGATGGCCGGATTAAATCGGCTATTGGAATTGGGACATTACTTGCCGACGGAATTGGTGATACAATTAGGGTATCATTAACAGAAAATCCGGAAAACGAAATACCTGTAGCAAAAAAGCTTATTAATCACATCGAATCATACAAATATCACAAGCCAATAAAAGCGCCTTTATTTGCGCAAATTAACCCATTCGAGTACGAAAGGCGTTCGGTTCGTCCGGTTTTGCGTATGGGCGAAAAAAACGTACCGATAGTAATGGCCGATTTGCGTGGCCGCACACTTTCAGAAATACTTCCCTTGCGTGGAAAACAAATTCCTGAATATTTTTTCAATAACACAGAAGTGCTTGATATTGAGGGAAATGAATTCCCTGTTTTGACTCTTGAAGAGTATTTGTTTGGTGGTTCGCATTGGGGACAAACTAAATTTATCAGAACAAATAAGGAGGAATTTGACCGGTTTATGACTGAAAATCCGGAGATAATTACTAAACTGAAACAAACGCGAAAAACAGTACTGATTCTTGAAAGTTTTAACCGAAACCCATTTGCTGATTTGCGGGCTTTTTTCATGTCGCTGGAATCACACATCTGGAAGGTACCTGTGATAATTTTCAGAAAATATGATGAACGTTATCTGGAAAATCTACAGATAAAAGCTGCTACCGACCTTGGCGGATTGTTGATTGATGGTTATGGTGATGGAATCTGTATATCAAACGAATCGGAGCAAATTACTTTTACAGACTTGAAAGATCTGAGTTTCTCAATTCTTCAGGCCAGCCGGATGCGCTTAACCAAAACTGAATTTATTTCGTGCCCTGGCTGTGGCCGCACACTGTTCGATTTGCATGAAACTACCGTAAAAATTAAAGCGCATTTCAACCATCTCGACCACCTGAAAATTGGTGTAATGGGCTGCGTCGTAAACGGACCAGGAGAAATGGGCGACGTTGATTATGGCTTTGTGGGTGCCGGTCCGGGAAACGTAAACCTGTACAAAGGTCAGAAGCTGATAAAGAAGCATATTCCTTTTGAATTTGCTGTTGAAGAACTGGAAGCTATTATTCGTGAAAACGGAGACTGGAAAGACCGCGAAGTGTAAGAGTAATAATTACAAAACGCCCAAAAGTCAAGGCAAATATTTCTGAAATAGTATTTCAACTTTTTGATTAGGCTGAAGCCAGTAGGCTTTTAAGCCTGATTTTTGTGCTGCTTCAACATTGACCAAAGCATCATCGATGAATAACGATTCAACCGGATCAATTCCCGACAGCCGGATGATTTCCTGAAACGATTCGGCGGATGGTTTCCTTAAACCTATCTCGTTGGAATAAAAATCGTTATCGAAGAGTGACGATACTTCGAACCCATATTGATTCCTGAAATCGGAATGAAATTTTTCAACATGAATCGCATTGGTGTTGCTAAAAAGATAAATCCCGTAGTTTTGTCGCAAGTTTTTCAGCAATTGAACCCGAATCGCAGGAATATCAAGCAACATAGCCGTCCATGCAGCATCAATTTGGGTAAAGGTAACAGGTTCAGGTAATAATTCCTGAACTCCTTTTCTAAATTCATCAGGGGTAATTTGGCCCTGTTCCATCCGGTAAAAAATGTCGTGATCGTAAGTAAGACCTTTGTCTCCAACTAACTGCTCCATTCCAAGCCGTCCAAAGGCATCAATTGTTTTTTGGGGATCAATATTCAGTAAAACACCGCCCAAATCGAAAATGATATGCTTAACACCGTTTAACAATTCCATTGCCGTCATATTTTTAAGAGCTGTAAAAGTCAGAAAAAAAATGGAATTTTCAGGAAGAATGTGGTTGGCGAAAAACTGATTTCTATCTTTGGAAGAAGCTAAAACCGAAGCAAAATGGGAAATCCTCAAACAATATGGTATAATAATGAAAAAAAAGTAGTTGAAACTATTGATCAGCGACTTCTTCCTTTTCAGCATAAATTAATAGAAATCAGTAATTTGGTCGATGCAAGAGAAGCAATTTCGAGAATGATTGTACGTGGAGCTCCATTAATTGGGGTGACAGCGGCATACGGAATGTTCCTTGCTGCCCGCAAAACATATAAAAAAGATTTTGAATCGGAGATGATTCTCGCCGCCAACTTTTTAAAATCGTCGCGACCAACAGCAGTTAACCTGGCATTTGCCGTTGATGAGGCGCTTGCGGTAATATCCAGCGACTGTTCGATTTCAGAAAATATTGAGGCTTTGTTCAGCTTTGCTGAGAATCTGAAGCAGCGGGAAATTGACTTCAGCAAAAAAATTGGGGAATATGGTCTTGAATTGATTCGGGCGATTGCTGATAAGAAAAACGGTGAACCGGTGCAAATTCTCACTCACTGCAATGCAGGGCGCTTAGCTTGCGTTGAGTTAGGAACGGCCACTGCTCCAATTTATCTGGCACATCAGTCCGAAATTCCGGTGCATGTTTGGGTTGATGAAACTCGTCCACGTAATCAGGGAGCGCGCTTAACCGCTTGGGAATTAGCTGATGCTCACATAAAACATACTATAATTCCCGACAATACCGGCGGCCATCTGATGCAGCATCAAATGGTTGACATCGTTATTGTTGGAAGTGACCGAACCACTTTAAGTGGTGATGTGGCCAATAAAATAGGTACTTACCTGAAAGCGCTTGCGGCTGCCGACAATGGAATTCCCTTTTATGTAGCTTTACCTTCAACAACAATTGATTGGAACTTGAATGATGGCATAACCGAAATTCCAATTGAACAGCGAGATGACAGTGAAGTACATACGATGGAGGGCAAATGTGGCAGTGAAATTTCGAATTTCAGGATTGTTCATGAAGTTAGTCCGGTGGCCAATTATGGTTTTGATGTAACACCTGCACGATTAGTTACTGGTTTAATTACCGAACGAGGTATTTGCCGTGCAAACCGTGAAGAAATCCTGAACCTTTTTCCAGAAAGGAGATTGCACAAATGAATGAAGGTTATGTCAAATTTCAAAGCAATTGGAGGAAAGAAGCAATTCACATTCATGGAAAAATATTTGCTTCTCTCAATAAATGTCGCTCGAAACTATACCAATTGAAACTACTCGGAATGTATCCGGATGGTATTGGCTATGGAAATATTTCAGTGAAAACTTCATCAAATACTTTTTATATTACGGGCAGTGCAACAGGTCAATATCCAAGCCTTGAAATGAAACATTATGCTGAAGTTTTGTCATACAGCTTTACTCAAAATTCGCTTTCGTGCGTTGGATTGACACAAGCTTCAGCCGAAAGCCTGACACATGCGTCTGTTTATGAAACCGTTCCTGAAGCAAATGCAGTAATTCATGTTCATTGTTTATGGCTTTGGGAAAAATTACTTGGCTATTACCCAACTACTTCTTCTGAAATTGGATATGGGACGCCTGAAATGGCCCTCGCAGTGCAGGCTTTAGCCAAAGAAACTGCAAATCGGGCAAACAAATTAATTGTGATGGGCGGGCATAAGGAAGGAATTCTGACTTATGGTCAAAATCTGGAAGAAGCAACGAACGAAATTATAAACATCTACAATCAATATCGAAATGAATAAAATTGCAATCATTGGCGGATCGGGGCTCGAAAACCCCGCCATACTTAAAAATGCTACAGAACTAACCATAGATACACCATTTGGGCCAACCTCATCTGATTTTAAGTGTGGAATTATTAATGATCGCGAAGTAGCTATTTTGTCGCGTCACGGGCGACAACACACTATTACTCCAACCAAAGTGAACAACCGCGCAAATATCTGGGCCATTCGCGAAATTGGATGTACACATATTATTGCAACTACCGCTTGCGGAAGTCTTCGCGAAGAAATTGGCCGGGGCGATTTTGTAGTTCTGGACCAGTTTATTGATTTTACACGACTTCGCGAAGTTACCTTTTTCGACTCATTTGAGCCTAAGCAAATGAAACATACGCCAATGGCCGATCCATTCGACAGTTTATTACGAACAAAACTAATTGAAACTGCACATGAACTTGGAATTAAAATTGTCGAAAAAGGAACAGTTATAACCATTGAGGGACCGAGGTTCTCGACCAGGGCCGAGTCGAATATGTTTAGAATGTGGGGCGCTGATGTTATCAATATGTCAACCGCACCTGAAGTTATTTTGGCCAATGAACTTGGAATTCCGTATGCTGCCGTAGCCATGAGTACCGATTACGATTGCTGGAAAACCGATGAAGCTCCGGTTACCTGGGGCGATGTTTTGAAAGTGTTTAACGCCAATGTAAACCATGTTATTGATCTATTGGTTCATACAGTGGGCAGAATTTAGATGGGCAGCCATTAAAAGTATTCGTAACTATCGGTTACGGTTTAAGCACTATTCTCAATAAGTTACTACCGTCGGTTATTCAAATTCAAATCCTTTGGGTTTTTAATCTCAAATCGGCCAGAGTTTAATATAAACTTCAGGAACCAATAACCCGATAATTCCGAAAGTATTTATTCAGGTTCTGAAGACAAACTTTTAATCTTTAAAAAATGTTTGGCACAGGTTTTGATAAATCAAGAACAAAAGTTGTCTCAAAGCCATGAACAATTTTAGATATTAGTGGTCAATTTACGGAGGTTAAAAGAGAAAAGGTTATCAATTGGCCCACCAATAAAAGGGATGATACTACAAAGTGTTATCTAAAATGAAAAGGCGGACGATAATTCAATCATTTGATATTGTCCGTCTTTTCATTTTTTGATAAAATAGATACAGATTCAAAAAACAAAGCTCTCTCTTGTTAGATAATTATTATTCACGTTTTTTGCTTTAAATTACTGATCTTTTTGTCTGTCAGAACCTTGCGTTTTGCAATCTTGACAACATTATTTTTAAAGTTTTACAGTTGCTATTCTGTTAGTAATCGATAATCAAACGTCCAGTTTCATTGAATATTTACGGGTTTACTGATTTTGATAGTTATATACTTGCAGCAGTTACTGATTCTCATATTTTCTACCTAATATCGATCTCATAGTGGTTCCATTGACGAAATACTCATAATGTGCCCCATCAACTTTTTTCGAATCATTTATAATCTTACCTTTTTTCGTTTTGTATAAATCATAAGCGCGATTGACTAGTCCAACAACCTTTCCATTTTTATCAACAATTGGAGCCCCAACAAAACCAGGGTAATACAGATAAAAGTCTGTTTTTATTCTGATTTCCATTTCTGCATATTTTTCATCCAGCGCCATTTCAACTATTCCTTGAATAACCCTTAAATTGTGATCGTTATCGAAGCCAATAATATAAAGGGTATCTTTGTTTGGGATTTTTCTTATATCTGGTTCCAATGTAATCAAGTTTTTATTTTTCTTTTTTAAAGAGAAGGTAAGGAATGAAGCAGAATATATTACTAATGAATATTTTCTTTCAATTTTTTCTTTATTGAAAATAGTGTCCATTTGAACGTATTGAGTTGGATCGTTTGAAACATACATTTTCCAGTATTTCATTTCCTTGGGGAAATCTTTAATATATAGCATCTTACCATAACTGTGTATTGTGCCTGTAAATTCGCGGGCAGTACAAGCTATGGTATCGTTCTTGTATTTAATTAGAAATCCTGATCCCCAGTTTAATTTTCCAATAGTAAATTCGGCTTCGTTGTTGAGCACTGCCTTCTTCCATTGTATAAATGATATTGGGTCTTCAATATTCTGACCTTCAAGTTTAAAGATTATTGATATAAAAATGGAGATTAAAAAAATGTGCTTCATTTTTAGCATTTGATTGTGTCAATTCTACTACGATTAATTTATTGAGATAACCATCCATTTGAAAATCCAGGACGCCAAAAGAGTTGATACTTTTATAATAAGCTACCTTGTCAATAAGATGTATTTGTGTAATAAGGGAAAATAATTAATCAGGCAAGTTGTGTAAGATCACCTCTTACACAACTTGCCTGATTGATTTTGACTCCTATTGTCAGGGTTAAACCTTTCAAAATGGACTTGGTTTGAGAAATTAATTGAGAGAAGGGCAGGGAAGAGGTTATTTACCTCCAGCCGCCACCCAGCGCCCGATACAGAGTTACCATTGCATTTAATTGTTGCAAACGATCGTTTATATCGTTTAGCTGAGCCGACAATAAACTGGTTTGGGCATTCAGAACTTCGGTATAGGTTGCTGTTCCATAGGTGAGCAATTCTTTGGTGTAGTCAACCGACTTTATCAGCGCATTCAATTGTTGTTGGCGTAATGCTGTTTTTTTCACCGATGATTCGTACGAACCAAGTGCATTGTGTACTTCCTGGCCTGCTTTCAGCAACGTATTTCTGAAATTGATTAGAGCTTCTTCCTGCTGTGCTTTGGTCACTTTTAGCCTTGTAATATTTGCTCTTTTGGCAAATAAAGGCTGGGCTAATCCACCAATTACATTGGCAGCAAAAGCTGTTGGATCAAGCAATTCGCTTAAATCAGCGGCTGCGAACCCAGCTGAAGCAGTTACAGTTAGAGCTGGAAAAAAGTATGATCTGGCATTGTTGGTAAGTTCCCAGGCATTCATCACTAAATATTCGGCCTGTGCAACATCCGGGCGGTTGTCGAGTAACTGAGATGGAACGCCAGTTTTCAACAAAGCCGAAAGCATTTGATCCGATATTTTACCTCTTTCCACATGTCCAGGTGTTCGTCCGAGCAACAGGCAAAGTGTATTTTCGGCTTCACGAACCTGCTGTTCCAAGTCGGGAATGGTAACCTCTGCAGCATATCTGGCGGCTTCGCTTTGAACAACTGCAGCCCCGTTTACTTTTCCACTTCCCTGCAAAACCTTCATGGTTTCAACAAGGTCAATGTTGTTTTTCACTGTTTTGCGAGTGATTTCAAGTTTTGCATCCAAACTTAACAATGTATAATATGCGGAAGCAATGCTCGAAATCAGGCGCGTTTGAACTGCTTTCTTTGCAGCATCAGTAGCCAAAAGACTGGCATACGATGCTCGTTTGGCACTTCTTAGTTTTCCCCAAACATCAATTTCCCAACTTGCATCAGCCGAAAGCTGATAATAATTTACTTCCCTGGGACCGCTGGGATACAAAGTTTCGGGATTGCGGGTATAGTTCTTTTTCCCGTTTGCTGAAATGCCCGGTAATAATGCAGCTTTACTTTGCGACAAATAGGCTTCAGCTTCAGTAACTTTCAAAATTGCTGTCTGTAAATCGGGATTATTGTGAAGTCCTTCGTCAATATATTTCTGAAGAAGACTTTCAGTAAAAAGTTCTTTCCATGGTTTATTCGCCAAATTAGTTGTATCGGTAATTAATGTATCACCATACAGCTTTTCTGTAGAAACCATTCCTCGCTGATAATGTCTGGGAGTGCTGCACGAGCCAAATATTAAGGCCAACATCAGCACTGGGATGAAATATTTAATCAAATTTATTCTCATAATTCTGTCGTTTCTGAATGGGTTAACCTTCAAATTCTTCTTCTTCACCTTCCAGACAATTCATCTCAGAAATTGACTGTTTTTCAGGTTTGGTAATTTTTTCCTGAAGGGTTTGGAAAATAGCATACATAGTTGGGATAACCAGGATTCCGATCATTGTACCAACCAACATACCACCAACAGCCCCAACTCCAATTGAACGATTACCATTTGCCCCAACTCCACCTCCAATAACCAGCGGAATCAAGCCAAAAATAAAGGCAAACGAAGTCATCAAAATAGGACGCAAACGAGCTGTTGCACCATCAATTGCCGATTGTATAATACTCATTCCGCGGTGGCGTCGCTGCAAAGCAAATTCTACAATCAAGATGGCATTTTTAGCCAAAAGTCCGATAAGCATAATGAGTGAAATCTGAAGGTAAATGTTGTTTTGAACGCCCATAATCTTGGCAAAGATGAACGAACCAGCAATACCAATAGGTAACGAGAAGATAATAGAAAGTGGCATAATATAACTTTCGTACTGGGCTGCCAACAGAAAATAAACGAAAATTACACTGAGTGCAAAAATCCAAATGGATTGGTTCCCCGATGAAATTTCTTCACGTGTTAAACCTGAGAATTCGTACCCATATCCGGCTGGTAACGTTTGGCTTGCAACATCCTGAACAGCTTTAATTGCTTCACCGGTACTGTATCCAAAGTTTGGAGCTCCAGTTACCGAAATAGCAGTATACATATTAAAACGAGAAATATTTTCGGGACCATAAACACGTTTTATTGTAATAAATTCGGTAATTGGTGACATTTCTCCGGTTGAGGTCTTTACAAAAATGCTGTTTAAATCTTCTGGATTTCCTCTGAAATTAGGTTCGGCCTGTACCATCACACGGTATTGTTTCCCAAAGCGGTTAAAGTCGGAAGCATAATATCCGCCCACGTAACCCTGCAATGCAGTCAAAACGGTACTGGTTGAAATTCCAGAACGTTTACAACGCGCAACATCAACATCAACCTGGTATTGCGGAAAATTGGTATTAAATGATGTCATAGCGTACTGAATCTCTGGTCGTTGAGACAAAGCTCCCAAAAACTGGCGGGCAATTTGCTCAAAAGCCTTAATGTCTCCACCGGTTTTGTCTTCTAGTTTAAGGTCGAACCCATTAGAGAAGCTAAAACCAGGAACCATTGGTGGAGAAAAAACTGTAATTCGCGCATCTTTAATGTTGGAAGTCATAGCCATAATACGGCCAATAATACTGTTTTGATCCTGTCCTTTTTCCTTTCTTTCGCTGAAAGGCTTCATACTGCAAATCATCATACCATACGAACTTCCTGCTCCGCTAATCATTGAACTACCAATAATCATTGAACGTCCGTCAACTTCAGGAATACTGGCTAAAATGCTGTCAACCTTATTAACTATTTGTTTTGTTCTTTCCTGCGAAGTAGCTGGAGCCATACTAATATCGATAAAGAACTTACCTGTATCTTCAGCCGGAACAAATCCCGTTGGGGTAATTTTCATCAAAACAACAAGAACGCCAACAAATGTTACAATCAGCATGACCGAAAGCCATCTTTTTTTGATGAAGAAATTTACTGTATGCCGGTAACGGTTAGTCATGCTATCGAACGCAACATTGAACGAGGCATAAAACTTTTGCATAAAACCTTTGTTGTGCAACTCGTTAGAATGATGTGGCTTTAAGAATATTGCACAAAGTGCAGGACTTAATGTTAGAGCGTTTATCGCTGATATTACAATAGCTACTGCCAGAGTAATACCAAATTGTTTATAGAATACACCAGTTGTTCCTTTAATAAATGTCACAGGGACAAATACAGCCGACATAACTAATGTGATGGAAACAATAGCTGTAGAAATCTCGCTCATGGCCGAGACTGCTGCATCCTTAGCATTTCGGGCTCCCTGGTCGAGTTTGGCATGAACGGCCTCAACAACTACAATGGCATCGTCGACCACAATACCGATAGCCAACACCAATGCAAATAAGGTAAGTAGATTGATTGTAAAACCAAATAAGCCAAGGAAAAAGAATGTACCTATAATAGCCACAGGTACCGAGATGGCAGGTATAAGCGTGGCCCTGAAATTCTGGAGGAACAGGAAAACAACAATAAATACCAGGATAAAAGCTTCGAGTAAAGTATGTAATACTTTTTCGATTGAACTATCAAGAAAATCGTTGGCATTTACTGTGTATTTATATTTTACTCCTGAAGGAAACGATTTAGCTGCTTCTTCAATTACGTTCTGAGTTTGAATGATGACATCGCGGGCATTCGATCCTGGTGACTGGAAAACAGCAACTGTTATACCAGGCTGTTTCATTGCAAAAGTTGAAACTGAATAGCTCAAAGCGCCAAGTTCAATGCGTGCAACATCTTTCAACCGAAGGATATTTCCCTGTTTATCGGCACGTATAACAATGTTTTCAAACTCGGCAGGCTGACTTAGTTTCCCTTTATATTTCAGAACATATTCAAACGACTGTTCATTACGCTCGCCCAGGCGGCCTGGAGCTGCTTCCAAACTTTGTTCGTTCAATGCGGTAATAACGTCTGAAGGCATCAGACCATACGCTGCCATAACATCGGGCTTAAGCCAAACACGCATCGAGTAATCTTTTCCCCCAAATACCGAGGCGTCGCCAACTCCGCTTACACGCTGTATTTGCGGTAATAAGTTGATCTTAGCATAATTTTGGAGAAAAACTTCGTCGTACTCGCCATTTTGGCTGTACAACGAAAAGATAAGCAACATACTTGGTTGACGTTTGGCTACTGTTACACCCGCGCGGGTTACTTCCGATGGAAGGATACTGGTTGCCCTAGAAACACGGTTTTGCACGTTTACTGCAGCCATGTCTGGATTAGTCCCTTGTTTGAAATAAACTTCGATAGAAGCAGTTCCGTTGTTACTGGCCGAGGAGTTCATGTAAATCATGTTTTCAACTCCGTTGATTTGTTCTTCCAGCGGAACAACTACACTTTTAAGAACAGTTTCGGC
Organism: uncultured Prolixibacteraceae bacterium; assembly: GCA_937915865.1. Taxonomy (GTDB): domain Bacteria; phylum Bacteroidota; class Bacteroidia; order Bacteroidales; family Prolixibacteraceae; genus Aquipluma. The sequence continues at coordinate 22,180 of CALGIG010000057.1, read as the reverse complement.
ACTGGCGCCGGTGTAACTAGCTGTAACACGAATGGTTGGCGGGGCAATGTCTGGATATTGCTCAATGGGCAAACTTATTAATCCAAGCACACCCAATATAACAATTATGATGGAAATGACCGAAGAAAGTATCGGTCGTTCAATAAACTTCCTGAACATGGTTTTCCGGATTTAATTTTTAGGCTTATTAGCTTCTTGCTGGTTTTCTGAAAGGCTACCCACATCAACCAGTTTCGGTTTAATTTCAGTATCGTTGCGAAGAGAGGCGATTCCCTCCAAAACGATTTTATCCCCAACCGTCAACCCTTTGGTAACGATGTACGAACCCTTCAAATTCCCGACAACTACATTAATCTCTGTATTCTTTACTTTATTGTCGGCCCCTACGGTGTAAACAAAATATTTACCCTGTAGTTCGTAAGTTGTCTTCTGAGGAATGATAATGGCCGATTCCACATACTGTGGAATACGAACCTGTCCGGTCCCTCCGCTACGCAACAACCCTTCAGAATTAGCGAATGTTGCGCGCACGTTCACAGCTCCAGTTTGAGGATCAATCAATCCGCTTGCTGTTTCAATTCTTCCTGGTTGCTCATACACCGAATTGTCGGCTAAGACCAAAGAAACATCTGGTAGTTTTTTAAATTTTTCCTGAAGATTTTTTCCTTCCAAACCTTTTGTTAAGGTAAGGAATTCTTTCTCGTTGAAAGAAAAATAAGCATACATTTTGGCTGTATTCGAGATAGTTGTTAGTGGTTCGGCGCTTGTAGCGCTAACCAGGCTACCAACTCTATATGGAAAGATACCAATATTCCCATCAGCCGGACTTGCAATGTTTGCATACTGAAGATTGGCTTTGGCATTTTCGAGGTTTGCTTTAGCCTGAGCTAATTGAGCTTCTTTTAGTTTCAGAGTCGATTCAACCGATTCGAGTTCGAATTTGCTGATAATACTTTTTTCAACTAATGGTTTAGTTTTCTCCAGATTTATCCGGGCTGAAACAACGTCGGCTTCCGAAACCTTCACCAACGCTTCAGCCGATCGAACTGTCGCTTGTAAATCATTCGAATTCAACTTAAAGAGTATCTGCCCTTTATGAACAAGAGCTCCTTCGTCAACTAAAATCTGATCGATATAACCTGTTATTTTCGATCTGATTTCCACTGTTTGCTGGCCTTCGAGCTTTGCCGGGTAATCTTTAAATAATTGGGTTGACTGAGCTGTTACTGCAATAACCGGGTATTCTTTCACCTGACCTCCAGCACCACCGGGACCACCAGCCTGCTGCTTTTTACCACATGCAACAACAGCAAGAGCTAATAATCCCAAACTCAAATTTCTGATGTTTTTAGTTGTTCTCATATTCTACATTTAGTTGCTTTATCTGTTTTATTTAAAAAAATCGTCGGCAGTACCTCCATTTTCCTGAATTTTACCCAATACATTTAAAAACATTTTATAGTCTTCGCTATCAACTCCTTCAATTAGTTTTTTAGAAATATCAAAATTTAACTCAGTAATTTTGTTCATCATACCTTTCCCTTTAGGAGTTAAGATCAGGTTCTTTTTTCTTTTGTCGTCGCAATTCGGAATCCTAACCAGGTATTCTTTCTCCATTAGGTTATCCATTTGTCTGACAATGATCGATTTATCTTTTTTCAAATGTTTAGCTATATCTTGTTGAATAATGTTAGCATCCGAGTCAATGAATTTAAGCATTAGGTATTGCTCAAATGTGAGCTCTATATCCCTGTTTTTTAATTCTATAGTTGCCAAATTAGCAAATATTCTTAATGTCCGTGCCAACATATATCCTAACGATTTAACCTCCTCCATGTTGTAACTTTTATAGCGACAAAAATACCTGATAATAGTTGACTTTTGCAACTATTTCTTGTTAAAAACATTAAACATTCCAATGGAATGTTTAATTGATTGATATGTTGATTTTTATAATGTTATTCTTCAGAAGAAAGGGCCAGTCCGAAACCAAATGTCAAAAAGTGGTGATCGGCATAAGGATTATAAGTATAAGTCAGGTTTAGCGGACAAACAAGCTTTTTCGAAATCTTTATTTCTTTACTTAGTACCAACCCTGAATTTATGAAGGCGAACTTATCGGCATAATAACCTTTGAAAGGAGTTAAACCAACAAAAGGTTCGGCATCAATCTTTAAAAAGCTGAACGGATATTTAAACTCAACATACGTTGAAAAGAATGTATGTCCGGTTTCTTCATTCTGGTCTCCGGCAAAAAAAGTTCCGATCATCCATTTTAGCCGGCTCTTTTCTCCTGAATAATTATCTAACATAAATTCCAAAGTATGGCAACTTTCTCCTTTTTTTAAATTCAGGTAACTGTTTCCCTCTCCTATTTCAGGCACATAATAATCAAGTAAAGAAACAGTTAATTCACCTATTTGGTACGAAGGCGTTAAATCTATTTCAGAATAACTATTGTTCAAACTCTTGGCTGCCCAAACATTAAAACTAAAATTTCCGTTTGAAACGGTAATCGAAGGTTCAATCATGGGTGCATCGCCCAGTTTGGTGCCACGCCAAATATGGCGACTTTGAAGTGTTATTTCAGCTTCAGAAATGCTCAGCTGAGCAAAAGCACTGCTCGAAAGTACAAAAAAAACAAAGAAAATAAGTATTCGGTTCATAATTGGGGGATTTTTAGTCAAAAATAAAATTTTCAATCGATACATACTTATTTTTCGAAAACCAGAACAAAAAAAATCAAATTCAGGCAATAAAGCTGTCAAATGAAGTACTTTAAATTTAATGTAGATGAAAAAAATATAAATTGCTGACAATTATCTGAACCTCAAAATCGTTTGACAATGAAAAGTCTAATATTCTCGCTTGTTTTTAGCCTTCTTTTTATAGTTTCTTATGCACAAGATGCACAAAAAATCATCGGAATTTGGTGGAACAACGAAAAAACCTCTAAAATTGAAGTAAAAGAAAATAATGGGGAATTTGTTGGGATGATTATTTATATCATCCCTGAAAAATATGTTAATGGAGAACCCGAGAAAGACAATATGAACCCGGATGAAAAACTTCGTTCGCGCTCACGAATTGGCATACAAATTCTTTCACGACTGAAATTTAATTCATCTGATAAACAATGGATTAACGGAAGGATTTACGATCCTAAAAATGGCAAAACCTATGATTGCTATGCGTGGTTTGGAAGTGATAATAACACTCTGAATATTAAAGGGTATGTTGCCGGAATAAAATGGCTGGGCCGTTCGACTACCTGGACCAGAACAACCAAATAAAGGTTTAAAAATTAAGCTTAAGAATAATTAACGAATAAGATTCTGGCTAAAGTTCGTTAAAACAAAGCTTTTACTATTTTTGTTTTTGATTTTAAGGATCAGAAGCCATGAACAATTTAATGTTTATTGTCGAAACTTTTCTTTTCGTTCGTTTTCATAATTGTTCCTCTTCAGGATTCGAGTGCATTAATTAACAAGAGATTAGAAATGAAACTTTCCAGAACAAAAAAAGCGGGGATTGTTATTGTTGGTGTATGTGTGTTTGCAATTAGTTTTTTCAGCTTTAAACAAGACGACAAAAACTTTCAGATAGCCAAGAACCTTGATATTTATTACACTTTGTTTCGAGAATTGAACCTGTTTTATGTTGACGAGGTTGATCCAACCAAGTTAGTAAAAACCAGCATTGATAAAATGCTCGAATCTCTCGATCCTTACACCAACTTTATTCCGGAGGACGACGTTGAAGATTTCAGGTTTATGACCACTGGCGAATATGCCGGGATTGGCGCCCTGATTAGTAAACAACATGGCAAAATTATAATCTCAGAACCCTATGAAGGTTTCCCTGCCCAAAAAAGTGGATTGAAGGCTGGTGATGTTTTACTGGAGGTTGCCGGAAAATCGACAGAAAAACTTTCGACAGAAGATGTAAGTGCACTTTTGAAGGGGCCGGCCCAGAAACCTGTTGTAGTGAAAATACAACGTTTCGGTCAGAAAAAACCTATGGAAATTGAGTTGGTCCGTGAAAAGATTCAGATCGATCCGGTGGCTTACTATGGAATGCTTGATAAAGAAACTGGATATATTCGTTTATCCAATTTTACTGAGAACTGCGCTGAAAAAGTAAAAATAGCTTTGATCGATTTAAAGGAAAAACATGGTGCAAAAACATTGGTACTCGACTTACGTTCGAACCCGGGTGGTTTATTAATGGAAGCCGTTCGTTTAGCTAACCTTTTTGTTCCCAAAGGCCAGGAAATTGTAAGCACCAGGGGTAAAGTTAAACAATGGGATAAAGTATATACAGCTACCGAAGACCCTGTTGATACCATAATGCCAATTGCTGTTTTGGTTAACCGTGGTTCGGCCTCAGCTTCAGAAATTGTAGCTGGTGCCATCCAGGACCTTGACCGGGGAATGATTATTGGCACACGTACCTTCGGGAAAGGTTTGGTTCAAACAACCCGCGATTTAAGTTATAATGCCAAACTTAAAATAACAACAGCTAAATATTATATCCCAAGTGGCCGGTGTATTCAAGCACTCGACTATTCTCATCGTAATGCTGATGGAAGTGTCGGGATTATTCCAGATTCGCTGATTTCGAAATTTCAGACAAAAAGAGGGCGGGTTGTATTCGATGGAGGTGGAGTTGCTCCGGATGTTGCTGTTAACGAAGAAACGCTCAGTAATCTGGCTGCCAATCTGGTTACTGGGTCAGTAATTTTCGACTATGCAACAGTTTTTAATAGTAAAACCGATAAGATAGCTCTTCCTGAAGAATTCGAAATTACTCCTGAGATTTATGCCGACTTTACAAAATACATTAAAGAACAGAATTTTAAATATGAATCGAAAACTGAGGAGCAACTCGACGAATTGCTTGATGTAGCCAAAAAAGAAAAATATTACGATCTTTCGAAAGACCAGTTCGAGGAACTCAAATTGAAATTAGGGCATAACCTTGATCAGGATTTGCAACACTTTAAAAAGGAGATTACTGATCTTCTGACTGATGAGATTATCTCGCGTTATTATTACCAGAAAGGAGCAATTAAAGCTGCTTTGCGTGATGACTCTGACATTAAAAAAGCTATTGAAATATTACATAAACCAGGTGATTACGCTGCAATTTTCGATAAAGGCAGGGTAATTAAGGCAAATTAATCTTCAGTTAGTTGCTGAAAACAAACCCCCGATTCATTATACAAATCGGGGGTTTGTTTTTATGGTTTCTTTATCTCAGCTTAATTAAACTTTATAAAATCATACAATACCATTTCTATAAGTAAAAACACAGGCCCCGCGTGTTGTTTTATTTATTTACTTTGCAGCCTCATTTTAATGCCAAATGCAGGTAATAAAACACATTGTTGATCTTCGGACAATTCTGGACATCAAAATAAACGAAGGTGTTAAAATTGGTTTCGTGCCCACCATGGGTGCATTGCATGAAGGACATCTTTCACTGGTAGAAAAAGCTGGTCGGGAAACCGATTTTGTAGTCGTAAGTATTTTTGTCAATCCCACACAATTTAATGATAAGGGCGATTTGGAGCGGTATCCGCGAAATCTCGAAAAAGATGTGGCGTTACTCACTCCAACTCCGTGTAAGTTAGTTTTTGCCCCGGAAGTTGAAGAAATTTATCCCGAACCTGATAGCCGTCAGTTCAACTTCGGTACATTGGAAGAGGTAATGGAAGGCAAATTTCGCCCAGGCCACTTTAATGGTGTGGCTCAGGTTGTAAGCCGTTTATTCGATGTTGTCAAGCCTGATAAAGCCTTTTTCGGGGAAAAAGATTTTCAACAATTGGCGATCATTAGCGAAATGGTTCGTCGGATGAATATTCCTGTTGAAATTGTTCCCTGTGCAATTGTACGCGAAAGTGACGGCTTGGCAATGAGTTCGCGAAATATGTTATTGAGCCCGGAACAGCGGAAAAATGCTGTACACATTTCGGCAACATTGTTCGAAGCTGTAAACAAATCGAAAGAATTAACCGTACAAGAGCTTTGCAAATGGGTAGTCAACCGGATTAACGAAAATGAATTCCTGAACATAGAGTACTTTGAGATTGTTAATTCAATAACGCTGCAATCAGTAAAAAGCTGGAGCGATTCCGGGGAAAAAGTAGGTTGTGTTGCAGTGCATTGTGGCAAAATCAGATTGATAGACAACATTAGGTTCAAATAAAATTGACGATTAGAAAATTGACCATTTGCTTTGAATTTACGGGTAAATAGTCAATATAAAAATTGTAAATGAAACGATATGATTATTGAAGTTTGTAAATCAAAAATTCATAAAGTAACTGTTACTGAGGCTAATTTGCAGTACGTTGGAAGTATCACGATTGATCAGGATTTGATGGATGCTGCCAATTTGATTGAGAATGAGAAGGTACAGGTAGTAAACATTAATAATGGTGAACGGCTGGATACTTACGTCATTCGCGGCGAACGTGGTACCGGGGTTATTTGCCTGAATGGGCCAGCTGCCCGAAAAGTGGCGGTTGGCGATGTGGTTATCATCATGTCGTATGCCCAAATGGATTTTGAAGAAGCCAAAACGTTTAAACCTTGGTTGGTTTTCCCCGACACGGAAACAAATCGTTTGGTATAAAGCTATTCTCGCACAAAATAAAAACCTCGCTATCCAATGAATAACGAGGTTTTGTTGTTTAAACTGATGTCTTTTTCAAAATTTCCAGGACCTTGTTGTCAATTTTTCCAAAGAACGATATTCCCGAAGCTCCATGAGCCAGGGCCGTTTTTATGCCTTTCTCCAGTTCTTCGTCCGATTTGAAATCGGGAAGGAAAATACCTGCATATAACGGAAATCTTCCGCACAAAAAATGTACTCCTTCTTCAACGGCATCGCCAATCCAGCCCACCTGTTCCCTGTAAAAACCGTGGTAAATCATTGGGCAGATTCCATTCACATTCCAGTTGGTCCAATCCTGACGAACAATACGGCGGGCTACTTCAGGCGTAGGAAAAACTGCTGCCGTTATGGTTTTTTTGTGAGTAGAGGCAATTTCTGCCAAACTGTTGACAATGTTGGTTATACGGTCGTACCTGAATTTGCGCCACGACAAGCTTTGATCGGGATATTCGATTTCGAGCGGATCGACACCATGCTCATCCTTGTATTTGGTCCGGCAGGTTTCGCAGTAACAAAAGTCGTATTCGGGCAATTCGCGGTTTTGCTCAATTTTATAGTTCTGCCAGAGGTTTACCGGGAGAATGACATCGCAATAACGCACGTAGTCTAAATGGATGCCGTCCACATACTTTTTATCTAAAATATTTCGAACCTGATTTTTAAGATATTCCTGAACTTCAGGCTTTGACGGACACAGCCAGCGGTAATAATTTACATAAGGCGGATTGGTTGCGCACGATTTTCCTTCGCGGTTCACTGCATACCATTCAGGATGTTTTTCGAGCAATTCTTTTTCGCCCCGGTTCATGGTCCACATCCATCGGTGTGCTTCCAAATCAGCAGCTTTTGCTGTCCTGAAATGTTTTTCGCTGTCGGCCTCAAAAAACATTCCCCGGATGCCGGCATCGTAAAAACTTTTGTAACGACTTTTCAGAGATTGTTCATCTTCTTGTTCGTTCGGATTCTCCCAAACCCAATGTTTCAGTCCAACTTGTTTTTTCTGTTTTGTTGCTTCGCCTGCTAAAGCAGAACGAAAACCCAGAACCCCAATTCCACCTATAACAGAAGATTTTATGAAGTCTCGTTTGTTCATTTTAAGAATGTTTTGTTGTAATAATTTCAAAATAGATGATCATTCCGATTAAACGTCAGAAAACAACCAGTGGTTTGTATCCTGCCCGATAAAATTAGGAATAATTTGCCATTCAGACCGAAAACTAAAGAATCAGCAAAAACATAAGTCACTGCTTAAGATTTCGTATTTTTACCACAATTCATTTGAACGAAACAATGGCTAAAGTTAAAACTAGTTTTTTTTGCCAGAATTGCGGAGCACAGTCGCCTAAATGGGTGGGCCGGTGCAATTCGTGTGGCGAGTGGAATACGTTTGTTGAAGAAATAGTAGAACGTGAAAGCCCGAAATCTTTATCATTTATCGCCGGAACAGGGAATCAGCCCAAATTTTTACACGAAGTTTCGTCGGAAAACACAACCCGCATTGACACCTGTAACCAGGAATTAAACCGGGTTTTGGGAGGCGGATTGGTCCCCGGATCAATGGTCCTGATTGGTGGCGAACCTGGAATTGGTAAATCGACATTGGTTTTGCAACTAGCTCTTGATTTGAAAGGTAGGAAAATTCTTTATGTTTCAGGAGAAGAAAGCCTCCAGCAAATAAAAATCAGGGCACAACGGTTACAAAAGGAAAATCAGAACTGCTATTTTTTGAGTGAAACTTCGCTGGAAAACATATTGGTACAAAGCAAGCAAATTGCTCCTGAATTATTGGTTGTCGACTCTATTCAAACAGTTGCCACTGAGTCTATTGAGTCGTCGCCAGGCTCGGTCGGACAGATTCGCGAATGCACCAATGGCATTCTGAAATACGCCAAGGAAAATAATGTCCCGGTTATCCTCATTGGCCACATCACCAAGGAGGGAAGCCTGGCCGGCCCTAAAGTACTGGAACATATTGTGGATACTGTGCTTCAGTTTGAAGGCGAAAACCAATACATGTACCGTATTTTGCGTGCCATCAAAAATCGTTTCGGATCGACTTCTGAACTGGGAATTTTTGAGATGGGAAATTCGGGTTTGCGAGAAGTTTCCAATCCATCTGAACTTTTAATCAACCGCGCTCACGAAGGACTGAGCGGTACAGCAATTTCGGCATCAATCGAAGGAATCCGACCACTATTGATAGAAATTCAGGCGCTGGTGAGTACTGCTGCTTATGGAACTCCGCAGCGATCTTCAACCGGATTTGACCTTCGTCGCCTGAATATGTTGCTTGCCGTGCTCGAAAAACGGTGCGGATTTAAACTGGCAACCAAAGATGTTTTCCTGAATATTGCAGGAGGTATCCGGGTTGACGATCCGGCAATCGATTTGGCTGTGATTACGGCTATCCTTTCTTCAAACTTCGATTTACCAATCAAAAAGAACGTTTGTTTCGCAGGTGAAATAGGGCTTTCAGGAGAAATTCGTTCGGTGAACCGCTTGGAACAACGAATTGCTGAAGCCGAAAAGTTGGGTTTCGACAGCATTTTTGTTCCCAAAGCAATCAAAGGGATTAATCTTCAGAAATTCAAAATTGAAGTATTGCAGTTCGACCGTGTTGAAGTTTTTTTCAGGCAGGTATTTCAGAAAAAAAGCTGAAGAATTTAATTTAAACAAATCGGAATGGGTTCCGGTGGCAATTAAAGTAATCGTTTTCTGCTCTTCATTTTGTAACCAAATCAATAACCAATCCGGTTTTATATGGCATTTTTTCCGAAACGATTAGTTGTCGTTACTTTATACATTGGCGTTCTTTTTCAAAATAGCGAAAAGCTGTTTCGGATCTTTGTACGAGTTTGTTTTTCCTTCTTGAGCTTCTTGTATCGACAGAAGGGTTTCTTCATTGGGCTCGTCTCCAAAATGGATAAAATCTTCACCTTTAAATTTCTTCAGAAACGCAATAAGACTCTTCCCTTTTGCTGTTCGATCATTGATAATAATTGTTGTCATGTATTTCTGAATTTTTACACTAAGTTAAAACAGTATAGTAAAATGAGAATAGCGGAAAGAAAAAAAGCTGAGGCCCCTGACCTTCAGCTTTTGTTAACAGTTACACGGTTTTGCAATTGGCAGATGCAAAACCTGTGAAGCCAGGGATTTTGGCTCTTACCCCGAAAGCTTCTCGCTACTGGCAGGTCTTCTGGCTCTCCTGGTACCTTGCCAACCTTCCCATCCCGCCACAGACGATACAGTGGTTATTTTCGGCAAAACCTCCTTATGGATAAAGGATTACAGCTGCGGGGACAGCTCCTGATTCGAACAGGATTCCCTCTTAGTTCCGCGTGAACGGAAACCAGTAACACGCTGCAATATTAGAATATTTTGTGCGTTAATCGGTTTGCCTAAAGTTAATTAATTAGGAACTTTTATCTATTCACGAAAAAGTAAATTATTCAACTTAAATTTGGTCCAAAATAATTGCAGAATAATGAAGAATCTTCCCGGTATCATTTTGGTTACTTTTTTGTTATTTGGTTTAGCATCGTGTTATAATACCGATATTAAGAAACCAGATAAACTTATCCCTAAAAAGAAATTCGAAAAAATGATGATTGACCTTTACATTGCTCAAGGGATGTCGTTCGATCAGTCGTCTGATTCGATCAGAAAAAAAATTACTCAAACAGACCTTTATTTTGCGGTCCTAAAAAAATATAATGTTCCGGATACTGTATTTATCCGCTCTCTGATTTATTATTCAAGCTTTCCAAAAGATTTCGAAAAAATGCACGAACAAATCATGAATGTATTTAAAGAAGAAGAAGCCAAATACAAACCCAATGGTGCATTGAACCAGGAGAAGAGATGAAGAAATTTGCCGCAAATTTCATTCTTTCTGAATCAGGAGAACTCCTGAAAAATGGAATTCTGGTAGCCAATGATGATGGTACCGTTGTCGAAATCATTGACACAAAGGGCGACCTTGATGAGATGGCCCAACTGATTTTTCACAACGGGATATTAATTGCGAACAATTTATATATCAGGGGAAATACGATAATTCCTGAAAAAAATGAGCTGAGTCAATTTATAAGCCTGAAGATTTGTAATTCTTTGCAATTAGCAGTACCTGAATTAATTGATATTGCTAAACAAACCCAGGTGGAATTTCCGGAATTAGCAATTATCCAAATTTTTAAGGCTATTGTTTCTTTATTAAATGCCCACTTCAGCAGCAAAAAAAAGGCAGGAGTTTTTTTACTGATTCATTCCGATTTAGTCGGGTTGCATTTAAAACCTCAAAGCCGGCTAAAGCAGATACTGTAAGTGTTCCCTTTTTGTTTTTGTTTTTGCATTTTGCATTTATACTTTTGCCTTGCTACTTTTTACTTTCAAGATGTCAACATTTTTATTCGATCAAATCATATTCGGCCCAGTGCGTAGCCGGCGTTTAGGTGTTTCACTGGGAGTTAACCTAATGCCCACCGATAGTAAAATATGTTCGTTCAACTGCATATATTGTGAGTGTGGTTGGAACCCCAAAAAAAGAGGACAAAAATCGAATCTACCGACCCGGAAAATGGTGAAACAAAAAATGGAGGAGAAACTTCGGGAGATGGTTGCCAACAACGAATTACCCGATGTAATTACTTTTGCCGGGAATGGTGAACCAACGCTTCATCCTGAATTTGAAGGAATTATTGACGACACGATAGAACTTCGCAATTTGTTGGCTCCAAAAGCCCGGATTGCGGTTTTGTCGAACTCGTCGATGTTGCACAAACCTTCGGTAGTGAAAGCCTTGCTGAAAATTGATGATAATATTCTGAAGCTGGATTCAGCTTTCGAAGAAACTGTGAAACTGATCGATTGTCCGGTAGGTCGGTTCAATTTAGCAGAGGTGGTTGAAAATTTGAAAGCTTTTCAAGGTAAACTTGTTATTCAAACACTTTTCGTACGCGGAAATTTCAACGGGCAAATTATCGATAATGCTACCGAACGCGAAATTTCGGCATGGCTCAAACTTATTGAAGAAATAAAACCCTCGCAGGTGATGATTTATACTATCGACCGCGACACACCTGCTACCGGACTTGAGAAAATAAAAATAGATGAGCTGAAACAAATTGCATCGCTAGTGGAAATGCTGGGTATTAAAGTTCAGGTTTCGGGATAAGATCGAAGAGTTTCTGGTTGTTGTAACAGTTTTCAGTTTTAGCCGAACAATGACAACCCAACAACAATTACAACCTGAAATTTTACTACTTTGGGCGCTGAATTTTTAATACCTGTTACATGATAAATTTGCAAATTTTCAGGAAATACCCCCGTATATTTTGGCTCGCCAATTTAATTGAATTATTTGAGCGGTACGCCTGGTATGGTTTTTACATGGGATTTGGCCTGTTTCTGGTTGGATCAAAAGAAACCGGAGCAATGGGCTTTTCGCCTGTCGAAAAAGGAACAATTATGGGAACAGGTTCAATGTTGCTATATTTTTTACCTATACTTACCGGAGCTATTGCTGATAGAATCGGCTATAAAAAAGTTTTGTTACTTTCGTTCCTGATTTATTCTACCGGATTCTACATGATCCAGCATTTCAGTAGCTTTGAAATGGTATTCATTTCGTTTATATGGATTTGCATTGGTGGTGCATTTTTTAAACCAATTATTTCTGCTACTATATCAAAAACTACGAATGAAGAAACGGCATCCATTGGTTTTGGTATTTTTTATATGATGGTAAACATTGGGGGTTTTATCGGCCCTTTTGTTGCAGGTATTGTTTTGGGAAAAGGATGGAACCTGGTTTTCACATTATCAATTGTAGCAATTGCAATCAACTTTCTGGTTACTTTACTCTTTTTTAAAGAGCCAAATCGTGAAAAAATATCAGTTCCGTTTCTCGAATCGTTGGCTCAACCTTTTAAAAATATCTTTTACACCATTATAAACTGGCGTTATACCATGTTTTTAATAATCATGGGTTTATTCTGGAGCGCGTTTAACCAGTTGTATTATACATTCCCAAATTTTGTGGAAGACTGGGTAAACACAGCAACAATTTATAATGGCATTCATTCTGTTTTTCCAGCATTGGCCAATCTTATTGGTACAACTTCGGGTACAATTTCGGCAGTTACCATAAGTAGCATGGATTCGTTTTATATCATTGCTTTCCAGATTGCTGTTTCTGCATTTGTTATGCGTTTTAAACCTCTAAATGCCATGATGGGTGGAATTTTTGTACTGGCAATTGGTTTATTCCTGATGTTCGGTTCTCAAAGTGGCTGGATTATTTTATTTGGTATACTCATCTTTGGTTTGGGCGAAATGAGCAGTTCTCCGAAATTTACCGAATATGTTGGAAACATAGCGCCTGCCGATAAAAAAGCATTGTATATGGGATCCTCGTTTTTAGCTATAGCATTGGGCCATCAAATTGCGGGCTTTTTATCTGGAGCTCCCTACGAAAAGGTTGCTGATAAACTTTTCCTGTTAAAAGAAGAAGTGCTGAAGCGTGGCTTGACGATTCCTGAAATTGGAGAGAAATTTACGAAGACTGATTATTTCAACGAAGCCGCACGACAGATGAATATGAGCCAGGAACAGGTAACACAGTTACTTTGGACCAATTATCACCCACAAACAATATGGATTCTTTTTAGTTCCATTGCATTAAGTGCCGTAGTTCTTTTATTTTTGTACGATAGGTTTATCCTTCCACGAAAATAAAAGTCTTCTTTTATTGACGGTATGGGAAGGCTGAGACAGCGATACGCTAATACTGGGTGAATGCATGAAGAAAGTATTAATAATATTTTTCCTGATTTTAGTTGTGAATTTCCTGAGAGCGCAATCATTTCAGGAATTTGCTTCATTTTATAAAAAAGCAGAAGATGTAAAAGCGGGCGAACTCAAATTCAGGTTCGAAAGCCTGGGCTTTTTTCAGAACAACGAGTATGTAAGTGAAATAGTTGATGGTTATACACTTACAGGTGCTTTGTTCAGACCTAAATTTACCTATTCGCCTACCGACAAACTCTACCTTGAAGCAGGGGCTCATCTTTTGAAATACAATGGTAAAGATCAAGTGACCAATGCCATTCCGTGGTTTTCGGCCCGATATTGTTTCTCAGATCGGTTTTCTGTCATAACCGGAAATCTTGATCAGACGAACCAGCATGGGTTGCCTGAGCAACTTTGGGAACCCGAGCGAATTTATACCGATAAACCAGAGGCCGGCTTGCAGTTTATTTATTCTGCCCCAAAATTGGATGCACAAACATGGGTAAACTGGGAGCAATTTATTCAGAAGGATGATCCGTTTCAGGAGAGGTTTACGGTTGGAATAACTTCAAATTATAATGTTTTTAATCACTCCGGGGTGATACTTAAAGTACCGTTTGAAATGCTGTTTTACCACCAAGGCGGTGAAATTAATTCGGCTGTTGATGGGGAAGCCAGACCTAGGGTACAAACTCATTTAAATTATGGGGCAGGTCTAAATCTATTTATAAAACTGGGAGGCCAAAGGATTAAATCGCTGAATATTAACTGGCATCGATTTGGTTACAATGCCCAAACCTGGGATTCGAGTACTTATCCTTTCAAAGACGGGCAAGCACGTTTACTTGAGGCAAAAGTACAAACAAAACATTCGACTATTTCATTGAGCCATTGGAAAGCTTTTCAGTTTATTGCACCCAAGGGTCGCGAATTATATCAATCCGTTTCATATAACGATTCTTCACTAACTGCGCCTAACCGCTTATTTGTTTCAGCCAAATATATCTGGATGAAAGATATTACAAAAGGAGCAAAAGTTGCTTTTCAGGTTGAAACATATCTTTTGGATGCCCCAATTGGTGGATTATCGTATAGCTATGGATTTTTCTTGCTGTTGAACAGCGATTTTCTGGTAAAAAAATTTTGATAATCAGATTGTCTTTTGCTTCACGTTTTTTTACCTTCGTCAGGTATGTATTTTTATAGATACTTGTGCTATGGAATATATTGTAATTGGTTTAAGACGAGTCTGGATATTGGCATTAATTGTATCTCTTTTTTCAGCGTGTTCCAAGCCACAGCCTTCGGTTGACAAGTTGGGAAAAATAGTTGAAACCGACTTTTTCAAAAACAATAATCCTTTAATTTCGATTCGCTATGACAGTTGTGGTAACAATTACATTGTAGGTGCTGATAGTGGATTTGTTTACTTTATTCAGAATAGAAATGGAAAATTTCATTTGAAGCGAAAAATCAATTGTCTTACCCACACAAGTAGCAATATTTCAAGGAGAGGGATTGTTATTTATTCATTATCAGTTGAATACAAACAGAATGGCGATACAATTATTTGGGCAGGTTTACGGAACAATGGGTTACAGAAATTTGCACTGAATGGTAAATTAGAACATCAGAAGACATTTATAATAGAAAAGAAAGAATCTAACTACTCACCCTACGACATTCTACAGGTTAGCGAAGATGCTTTTTTGGTCGCGAGCAGTAATGGTCTATATCTTTCCAATCCGTCGACTGATACGTTAAATTTATTATATCACCCTGATTACAAGCTTGGTATTGAACCAAGGGAATTTCGGGTATTCAATTTGTTAAAAACTAACAATTCAGGTTATTTTGCTTCATCAAAGGAAGGGCTTATTCATTTGAACAGTGAAAAATCGAAGCCAGAAATCATTATCCCGACTCAAGTAAATTATATATTTAAAAAATCGAAAGAAGATACAATTTATGCGTTAGTCCCGCAGAACTTTGCCAACAACAAAGCCTTTACCTGTGATAATTGTGTTGTTTTACCTGTTCCGGCTGATGGTAATCCATTAAGCCTATATGTTGATGACAACAGCCGTCGATGGGTATTCTATGCCAAATCAATTGAAATTCAAGGTAAACACCCCTACAAAAGCAAACTTTCCAAATATACCAAGCATCCTTTTGTTCTGGTAGGCAAGCATGTTTTGTTTTTCGGGGATGAACAATTCTGGCTTGGCCTGAAAAATGACAACTATGAGGGTACAGGTACTGAATTGGAAAATATTGCAGTCGATCCGGTGGATCAATCCTTTTATGCGCTGGACTCTAATGGCGGAATTTATCGATCTGGCCGCAATAGTTCAAAGATTACGAAATTTGCCCAGTTGAAGAATATAAACGAATACATAGGAATGGTTGCTTATAATGGGAGGCTATTTCTAATTTCGAGCAACACCATATATCAGTTCTCAAAATTCGACGAGGTTTTTAGTTATCAGATGATTCCAAGGGCATTTTTTTCACCTGATGGGATTATTAATTGTTTTGCACAAGATGGCAGTAACTTGCTTCTGGGAACACGTAAGGGGATTGAAGAAATTAACCTCGTCCAAGGATATTCAAAAAAACTTATTGACTCGGTGTATATAGATCATATACAATGTATTGGCAAGAACAGGATTTTGTTTAATATTTTGAACAAAAGCGAAAATCAGCATAATAATCTCACAGAACCTGGAGTAAGTAATAGAAATGACTGGCGTATTCTCACTGGCACGAATGAGCTAAAAGACTTGAACGATACAGCACTCAAGATTCTGAATGCATCACCTAATGCCATTTATTTGAATAACAGATACTATGCCTTCAAAAACAATTCAATTGAAATTACTTCTGAGAAGAACAGAAAGACGTGTATTGATGGCATAGCCGACATTAATCCAGATCAAATAATCGCCCAGGATGGACAGAAAATATATTTTATTGCCAAAAACGGGGGCGCTTTCATGCTCGACACGATAACTGACCAAATTAACTGGCTAAGTTTTTCTGATAATTATGCTTATTTCTATAAGATCGCCGTAATTATTGGTTTATTACTTGGCTGTATTGTTATGCTTGCCTTATGGACGGAAAAACGTTTAGCATTAAAAAAAGATAAGGCAAACCAACTGACCAGTGAGCTCAAATGGTTAATCCTTCGATTTAAAGGGTCGGCATTTGAAAGTGAGATAACTCTGAAACTGAATCAACTTCAATCGGGTAAAGGATGGTGGCTGAAAAAAGAATTACTCGATAAGCTGACTGATTATGTGAGAGATAAGAGCCGACTGATTGATAAGGTTAATGACCGGAAATTGATGATTAAAGAAAGAGTTGAGCAATTGGCTGAAAACCTGATAATAAGTGAACAACAAAAATCAGAAATTGAACAAAAGACAAAGGTATTGTTTGACCTTTCCGAATTGAAGGAAATTGTAGAAAGTTTGGATGAGGCAAAACAGAAAAAAAACACTTTATCAGAAGTAACCAAGATAGGTATTTTACGTGATAAGATTGTTGTTCAAATGGCTAATTTGCAAGAAATTGCATATCTGGAGTCGCAAGAATTATTTGTGGCTTCAAAATCGGTAATCGAAGGCTATAAGCTAAATGACCTGGCGGAAGTGCATGAAAAAAATGCCTGCTTCATCGAATCGTATAAGAACTTGATGAAACAGCGCGACGAAATCTTTTCAGAATTTAATAAATGCTTTAAAACCAGTGAAATAATTAGATTGACTATTGACCTTAAGAAAATAGTGTCTTTTCGTAATATCGACGGACTAAGAGAAAAAGTTGTTGAGGTTGAAAATTTGATTAAGCAATTTGGCGAGTCGAAGACTTCAAATGATGTTCTCAAAAGGTTTGCTGAAGTCATAAAAGAATGCCAGAAACTGGATAATAAAGAAGATCAAACTACTATTACAAAAATTATAGCTGATTATCAGGTAGATATTTCAGAAATTCAACTTGAAGCCTTGCACAAGATACTGGAAATAGAGCAATTAATTGGGCAAAGCAGTGTTTTCAGCAAAATTACACAGATCATTAATGAAAGAATTGTTACTGAAAAGGGCGAAAGAATAGATTTTGCTAACCAATTGATCAAGAATCTCACCTTGAATGATCGCTCTCTTTTTGAAGAACATTTAGGAAACCTTTATACAGACGAAGTCTCAGTC
Organism: uncultured Prolixibacteraceae bacterium; assembly: GCA_937915865.1. Classification (GTDB taxonomy): domain Bacteria; phylum Bacteroidota; class Bacteroidia; order Bacteroidales; family Prolixibacteraceae; genus Aquipluma. The sequence goes on along the minus strand of CALGIG010000057.1, from coordinate 4,493 downwards.
CTGTTTACCTATTTGTCATCGGGATATCTTGTTGCACACAGCATAAATGCTGACGTATTTGTAACCTCAGAGCAAACAATAAGAAACGCAAGGAAAAATCTGAAGCCGAGATTTACCGAATTAACCAGTGCTTTAGGCAAAATCAATTCGCCTATAATTAAAAACAGGATAACCCGCCTTATGGAATCATGGTTAAAAGACATGAGTAAATGATTACTTGCTAAGAATTTCCGAAAAAAGGTAACAAAGGCAGGGATAATACTGATCTTCTCAATTTATTACATTTTGTAAGTTGTTGGATACGAGCAGATTGAAATTTATGTCTTATTAGCGTTGTTGTGTTTGAGTAACCAAAAGCCTTCCAGAAAGTCACCTAGCCTCTATTACGGCTTCCACTAAAAAAAATATCAACTTCGATTTGTCAAAAGCTCTTGACTTGGTTTTTTGATCAAGCTTTTCCAGAGAATCTTTGTCATCCTTTTTGCAGATAGAGATTACATAGGTACGAAAAAAACCAATATGAACTTTGATGTCAAAACAAATATTTGTTCGCGTTCTTTGAAATATTGGACTCTCTCCCTACCGGATTGAGGAAGGAACTGATCAATCAACTCCTTCCTCATTCCGGGTATTAAAAAAAGCTTTGCGAAAAAAACCATTAAGTAAAGTACCAGAAATCACCGAAATTATATAACACTTAATCTCTATTAACATGGAACCGACTCTATTTCTTGAACTCATTTTGTTGGCTTTTGCGAACCAGCCTGTTGTCAGAATACAGGCGACAACTACATCCAGAAGGACAGAACTATCAGGGGAAACAAACATACGGCTGATGATGCAACAATTAGAGGGTCGACGGGCATTAGTCACTGGTTTAAATATTGGTGATTTTACTTTGGACAATGTTGTATCTGTTGTTTTGGAACATAGGGGCACCGGTGCTTTTAGGTGGTTCGGTATAAAAGAAGTTTAAGTACTGACGTGTTGATAATATAAATTGTAAACTTATACTTAACAGATGACACCATGAATCCTGTTTTATTTTTCGAGTTGTGCCCATTGCTTATGGCAATATCTTGGGGTTGTTTGTATGCACTACAGAGATTGATAACCCCTCAAAAAAGGCATAGGACAATGAGTTTTATACTCGGCATAATCGTGGTCGTTTGCACTCTGGTAATTATTGTTAGCCAGTATGTCAAAGCCAAAGCTTATTTCTCTCCGGCGAACATCAAAGAGGTCGACCAAGGGTATTTAAAGAAAATTTCAGAAGGGACAGATATCGAAGTAGATTTTGAAGGGAATATTTATTGGCACGACAAAATTATAGTAAAAATAACTGCAGCCGAAGGTAAAATAGATTATGTAGTTGACGAAATCGAAGGACGGCTAAGCGAATTCTGCGAAAATCAACCGGTTGTAATATATAAATATGATAAATTTTATTTTTTGGCAAAGACTCCAATTGATAATAAAACACGAACCCAGTGGGCAGAACATCATCGCATGGACTCGATTTATTTATGGTCAATCTCATGGGTACTTTTGGCTGGGTTCATAATGGTCAGCAATATGGATGAAATTTAAAATATATAGTAAATGATAACTAACAACTTTAAACCAATCAATATGAAAGCAATTAGGAAAGACAAGACAACTCTCATCTCTATAGCAGTGGTTACCCTTATTCTCGGGTATCTTTTTCTCTGTGGTGTGATTAGCTCATCTGTCGAGATTGAAGCCATGACTCAACCCGGCGATGCTTCAAGCTACCTGGCCAACCATTCATCTGACAGGCACTTGGGTTTCACTTATGAAGGGATTAAACACTTTTCAGAAGAAGCCTACATGGATTTGGTTGTTCAAGCTGGTCCAAATTCCGGGATTGCCGGAAATGTCGGGGCCGAACATTTTCTAACATCGCGTATCGACCAAGCTGGATTTCCGCTTCAAATCGAGGGCATAGCCGATTACCGGTTTAGCCTACATATAGGGCATGTATTGGATAGCACACTTATTAAATTATTGATAACCAAGAATATTGATATTGATATTTTTGAAACTGACGGTTTTGCGGCCAATTCATTTCTTGATAAAATATCGAGACCTGTTGTTACCCTGGCCGACTCAGCCCAGGCAGAACCAAAATCTACGCCCATAGATTCCGGGCTTCAGGGTGTTTTTACATTTCAAGAGCCGGAGGACTATAATTACGACAACCCGCGCCTTGGGAAGTGCCAGGTAAAAGACACAGCTACCGTAAGGCAGTTATTTCTGTCGGCGTATGGCGACTCACTGCCTCAAAATACATTTTTGGCATTCTCGAAAGAACGATACGGCGAGGCATCGCTTGTTTTATTAAAAAAATCCAATAGCCAAAGGATAATACCATATCCGGCCTTACGTTTAAACAGTTACGTGTCAGATGTCTCAAAAAGATATAACCGTGAAACAGGTGACTTCTCGCTACTCATTGACCTGAACCCCAATGGAGCGATGCTCTGGAGTAGAATAACGCAGGAAAACCGGGATCGCTTGCTTGCCATTACTATTGACAGGGTGGTATATTCTATGCCTAAAGTTTTAGGTGAGATAACAAGTGGCAAACTCGAAATTACAAATCTAACGAACCGTGAAGCGATTCTGTTCAAGGCTATACTCGAAGCTCCAGTAGCTAGTCCATTCACTTTCAAGCTTATTGAAGTGAGCTATGTTCCCCTGCGACTAGATTTCGGACATGCCAGGAAGAGCTTCTGGTTATGTTGTGTAGGGTGTTTTTCATGTTTGGTCATCATGACATTTCTTTTGCTTCAATTTTTGAAAAATGTCAGTTCTCCAAAATTGCTTCCGAGTCTTAAAGTTTATAAAAAGGCTATAACAACCTGTAATGCAATAGTTTCATTTATAGCAAAGTATAACATTGTATTTTGGCTCATTCTTATCGTACTAGCTGTTGTTACAGTGTATTTAGTTCTGAAAATGTTAAAGACCTCGCCACCTTATAATCCTATAGAGTTTTCTGACACTGTTTTTACAGGTTTAGCGACACTTCTATTCTCGCTAAAGAGAAAAGCAGGCTGGTATATGGTTTCTATTAAAATTCTTACAACGCTGTTATTTGCTTTCGGGTATTTATTGTTTATCTTAATCGCGAACGTTGGAACAGATTCCTTTCTTGAAATGAAACAACTTTGGTCTTTCTTTCTTTTAGGGCTTGGGTGTTTGTTTTTCCTCCGCATTGCGATGTTTTCGGATCAAATTCGGACAACATTTGAGCTATCTTCCAGGAAATCGACTTTAAAAAATCTGTTAATCTGGATGTTGGTGACACTTGTTGTGTATATAGCGATTGTAATACTTAATAATGTGGCATAGGTGTAAATTTTGACCGAAATCATTAATCTAGTTTTCAATTCTAAAATTACCATCATGTTTAGCGCGATAATTATTCTTTTTAGTCTATTAGCCTGGATTTGCATTTGTAATCTTGGTTTGACATTTTCAGCACTTTATTTTGGCTTTCCAATCAAAAAATTTTACGTGGGTTTTCGTCCCATTTTCAAGTTTTGGATAAAAAAAACTGAAATAGGTTTAGGTTGGATTCCTTTAGGCGGATTTGTTTTGATCGAAGGTTTAAATGGCGATTCGGAAGTAGCGAAGCCAACAATTGACAAACTTATCACTATACTATCGGGCTCTTTTCTTTGCCTCGCTTGTGGAGTCATCCTTTATTTACCCGAGATGAAAGCTTCGGTTATAACATTTCTAATTGCAAGTAGTTTGTTAATTGCTTGTTTTACAATTATATTGGTTTTTATAAATCAGTGCGCGAAAGTAACAAAAAAAGCACCAACCAGGAGCACCGGACTTGCTCATTACTATATCTCGATCCTGATATCGCTCATTTTTCCTGTTGTAAGCATCATATATATCCAATATCTGTTTCCGTTTTTTGAACCTTTTGTCCAAATATATTGTGGCGAATTTCGGGCCAGCGATATATCTATTTCATTTGTTCCTTGCTTGCGGTCTTTCTGCATTTTATTGAGTCTAATGAATCTCATGCCGTTCTATTATATGATAGAGCAATCTTTCCTGCCAGAAATTTACAAATCATTGACCAATAAGATTTTCCCTTCAAAGGCTGCAAAAATTACCCAAAACATATTCATTGCCGTGTTTTGGTTGGCTTTGGCTGCTTTTTGTTTTCGTTTATTCACGAATTAATACTCCTCATTTTAAAGTCAATGGAGGTATTATCAGGTCAATTCAATAGGTAGTGACGATAATTAGCCAGATTTTTCCATCGGGTAATACTCCCTCAACGTATCACATATTCTGTAAATCAGCACGATAGGCAGTTCTTATTTTGCCTTGTTCAGGAATAATTCCCTAGTGATATCCATCCTGAAAAACAAATTTTTAAAGAATTATAATTCAATGTCGTTTAGTTAGTGAGTATTTATAATCGTTTGTAATTCATTGAGTAT
>CALGIG010000056.1 GCA_937915865.1 uncultured Prolixibacteraceae bacterium | reverse complement strand
CGAAAATATTCGTTATCCTCGGGTAAAAAATTTCCGATTTTTGTATGAGAATTCTCAATAAAATTTATGTATATTTGTAATATAATGTATTGATATACAGTAATCTAGGAGCAAAATCGAGACCCATGAATCTAAGTGCTTCGTAAAATATTGATGTTCAGCCGGATACGGGCTTTGGTTCGATTCCCGGTGAAACTACTAAAAAAGAAGTTAAATTGAATTAAAAGCACTTAAATTCAATGATTTAAGTGCTTTTTTATTTTTGTCAAATAGTCAAAAAATGCACTAAAAATCAACAAAAAAGGGGCAAAATCGGGACCTGTGTAATACACACTACCGAAAGGTCCCGATTTATGCTCTAACTCTCTGTAATTCAATACAAATTAGTTTCAATTGGTTCGTTTTAATACGCTGAAAATCCAGACATTTTGGGTATGTTTAGCGGTGAAAACGGGACCTATTTTAGTAATATTGTAAAATAGGAATTATGAGAGTTTTAGTTTTATTTCAATTAAGAAGGTCAAAATCAAGACCAGACGGCAAATCACCTTTGTATTTAAGGTGCACAATGGGTGGCCAGCGTTTTGAAGCTTCCACCGGTTTTTTTCTCGATAAATCTTCCTGGATTGAATCAGCCCAGCTTGCTGATGGGAAATCGGAAGAGATTAAAGTAATCAACAACCGGATCGCAAAGATCAGGACTAAAATCTAGGATATTTATAACCAGTTGGATTTACTTGGTGAGCCATTTGATGTATTTTCGATTAGGGACAGATTTCTCGGGGTTAGCAATGGTCAGGGATTTCTGGAGGTCTTTGATTCTATAGTTCAAGATGTAGAAGCGACGTTGAGGAATGATTATTCTCCGTCGACTTTAAAACAGTACAGGACAGTCCGCAAGCGGTTTGAAGAGTTTATGCAAAAGAAAGAGAAGCGCAAGGATATTCCTGTTGCCGGGTTCGATTTTAAGCTGATCAAATCGTTTGATGTTTATCTGAAGAGTACCTATTCTGTGACCTCAAACACAGCCTTCTGCTACCATAAGATTATTAAAAAGGTATTGAACCAGGCGGTTGCCATGAATTATTTACTTCGAAACCCTTACAGCTCCTTTAGATTTTCAAGAAGTGAAGGACATCGGGACTTTTTGACACTTCAGGAGGTTCAAAAAATTCAAATGAAGGAATTGGCAATCCCCAGAATGCAGTTAGTGAGAGATATTTTTGTTTTTGCCTGCTATACCGGCTTAGCTTATGTCGATATCTCAAAATTGAATTCAAGAAATATTCAGAAAGGTAATGACGGCAATGATTGGATCATTCTTGACCGGACAAAAACCGAATCAAGATGCAGAATACCAATTCTTCCAGCAGCGTAACAAATAATGTTGAAATATCAAGACCATCCGGTTGTATGTTCATCTAATAAAATACTTCCGGTCCTTTCCAATCAGAAAATGAATAGCTATCTAAAGGAACTGGCTGATGTTTGCGAGATAAGTAAAAACCTTTCCATGCACCTTTCCATGCATACGTTTGCAACATCCGTAACGCTTTCAAACGGAGTACCGATAGAAACGGTGTCGAAAATGCTGGGGCATACGTTATTAAAATAACTTAGATTTATACAAGGATAGTGGATTCAAAAATAGCCTCAGATATGGCAGCTCTAAAAATCAAGCTGGTTGACAATTAGTAGGTTAACGTATACGTAGATATGTCAAACTGATAGCTCTTATCAGAGAAAACGCCTATGATGGAATTGAATTCCTAAATTATATACGATATTTGTAACTTCTCATTGCAGTAAAGTGGACTTGACTAACTCTGAAATACAACTTATAAAAGCTTTCAAAAAGGGAGATACAGCGGCTTTTAAATCGCTTTTTGAGCGGTATCATAAGCGCTTATATTCTTTCCTGTTTAGGTTGTTGAAGTCAAAAGAAGATGCAGAAGAAATTGTTCAGGAAACGTTTTTAAAAATTTGGGAAACCCGGGAGAGTTATTGGGAAGAATATCCATTTGAATCGTTGTTGTTTCGCATCGCACGAAACACTTCCTTAAATTATGTCCGAAAAAAAGTAAATCGTAAAGTTTTCGAGGATCATCTAAATTTCTTTACTGAGGGTTCTGAAAGCCCGGCCGACCAGTATATTCTGTTTCAGGAAACGCAAAGTATTATTGATACGATATTGAATGGATTACCGCCTAAACAAAAAGAAGTCTTTCTTCTTCAAAAAGTGGAAGGACTTTCTCGGCAAGAAATAGCAGAAAGGCTGGGAATATCTGTTATTACGGTTGATCATCAGCTGTTTAAAGCAAATAAACAGGTAAAGGAAGAATTCAAAAAATTTCACTTGTTGATGATCAATATCTTCCTTTTATAATTTTCTCATCTTTTTCTTCATTTTCTTTGATTTCGAATGGCAGTTTTTTGATGTTCATGTGTATTTACTCATGAATATCAAGATCAAAATATGCATTCCGACGACAAAATACATTTATTACAGAATTTCCTGAACGGGAGAATAAGTGATTCACAATTAAGAGAATTATTCTTTTGGTTAAATAGTGAAAATGGGCATTTGGAGTATGAGAAACTATTTAACGAAGGATGGATTAAGGATTTTGATGCTCCGGAAAATATTGATTCTGTCAAACTGTTCTCGAAAATTGAGGCAAGAATCAATGAAAAACGAAAATCAAAGAAAACGTATTTCTTGCTGCGATTAAGAAATGCTGCTGCGATTTTTATCCTGGGCTTGATCCTTCCGGTTATTTACTACTACTCTACGCTGAATTCATCAAAAGAAAATAGACAAGTCGTATATCTCAGGGAATCTCTTTCAAATGAGAAAGTAAAAAAAGTGACTTTGGCCGATGGCACTGATGTTTGGTTAATGTCTGGAAGTACAATAAGTTACCCATCTAGCTTTGCCGGAAATGAAACCAGAAATGTTGAAGTAAAAGGTGAAGCTTTTTTCAATGTGGCTAAAGATTCGAAACACCCGTTTATTGTAAATCTTGGAGAGGTTGGGCTGAAAGTAATTGGAACAAGCTTTAATGTAATGAATTACGGCGATGAAAATCAAATTCAGGTTGTTTTGAAAACAGGTAAAATCGATCTTTTCAAAGGTGAATATAAACCTGGCGAACAGTTTGTACATGTAAGTCCAGGGCAATTAGCAACTTATGAGAAAAATGAATCGAAGTTTTCTATAAAGGAAACAGATACGAATAAATTTACTTCATGGACAGAAGGAATTCTTTTATTCCATGATGATCCTCTGGACGAAGTGTTAAAAAAACTAGGGAGATGGTATAATGTTGTGATTGAAATTGATGACCCTTCTGCCTCTCATTTTCCGTTTACTGCAACTATAAAGAATGAAAATCTGGATCAGATAATTGATCTGTTACAATATTCAACACCATTTAACTATTCGAAATTAAAAGTAAATGGAGAAACCAAACTTGTGATTGAAAGGAAATGAAATATTAAAACCAAACTAAAATTATCAGCCTATGAAATAAGACTAACTAAAAAGGAGATGTAACCATCTCCCTTCTTGTGATCTATGCCTTCTCTAATTACCAGTCAGTGAAAGGCATAAATAATTCGAATTAAAATTCAAATCATTACAAAATTATGAAAAAAAATCATTATTCAATGGTTTCTATACTCTTGCGAGTATGGAAATGTAAAACGTTGCTTGTTATGAGACTAACCTTGTTAATATGTTTGTTTTTTGCATTTCAATCGATTGCGATTGAGACTTTTTCGCAAAACAAGAGGTTAAGCATCAATCAAAAGAACATCAGGATTGAAGAAATTATTCAACTAATAGAAAATAAAACCGACTACTATTTTATGTACAGTGCTAAGACTATTGATGTTGAAAGGACTGTCGATATTGAGGCAACAGATAAATTGGTGCCAGAGATTTTGAGTGATATTTTTAAAGGGACTAGCGTTTCCTACAAAATAGATGGCCGGTTAATTGCCCTTTCAAAAAATGGAAGTGAATCGGTTATCGGGCAGCAGCCTCATTCTGTTTCAGGTAAAGTTACCGATTCAACAGGAGCGCCATTGCCAGGAGTTTCGGTGGCAATCAAAGGAACGACGGTCGGAACCATTACCGATGCCGATGGAAAGTATAAACTTGCCAATGTTTCTGAAAAAGCAACTTTACAATACTCGTTTGTAGGGATGAAGACACAGGAAACTAAGATGGAAGGAAGATCGACAATTAATATCATTTTGACTGAAGAAACTGTTGGTATTGAGGAAGTTGTTGCTATTGGATATGGTACACAGAAACGAGAAAATTTAACTGGAGCGGTTACAACAATTTCTTCATCTGTATTTTCCGAAAAAATGGCAAGCTCCTCTGCAAACTTGCTACAGGGAAAGAGTGTTGGAGTAACAGCACTTCAGTCTTCAGGAGGTGCTCCCGGAATGTCGTCAAGTATTAAAATTCGTGAAGTTGCTTCCTGGAAGGGAAATTCGTCTCCCCTGTTTGTAATTGACGGAATGGTTTTAGACGAAACGGCCTTTAAAAGGTTAAATCCTAGTGATATTGCCAATATCAGTATTCTAAAAGATGCTGCTTCTGCAGCAATTTATGGTATGAACGCAGGAAATGGGGTAATATTGGTAACTACGAAATCAGGAACGAAGCAAAAGTCAGTCATTACCTACAATGTTTTATATCAAAAATCTTCGCCTGCTAATTTGATTAAACCATTGAATGCTTATGATGCTGCACTTGTTACTAATCAATATTCGATACAGTCTGGACGCGAAAACAGTACAGAAGTTGCGACATCGGACGAACTGGAATATTTCAAAACGCACTCCTGGTATGCGTCAGATGCCTTACGAAATCCTACAAACCAAACGCACAATTTATCTATCTCTGGCGGATCTGATAGAATCAAATATTACATCTCTGGAAGTTATTACGACGAAAAACCTATGTTCTATGGCGATTTTTCGAAATACAACATACTCACCAGACTTGAAGGAGAAATAAAGGAAGGATTGACTTTTACCTTATCGTTGAACGGAGCCTGGGGAAATATTAATCAAGGATTTTGGGGGTCATTTAAAGGGGAAGATAGTATGACTCAGTTGTTCCGGCAGATAATATATGCGCCGACTAATATACCTCCCGTTATAGATGGGAAATATAATCTGGCAGATAATGCTCCAACGGCATTTACCGATGGTTCGTTTGGATCGGATAAACGTAACGATATGCGAATAAATCCTGCCTTGGAAATCAAATATAACATTCCTCATATTAAAGGCTTATCCGTAAAGGCGGGGTTGAAATACTCGGATTTTAAGAGCGGGTATAAGCAGTTTGGATTTTCTCCTGAAAACATATATGCCTTCAAAACCACAGGACAGCATAATCACATCTATACCAACGAGGTAGATGTAATTCAAGGAAATAATGGCGCGTTTGTCGGTCCTTGGCTTGCTAGTTCAATGCAAGGCAACAAAGAGGCTCTTTATCAAGGAAATCAAAATATACAAAGTTATCAGTTTAATACAGATGTATCTTATCTTCACCAGTTTGGCAAACATGATCTTCAGGCAATAATGGGATATGAGCAGATATCTTCCAAAGGCGAATATCTGAATATTACCACTTATGGATTTCCAAACTTAGACTATCAGTATATTGATGGAAGTTTAGGGTCTTCTGATGAGAAAAAAAGATTAATAAATGGTAATGCAGTTGGACTTAATGGTCAGGTATCATACTATGGCCGGGTTAATTACAACTATGATCAGCGGTATTTGTTGGGTATTACAGCCAGAGCCGATGGAACCTATATCTTTTCTCCTCAAAGGAGATTTGGTTACTTTCCTGCAGTTTCTGTCGGTTGGAATATCTCCCGGGAATCATTTTTCGAGCCAATCAAAAAAATTACTGATGAATTAAAAGTTAGAGCATCATACGGATTAACAGGTTCTATTAATACAAATCCCTGGCAATGGCAGCAATCGTATAACTATGCCGCTAGTTCAGGAATCATATTAGGAAGTGGATTGGTATCTGGAATGGGTTTAGGGTCAACAATTAACCCGAATATAACCTGGGAAAAGAATCTCAATTTCGATCTCGGATTGGATGCATCTTTCTTAGATAAAATGTTCACCCTTACCGCGGATTACTGGCACAAAAAAACTTATGACATATTGGCTTCTCGCGTAGCATCTATCCCTAACACCGTTGGTGCAGGACTACCTGATGTAAACTACGGAAAAGCTGCTGCAGGAGGATTTGAATTAACCTTGCAGCATAATGGGAAAATTGGTAATTTGAATTACAGTATAGGGGGAAACTGGGCTATATCGTCTAACAAGTTCTTATTAGTGGATCAGGCTGCAGCGGTGAGAGATTACCAAAATGTGATTGGTCACCCAATAAACGGAATAATTTGGGGATATGTTTGTGATGGTATTATCAAAGATCAGGCTCAGGTTGACCAGATTATGTCTGAACATGGTCAGGATTTTACTATTTTGGGAATGAAACCCAGACCGGGAATGTTGTTGTATAAAGATTTGAGGGGCTCATTAGGTACCGACACTCCCGATGGAAGGGTTGATGGGTATGATGTGGCTCGAATTACAACGAATAATGTACCACGGATAACTTACGGCTTTAACCTCAATGCAGAATGGAAAGGATTGGAGTTGGAGTTATACTTTGCAGGAGTTGCCAAATATGATATTTACACAGGAGGCGATTGGACAGCAAGAAACTTCCAGGCAAAAGCAGTTTATCCTATGTGGAAAAATTATTGGACACCTGAAAATACAAACGCATCAATGCCAAGTCCGGCAGCACATAACTGGGGTGGTTATGGACAAAATATAGAGGTGCCAAGTACATTCTGGATCAAAAGCGGAAATTTTTTGCGGCTAAAAAATGCTACCTTAAGTTACAGCTTACCGAAAGAAATCATTGCAAAGATGGACCCAATTTCCAACTTCAAGATTTATATGACGGGTGATAACCTGCTGCTTTTTTCCAAATTATGTAGAAAATGGGGCATGGATCCTGAACTGAGTGGTAATGTTTTTAATTATCCGATTATGAGATCTGTTGCAATTGGTGCGTCAATAACATTTTAGCCACCAATAAATGTTTCGCATTTCGATTGTTGAAATTTTGTGTGTTTAATAATAAATAAAAACTATTGCTAAAAGTAAATAATATGAAAAAAATAATAAGTAAATGGCTTCTACTCATTCTGCTGGGGATAGGATATGCCGCTTGCAATAAAGTACTTGACGATGTTGATCGTGTTGGTGCGATAACACCTGATCAAGTGTGGAATAGCCCAGAATATGTCAAGTATTATGTAAATAGTCTATATGGCCAGTTGCCAGCCTGGGATCAGGATTATTATAATAATGGTGAAGCCGGCAACAATGTAAGTAGTGTGAATACTTTTTTCCGTGGAACCAGCTCCAGTGCAGATTCATATCCCGGTGCTTCCTGGAATTATGGTGCTGTAAGGGTTATCAACGAATTTTTTGCAAACATTTATGGCGCAAACATTGAAAAAACTCAAAAGCAATACCTGATAGGGCAAGCCCATTTTTTCAGGGCTTATGTTTATTATCAGATGGTTAAGAGTTTTGGCGGCGTACCCATCATCACAACCGTTCAGGATCCAACTTCAGATATGAAGAATTTGATGGTGACCCGAAATAGCAGTTTAGAATGTTTCAATTTTATTGAAGCAGAGTTGGACTCATCTATATCGATGCTTCCCATTCGAGGTGCCGCAGGATATGAAGATGGCAGGATAACAAAAGCTGCAGCAATGGCTGTAAAAGGTCAGGTTTTATTGTTGAAAGCCAGTCCGTTATTTTGTGTTACAAAAAACCAGCAATATTGGTCAGATGCTTATAATGCAAATCAGACGGCTAAAAAAGAACTGGACGCTGAAGGATACGGTCTATACACGAATTCCGCATTTAACGTACATGAGATGATGTGGTATGATAAAACAGGTGCAGCTAACGAAATGGTATTGTCTGTGAAATATCAATACCCTTCAAAATGTAATTGGACGCAACAAGCCCAACGTCCTCTCTCAAATTCTGCCGGAGCAGCAGGAGCAGGTGAACCAACATGGGAGTTGGTATGTGCTTATCCAATGAGAAATGGCAAGAATATAACTGACTCGAATTCAGGCTACGATGAGAAAACATTCTGGAAGGATCGTGATCCCCGGTTTTACTCTACAATAGTTTACAATGGGGCACATTATGGTTTTGGAACAGATGCATCCCGCTTACAGTGGTTATGTAAAGGCATGTCATCACCTGATGGTTTTGAAGGATCTAATGGTACCGCAACCGGTTTTTATTGCAGAAAAGGGATAGACACAACAAAAACAATAACTACATTCCCCCAACAAGCATTTGATTGGCCTGTATTGCGTTATACCGAAGTTTTGTTGAATCTTGCCGAGTGTGCCAATGAAAACAACAAAAGTGCCGAAGCTAAAACATACTTGGTCGCTATAAGAAACAGAGCACATCTACTTCCGGGGGTCAACAATAACTATGGTTTAGATGAAGGTGTAGGTACAGATTACAGTAAAACACTGACGGCAATTATGAAAGAGAGGCAAGTTGAATTTGTTTTTGAGGGTAAACGCCTGTACGACTTACGCCGCAGAAGAATGTTTCAGGAACTGAAAAATTATGGAACATTACATGCTTACGCTTCTACTTTTGATAAGCAAGCTTTGATCGCTTTAAATATTCCGGGGTTATCTGTTAATGCCAATAACTCTATAGATGAAATTCTTGCTCAACTTACTGATTTTTTTGCTAAAAATCCAACATTTGATAAAGATAATCTCCTCAAATCAATCTTTACATACGAGGAAATAGCTTTAGACAGAAGTGGACAAAACCAAATCGTTTTACCGGATAGAAATTATTTTGCTCCATTAAATCCAGACTGGATTAAGCTAAATACAAATCTGAAGCAAAATGCCGGATGGGATAATGGCGATTTTGTTCCTACAATACAATAACCAGATTATTTGATGGAGGTAGCCTGAAAAGTTTCATGAAACTCTATACGAAAAGATAAACAATTGTAACACAGAGCTTCACAAATAAACACCAGGGCATTAGTTGCTTTTCGGCAACCTCCATCTTTAATTTACATTTTAATTACGATCCATTTTAAAATAAATTATGTTGAAAATTTACCTTTCTATTTATCTTTTATTTGTAGGTATTTGTGTTGTTATTGCACAATCAAACAACGTATTACCAACAAAATCACAAATTAAATGGGCAGAATCTGAAATAGGAGTACTTATTCATTTCGATATTAACATATATGCCCCCGGGACCTTTGATTATTCCAAAAAAGAAACATTACCACCAGCCACAGCATTCAATCCATCTAAACTAAATACCGATCAGTGGATATTGGCCGCAAAGAAAGCCGGAGCAAAATATGCCATATTAACAGCAAAACACGGTACTGGCTTTGCTCTTTGGCCTACAAAAGTAAACGATTACCACATTGGCAACTCTCCGGTAAAAAAAGGGAAAGAAGATATTGTTCTCAATTTCATTAAGTCTTGTAAAAAATACGGGTTAAAACCAGGTATTTATTATAATACAAACATGAATACATATTATGGTGCAGGATTTACAGTTCTTTCTGAGAAACAACGTCTCGAATTTAATCAGGTTGTATATGAACAACTATCAGAGTTGTGGGGCAACTATGGCGAATTGTTTGAGATTTGGTTTGATGGCGGAGTCATGTCGGATCCTAAAGTAGGTATTGCCGGCAGGGTAATAGATCTCTTGAAGAAATATCAGCCAAACGCTGTACTTTTTGGCGGGCCAACCTCTTGTCAAAATGTTATTAGATGGGTAGGAAATGAAGATGGACGGGCACCATATCCACACTGGAGCAGAATAGGAGTTCAGACCGTTACTGATGGATTGAAAGATGTTCCGAATTTAAATGGCAATCCGAATGGCGAATTTTGGATGCCTGCAGAAGCCGATTTTCCTAATCGTAACAAAAGAGCGTGGAATGGCGGATGGTTATGGAAAGATGGTCAGGATAGCCTTCTTTTCAGCGCCAATGATTTGATGGATCGATATTATACCTCCGTAGGCCGTAATGCAAATATGCTAATAGGGATGGCTATCGACACTTCTGGATTGTTTCCCCTACAAGACAGTAAAAATTTCGAAATGTTTGGTAATATTTTGAAACAAAGAGCGAAATCAAAAATAGGTTCGGTTAAGGGAACGGGAAACTCGTTTTCAATACAATTTCCTAAGTCACAGAATATTAATCAAATTGAAATTCAGGAAGATATTGCAAATGGAGAAAGAATTAGAGCGTATAAAGTAGAAGGTTTGGTAGATGGGAACTGGCAATTTATATGCGATGGCGTTTCTGTGGGGCATAAAAGAATTCAGCGATTTGATAAAATTAAAGTGTCAGCAGTGCGATTGGTGATCACCAGGACTACAGAGATTCCGATGATAAAAGGCTTTACTGCATATCTGTTCTAATTTTCTTTGACACACATGACTTAATTCCCTGAATATAACAACAAACAACTTAACCAAACATGTTAAAAATTAAAGAGCTTTTGTCAAGACTAATCATTTTTTTAGTAATAATGGTTATAACCCATAATTTATTGGGTCAAATAAGGATAAAAGATGAGAATATTAAACCAGGTAAGGAATGGAAAGATATAAAAGGTGACCCGATTCAGGCACACATGGGTTGTGTCTTATACGATAATGGAACATACTATTGGTATGGCATGAGATGGACGGGCCCGACACTTCCCCCAAATACTTTATCGAACCAAAATTTTCAATGGCTAATTAATGAAGGTATTTCTATATATTCTTCAAAAAACCTGTATGAATGGAAGTTTGAAGATACTGTTCTTAAAGCAAATTATTCCTCCTCCTCTTTATTACAGCCTTTGAATGGCTTATTTCGTCCAAAGGTTATAAAAAACGACAAAACAGGAAAGTATATTCTAATGGCTGCATTAATATCTCCTGATTATAATATATATAATGATATTATTTATGCTGTTTCGGAAAGGCCAACTGGCCCTTTTGAATTTAAGGGCAAACTATTATGGCATTGTTCATCTAACATTTCTGGTATGTGGAACAATGTATGGCCTGTTGCAGTCAATGATCCTCCCGAACGTATTAGAGGATGGGATATGACGCTTTTTAAAGATTCGGATAATAAAGCGTATCTGATTGTTTCACACGATATTTCGTTAATTTATGAATTAAGTGATGATTATCAATCTGTTGTTAAATGTGAAATAATGCACGGGACAAAAGGTGGCGAAGCTCCGGTTATGTTTAAGCATAGAGGCATGTATTATTTTGTGCAATCTGGACTGTCGGGCTGGAATCCCAACAGTAATTTTTATTGTGTGTCCTCATCAATAGATGGCCCATGGGAAAACAAAGGAACTTTTGCCAGAGGTACGAAAGAGAACACCACCTTCGATTCCCAAGTCAATTTTGTTCTCAATTTAGAAGAGAACCATGATGATCTAATTTTTATGGCTGACCGATTTAATCTGAAATTTTTAAATCAATCTACCTATATCTGGCTACCGATAGAATTTAATGTCGAAAAGCATACAATGTCTGTAAAATGGCAAAAGCAATGGAATATAAATAAGTTAAGTAAATAAAGATTTAGGTTATGAGAGACATAAAAAAGATATTTAAATTCTTTACTGCTTTACTGCTATTTCCGTTGGTTGCAATGCAATATTCTGAAAAAGAATCAACAAAAGGGGATCCCTTGCCGAAGGAATCAGGAATTATCCTTGTGAATCACGTAGGTTTTTTACCCAATGCCCCGAAACATTGTGTTATTCCCAAACCGCCGGAAAAGACATTTTCGATTTACAGGTTAAAGGATACGAAGTTTACTCAGGTTTTTACCGATACCTTGCGTGAAGGCGGAAATGAATTAGAGCATGGCTGGATTGGCGATTTCACGGCACTTAAGGAAGATGGCATTTACCAGGTTCGCTGTGGTTCGTTAAAATCGCGATGTTTTACGATTCAGGCTGGTGTTTACGATATGCCCAAGCGAATCATGTTCAATTATTTTTCTTTCGTGAGATGTGGCGACACAACAGGAAAAAGTTGTACCGGGCCCTGCCATCTCGACGACGGGTTCCTGGTAGGAAGTGGTCATCGTGATTTTTCGGGTGGTTATCATCAGTCGTCAGACCTACGGAAATGGCCTTGGGGCTTAAATCTTGGTCTGATTGGACTGGTACAGTTTGGTGCCATTCAAAAGCCATTCTGGGACAGAGGATGTATTACAGAAGAGGTGCGTTGGGGATGTGATTACTATCAGAAGTTGCTACGAAGTGATGGGGGCATGTATGATTGTGTTTTTATTCCAATTCATTGGGGATCACGCGATTATTATCCAACAGATCCTCCTGCACCCGCACTTTGGAATACAATACTTCATCAGGCTTTAGCGGCTGATTACTTTAAAGATAAAGATGCAGACTATGCCGCGAAATGCCGCCAGACAGCTGAAAACATCTGGAAATACATGATTTTGGGGAAGCGACCCCAAGGTACTTATAACCCTCCGGCAATGCCACCACTTGGTCATGAAGCACTCAAAACGAATTTTTCGAATTTCTATGAAGGCTCCGCACAAGAACTTGCACATCGGATGCGTGCTGCTTTGGCGCTTTATCGAGTGTCCGGTGATTCTACATTGTTAAATGACGCAGCACAATCTGCAACAAAGCTGGTTAATTTACAGGTAATTAATGAGAAAGATGGAAACTTATCTCCTCTGTTTTGGGAGGGGCCGGAAGGCGACCGTCTTGCATCAACCTTACCTGGCTTCGGGTATTTTGGAAATGGGCCCATCATGCTCGGCCTATGCGAAATGGTAGCAGCAGCACCTAAACACCAGGATGCGGCTCGTTGGCGGAAAACAATCCAAACAGTTTCAGCGTGGTATTGCGAAATTGCTAAACGTAATCCGTGGGGTCTGGTAGCAACCAATTTTACCCTCAGTGATAACCCGTGTGTCGATAACAACCAGAATGTTGAAGGCTTTTATCCGGGGATCGCGATTCATCCGAGGTCTGAAAGTGGCACAGAAAAATTCATGTGCTATCAATATCGTCGATATCTTTACCACTACGATATTGCATTAGCTGGCTTGTTCCTCAACCGGGCCGCTGACATCACCGGAAATAACCAGTGCCGGGTGATTGCCCAAAGGCAACTCGATTGGATTATGGGTTGTAACCCTTTTGATGCCAGTGCTATTGAAGGTGTGGGTTACAACCAACCGGCACACGGACTTTTTGGTGAGTTTTTCCCGCCAACCCCACAGATTCCGGGTGCTGTTAGTATCAGTTTGAATCGCAGCTCTTTTGATCCTCAGGATTATGGTTTTGCCAACGAGATAGACATGCCTGTTTCAGGTAATGTTCTCTGGTTAATGGAAGAACAGTCGAGGTAGAAATGATAATAATT
Source organism: uncultured Prolixibacteraceae bacterium (assembly GCA_937915865.1). GTDB lineage: Bacteria > Bacteroidota > Bacteroidia > Bacteroidales > Prolixibacteraceae > Aquipluma. The sequence goes on along the minus strand of CALGIG010000056.1, from coordinate 3,606 downwards.
GCTGGAATAATATAGTTAACCGCTTAAAATTTAGTTATACAGAACAATGTTTGATTATAATTATCATAAGAATACTTTTCCTTGCATGTATTGTTTTGAACAAGTAACTATTCCATATAAGATTACCCCATTACAATCTGATGATTTGTTATATTCCCATAATTTTTATAATGAATATCCGTTATTGTACCTTACTACTGGTGCGTTAAAAATTAAAACATAATATCAAACAAATTAGACTGTAGTTCTTTGACATTTTGATTGACTTGAGAGATGGTAAGCAAATCCCTGACAGGTGTTTTATCGAAAACAGATAATAGAAAATCCAGAGAAAAAATATTTTAGGTAAAACAACGTTTATTAGGAAATTCATAAAAATGAAGAGTCATTCAATTGGACGTCCTTCTAAGTGTGTATTCATTCTGTAATTGATGTACGCGAAAACTACGTTTGTGAATCGCTGAAAGTTCAAACATGAATACGGGAAGAAAGGTCGCAAAGCACATTTTAAAAGATCTACTTTTCCCATCGGGAGGCAAGGTTGAATGTGTTATCGCAGACGCTATGATTTGATGGGTGGCTGATGTAACCGGGTGAGTCAATAAATTTATTTGCAATGTGTTAGGTATCTTCCTTTGGCAATCAATTTGCTTATTTAGCAATCTTACCTCATGTTCGCCATGTCTTTGTTATTCAATTTATTGTTGAAATTATTACTTTTAACAGGTTTTAACGATCTATCTTCATGAGCCCGCTACAGAAACTTATATTTATTTTGGGATATTTCTTTTATTCCACTCTCTGTCAGGCAAATAATCTCTCGTTCTCAAAGCTTTCAGTTGAAAATGGCTTGTCGAACAACCAGGTTAATGCCATCTATAAAGATTCCTACGGATTTATGTGGTTTGGGACCATTGAAGGACTCGACCGTTTTGATGGAGTTGAAATAAGACCATTCTCGCAAAAATTTCCTGAAACAGTTGAGAATGTTTATGCCATTTCTGAAGATTCTCAAAAACAAATCTGGGTAGGAACCTCCACCGGTTTGTTTTACCGAAATCTCAAGATCGACAAATTTGAACGGGTAGCGCTGGCAAAAGAAATTATCGTTGTGAGGTCGCTTGCTTTTTTATATGACAGTTGCCTTTGTGTGGGAACGACAAACGGACTTTTTCTGGTCAATCCGAGAAGCAAAAATTCGGAACAAATTCTTTTGAATCCGGAACCTTGGTCAAAAGAAAACTACATCTCAGGTATTTTCCCAGATAATCATGGTAATTTGTGGTTGTCGACACACGCGGGGTTAATACGATATTCGCTCGATTCAAAGAGAAAAGATATTTTCAGAAATAATTTATTTCCACAGGACGGTTTTAATTCTTTCACCTCGCTTTGCAATATTGGAAACAAAATCTATTTGGGAACAAGTTTTATGGGTGTGGTTGAATTTGACCTGTCGACCAAGGCATTTTCTTCGGAATTTAATATCGACAATAAAATTGTGCTGTCCATTTCATCCGATGGCAAGGAACGGCTGTTCGTGGGTACTGACGGAGGTGGCTTAAAAATAATAAATGTCAGAACCAAGGAAATCAAAAATATTTTAAATGATGAGGATAATCCCAATTCACTAAGTTCAAATTCAATTTATTCGTTTTATTTGGATAAAAACGAAAGGTATTGGATTGGTACATATTCGGGTGGAATTAATTTTTCCAGAAGTTTTGTTCGCAATTTCAGGTTACACTCTTTAACCACCCAAGCTCCTGAAGCAAACAAAAGCATCCGGTCGTTCTATTTTGCACCCGATGGTTCGCAGTATTTCGGAACCCGCAATGGCTTTATCCAGGTTGAAAAAAGCGGAAAAGCAAATTTCTTTCAGGTGAATTCTGGCAACACCGGTGGATTGCGTTCGAACATAATTCTCTCTATATATCCGTACAAGGGCGATATCCTACTTGGCACCTTTGGAGGCGGAATCAGCCTGTTTTCTCCGTCAGAAAAACGCATTAAGCCATTCCTAGATAATACGCATTTCGGAAATGGTAATACATACGCTTTTGAAACTGACAATTTCGGGAACCTTTGGATAGCAACGTTTTCAGGAATTTACAGGTATTCGCCAGTTACCAAGCAGATTTTCAATTTTAACAGGCAAAATATCGAATTGCCCAGCGATGAGATTTTTGAATTATCATTTGATTCGAAAGGACGGCTTTGGGTAGGGACTATGTCCGGATTTTCAGTTTACAATGTTTCGGGCGACTATCTCGAAAAAGTAAAACTGCCCGATCTCGAAGAAAATAAATTCAAGGTTAACTATGTGTATGAAGATCAGGTAGGCAACATCTGGATATGCACTGAAAGGGGAGGTCTTTTCATGATTGACCAGGGGCTTAGCGATGTAAAAATCTTCCATGAAGGTGATGGATTGTCAGATAATTCAGTATGCGCTATTCTTGAGAGTAATACCGGTGAGTATTGGATCAGCACATTGAAAGGATTCTGCAAATACTCTGCAAAAAACAAACGCTTCACTCGCTTTACCTTGTCCGATGGACTGCCAAGCTTAGTGTTCACGCCGGCTTCAGCCTACCAATCGAAAGACGAAACCCTATATTTTGGCAATGAAAAGGGTTTAGTTTCTTTTAATCCAGTCGAGTTGGAAGGATCGTTAAAAAGCGACGATATTAGATTAACAGACTTCTATTTGTTTGGAAAAGCAGTTGAACCAGGCCCCAATTCGGTTTTAAAGCAGCCATTAGAGGCAACAAATTTTATACGGTTGTCATATTGGTCAAGTAGTGTCGGGTTTCGGTTTGCCAGTCTTAATTATATTAATCCTACTGACAACAACTATGAATATAAGCTCGAAGGATTAGATAAAGAATGGCGAAATAATGATAATCGGAATTCAGTCTTTTACGAGAAGTTAAGTCCAGGTACCTATACATTTAAGGTGCGAAATGTCAATGAAACCAGCGAAAATTCGCCATATATAGCATCGATAACAATCCAAATTCATAGGTCATTATTAACATCTCCGTTTTTCTACGGATTTATTGTTCTTCTTATTGCAGTGGGCGGATTTCTTCTCTGGCGCTATATTATTTGGTTGAAACAAAAAAGCAGAGAATTGCCCGTGAAAGCTGAACCATACAAAGGCATTAAGTTACCTGAGTCTCAGAGCAAAGCAATAATAATCGAAATGAAAAGGGTAATGAGCGAAAAGAAACCATACCTAAATTCAGAATTTAAACTTGCAGATCTTGCCACCGAGGTTAATTGCTCGATACACGACTTATCTCAGGTTCTCAACCAGGATTTAAACCAAAGTTTCCCCGATTTTGTAAATAAGTATCGTGTTGACGAAGTAATAAAACGGTTGAAAGATAAAGCTTATGATCGATTTACTTTCCTTTCAATAGGTCAGCAATGTGGTTTTAATTCAAAGACCTCTTTTTACAGAATCTTTAGAAACGAAACAGGAAAGACTCCTGCCGACTACGTGAAAGACTTGTATAAAGAATAAAATCAAATTTTCAGATTTCTTAATTCTACTTTAACAGATTAAAAACAGCATATAATTTAATGATTTTCTTAGGT
>CALGIG010000055.1 GCA_937915865.1 uncultured Prolixibacteraceae bacterium | reverse complement strand
AGGCGGATCGGGACAGATGAGATTCAGGAATTTCTACTGGATGGGAATGAGCCATCTTATGTCGATATGCCGGTATGGGTCACTCATAATATTACCAATATCGGCGATGATGAATTGTTGACTGTTTTCTGGATTAATGAGTGGTATAATCCTGAAGATCCGGATACATATTTTGAACAAGTTTGAAATTTTAATAATACACAATGTCCATTAAGGGGATCCGTTCAAGAGGTATTAATGGGGATGCTATATTTAACAATATCAGGGTGGTAGAGGTTGGGAATGGCTACCTTGTCGGAGTAAGGGGGTACCGTTTTTACCGGTATAGCGAAAGTGATGGGAGGTGGCAGTACTTTGGGAAGATTTCCGACCGCAGATTTGGTTTTTTATCGCGATTTCGTATACTTAGCAGGTTGCTCAGGGCTGATGTACACTTTTATAAAACTTTGAAGAGCGGCCAATCTGTTTGTATTGCGAAAAGAGGTATTTTTAGGTTCAATGCGAGTATCCGGAAGTTCGGGAAGTGTTTTGATATTATCAGGGGGACCCGCCCGTTAAATATTTGTGAAGACGAAAAAGGTAATATTTTCTTTGGTGAGTATTTCAATAACCCTGAAAGAGATAGTGTTAATATTTATAAATCAATTGATTATGGTGCTTCCTGGGAGATTGCTTTTACCTTTCCCGCAAAATCCATCCGGCATATCCACGAGATGCGTTATGACAACTATACAAACTCAATATGGGTTGCTACAGGAGATCTCGATGGTGAATGCATCATCGGTTACACAAATGATCAATTCAGGAGTTTCAATTCAGTATTAAAAGGAGGGCAGGAATATAGAACCTGTAAACTGCTCTTTTTCAGAGATAAGATAGTGTATGGTACTGATTCTGAAACAGCGGTAAACTATTTGAAACAAATTGACCGCAATACACTGAAGGTAACGGATTTGGTTTCATTGCAGGGATCTGTGATCAACTCTGTTAAAATTGGAGACAGGTGTTTTTTTAGCACCACTGTGGAACCGTCGGAAGTTAATAAGGACAAGAATTCATATGTATGGATGTATGACAATGAAACCGGGAGTTGTAAAATCATTGCTCAATACAAAAAGGATTTGTGGAATCACAGGTATTTTCAATTCGGATGGTGTAAGTTTCCGGAGTACGCTGAGAGCGATAGTCAATTTTTGTACTATCATGGCAATGCATTAAAAAGGATAGACGGAAGTACTTTGCGTTTAAAAATCAGTGATTTATAAAAAGATTAAATTGACTTTGATGAAAAGGCTTAAAGTTTTAACAGTAGTTGGTACCCGTCCGGAGATTATACGTTTGTCGATGGTTTTACACAAGCTTGATCAGAGCGGGGCTATTGATCATGTTTTGGTTCATACCGGGCAGAACTATGACTTCGAATTGAATGAGGTTTTCTTCCAGGATCTTGACCTGAGAAAGCCTGATTTTTATCTGGGCGCTGCTGGCAATAATGCAGCGGAAACCATCGGGCAGATATTGATAAAAATCGATCCTGTGCTGGAAAGTGTAAAACCCGATGCGTTTCTGGTCCTGGGTGATACCAATAGCTGCCTTTGTGCAATTCCAGCCAAAAAGCGGCATATTCCCATCTTTCATATGGAAGCAGGGAACCGGTGTTTCGACCAGCGCGTACCCGAAGAAACCAACAGGAAAATTGTTGATCACATCAGCGACATAAATCTGACATACAGCGATATTGCCAGGGAATACCTCCTGCGTGAAGGTTTGCCGGCCGACAGGGTGATTAAAACCGGCAGTCCTATGTTCGAAGTATTACATCATTATTTGCCAAAAATCAATAAATCCGTAATTCTTGGTTCTCTGGGTCTTGAGAAGGAACTGTACTATGTTGTTTCAGCGCATCGTGAAGAGAACATATCTTCTGATAATCAATTCAGGAACCTGGTAGCAATTCTCAATCAGTTGGCGAAAAGCTCAGGACTGCCTGTAATTGTTACGACTCATCCGCGCACCCGCAAAAAAATCGAAGACGAAGGGGTGCGGTTTGAACCTCAAGTGAAGCTGATGAAGCCTTTTGGACTTACAGATTATATCTGTTTGCAGATGAATGCAAAAGCTGTATTATCTGACAGTGGAACAATCAGTGAGGAGTCGTCGATACTTAATTTCAGGGCACTGAACATAAGAGAAGCTCATGAAAGGCCTGAAGCCATGGAAGAAGCAGCTGTAATGCTGGTTGGACTAAATCCGGAACGGGTTATGCAGGGTCTGATGCAACTGGAATACCAAAGCGTTGAATCAAGAAATTTCAGGCAAGTAAAAGATTACACCATGCCAAATGTATCAGATAAGGTGGTAAGAATCATTCTTTCCTATACCGATTATGTTAACAGAGTTGTCTGGGGTAAATAGTATTTAATGAATATTGTCTTTTTGACATTATCCCGATTCACGGATATTTCTGACAGGGGAATTTATCCTGATCTTGTGCGTAAGTTCTGTAAAGAAGGCCATAATGTTTATGTGGTTTCTCCGATGGAAAGGAAATTTAAGCGGAGAACTACCATGATAATGCAGGGGAATCTGAATATTTTAAAGATTCGTACACTGAACATCCAGAAAACAAGTAATATAGAAAAAGGTGTTGCCTACCTGATGTTGGAATATCAATTTATTTATGGAATCCGAACCTACTTCTCAGATGTTAAGTTTGATCTGATATTATATTCAACACCTCCCATTACATTCTCTCGTGTGGTAAAGTTCTTGAAGAATCGTGATAAAGCCAGGTCATATTTGTTGCTCAAGGACATCTTTCCTCAGGCTGCAGTTGATTCTGGGCTTATACGTAAGGGAGGCCTAACTTATAGGTTTTTCAGAAAAGCAGAGAAGGATCTGTATAAGCTGTCGGATTCAATAGGCTGTATGTCGGCTGCTAATATCCATTATATTCTTTCAAAAAATCCGGAGATTCCTGTTGAAAAAGTAGAACTTAATCCTAATAGCATTGAACCGGTAGAGTATGCAGTTTCGGAACTTGAAAAGTCTGAGTTTCGAAAAAAATACAATATTCCTGCAAACGCAGTCATTTTTATTTATGGAGGGAATCTGGGTAAGTCGCAGGGACTTGAGTTTTTCCTTCACATTATGAATGCGGTAGCTGATGATTCACGAATATTTTTCATCACTGTTGGATCGGGCTCTGAATTTGAAAATATTCATTTATTTCTTCTTGAAAAGAAAATTCGAAATTCAATTTTAATCGAAGAGTTGCCTAAAGATGAATATTCCAGATTATTGGCTTGTTGTGATGTAGGGTTGATTTTTCTTAGTGGGAAATTCACTATTCCGAATTTTCCTTCCCGTCTTCTGTCATATATGGAGTGTCAAAAGCCGGTTTTGGCAGCCACTGATTCAGCTACAGATATTGGAGAAATTATAAGTAATCAGGGGTTTGGGTATTGGGTTTTACATGGTGATCTGGAAGGTTTTTTGCAGAAAATGGAATTGTTGATCAGCGATCGGCAAAACAATCTTAAAATGGGTTGGAAAGGTCATCAGTATTTAGTTGATAATTATACTGTTGAATACTCGTATTCTGCTATTATGAAGCACTTCAGTGGATTTCCTGTTGATGACAAACAAATCACAAAAAAAGCTGAAAACACTATTGTTTTCATAAATCAGAGCTCAGGCTACCTGATGATAGATATAGTAAATGCATTTGAAGATATTTTTGAAGAAAGGGTTCTGATGGCTGGTATGCTGAATAAGCGAAACAAGCCTTTGCATGATCAGGTGAAAATTGCAAAACTGGTTCCATATAAACGCAATTCTTCAGTTAATAGGTTATTTACCTGGCCATGGAGTTTTTTGCAGGCACTGGTATTGATCAAATTCAGATATAGAAAAGCAAGATTATTCCTGGTTTCTAATCCGCCATTTACAACACTGCTACCGTTATTCTGCAAAAATCCTTTCTACCTGCTTATTTATGATGTCTATCCTGATGCCTTGGTTGAATTTAACTATTTTTCAAAAAACTCATTAGTTGTTAAGTTCTGGGAAAAAGCCAATAAAATGATTTTTCCAAAAGCTGACAGGATTTTTACATTAACAGAGGGAATGAAAGCGGTTTTGGAGAAATATGCAGGTGAAAAAGAAATTGAAGTTATTCCAATCTGGACCGATAATGAATTCTTAAAGCCTGTCAGGAAGTCAGAAAATCCATTTGTTCGGAAATACAACCTAATTGACAAGTTTGTTATAATGTATTCAGGAAACATAAGTACTTCACAGAATATTGAAACTCTAGTTGAACTTGCTTGTATTATGCAAAGGGAAGATTTGATTTTCGTTATTATTGGTCAGGGAAACCAAAAAGACAAAATAGACAAGATGATAAGTTCATTAAATCTTACTAACTGCCTACTTTTGCCATGGCAGGAAACAAAAGATTTTCCGTTTTCAATAGCCGCAGCAGATCTGGCAGTTGTCAGCCTTGGTAAGGAAGCCTCTCAACTGGCTATTCCAAGTAAATTTTACAATTTTCTTTCGGTTGGAACTCCAATGTTATGTATTACCAACAATGAATCAGATCTTGGAAAGCTTGTATTTAAATATAACGTAGGGAGTTGTTTTGAACCTGAGATGAAGCAGGAAATGAAAACATATATTGAGTTTCTGATAGAAAATCCTTCTGCTCGTGAAGAACTCAGTAAAAATTCACTTGCTGCATCGAAAGACTTTACTTCTGAAAATGTTTCCAGGTTTTTTTAAACTGCTGATCTGATCAGAAAAATCGTTTACTCAATTTAACCCTGCTTATTTCATGTATTTATCATTTGTTAAACCCATACTGGATTGGATAGCCGCTTTGTTTGCGCTGGTATTATTGTCTCCGGTATTCTTTATTGTTGCATTGCTGATTAAATTCGACTCTTCAGGTCCGGTTTTCTTTATTCAGAATCGTTTAGGGAAAGATGGCATTGTTTTTAAAGTTTTTAAGTTTCGTTCGATGACGGTATCCCAGCCCCAAAACTCACAAAATGGGTCCAGATTGTATGAAAATGATCCCAGAATAACTAAGGTTGGGCGTTTCATCAGAAAAACCAGCATCGATGAATTGCCTCAATTAATTAATATTCTGAAAGGGGATATGAGTTTTATCGGCCCACGGCCACCAGTCACTTATTTTCCAAAAAAGTATGATGATTATTCTGAATTTGAAAAACAACGTTTCAAAGTAAAACCCGGGATAAGCGGCCTTGCTCAGGTCAGATGCAGGGAGGTTCATGATTGGGATATCAATATCCCCATTGATGTTGAATATGTCAAAAGTTGTTCATTTCTTTTTGATCTGAAGCTATTTGTTTCATCACTGTTTTTCTTTTTCAAAACGGACAATATATACAGTAAAGAGTAAAATTCTATTGTTCTGAAGATTTAAGAGATTAAACATGCAAGAGATGACACAGACCGGTAAAATTGTTTCAATCCATCAACCCAATTATATTCCATGGCTGGGGTATTTTTATAAAATAGCACAAGCTGATATTTTTGTTTTTCTTGATGATGTCCAGTTCTCAAATCAGGGGATGCAGAACTATCACTATATAAAAACCCCGCAGGGGCCATTCAGGCTTAAGATTCCGGTTAAGAAAACGTTCGGTGAAAATATTAATCAGGTTCTCATTAACAATGATCTTGATTGGAGAAAGAAACATCTCAAGACAATAGAGGTTAACTATAGAAGATCAAAATATTTTGAAGAAGTCTTTAATGATCTTGAACTTTTATTCAAGTCTGATTATAATAGCATAGCTGATTTGGATAGGTTTATCATTGAATTTGTCTGTAAAAAATTTGGAATTTATACGAAACTGATTAATTCTTCAGAGTTAAACATTAACTCACATAAAGAAGAAAAGATTCTTGATATCTGCGATACACTAAATTGCAAAATCTACTATTCAGGGACGGGAGCTAAGGTATATCAGGATGAAGATAATTTTGGTCTAAGGGGAATAGAATTAAGGTACTCTAAATTTCAGCCATTCGAATATCCCCAGCTGTGGGGAGCATTTCAAGTCAATGTGACTGTATTGGATTACCTGATGAATTGTGGCTATGATTGGGATAACGTAATGCGACATCAAAATAATTGATAAGAATGGAAATAGGCAGTTTTCTTGAATTAGATCTTCGAAGCACTGGCGAATTTTTTTCAGGTTCTAAGGATGTTGCCAGGCTTAATTCTGCAAGAAGTGGCATATTCCATGCGCTCCGTTTATATGGATGTTCAACAATTTATTTGCCTTTCTATCTTTGCCCGACTGTGGAAAGGTTTCTGATCAGAAAAGGGATAGAAATCAGGAAATATTTTATTAATAGCCAATTTGAGCCACAAATTAATAACATTGAGTCTGGTTCTGCTATTCTTGTTGTGAATTACTTCGGAATTCTTTCGAAAGCATTCCTGTCAGGGATAATTGAAAAGTACAATAATGTAATTCTTGACAATAGTGCTTCTTTTTTCAGCGAACCATTTGAAGGTTGCTATAATGTTTATTCAGCCCGGAAATTTTTTGGTGTTCCAGATGGATGTTATGTTATTGGAGCAGATGCCGGAGATTCTCTGGATGAATATCAGCAGGATTATTCTTCTGAGACTTCAGCCTTTCTCTTGAGACGGCATGAGGTAGGTTGTAGTGCATCTTATGCCGAAAGGATGAAGAATGAGGCAAGAGTTGATGCTTCTGACATTTTACTCATGTCTGGATTGACAAGAAAATTACTCCAGGCGATTGATTATAAAAGTGTAAAAAGCAAGCGACAGGAGAATTTTAAAACTGCTTGTGAAATATATAGAATAATCAATAAAATTGACCCTACGCTTCACATTGATGGCAATGTTGTACCAATTGTTTATCCCCTGGTTTTTGAAGATGATAAACTTGTTGATCGGTTGCGTGAAAAGCTGATTTATACAGGGAGGTGGTGGAAAAGTGTGCTTCATGAAGTCCCGGAACAATCATTTGAAGCTTATTTGTCAAAGTATATGGTTCCTATTCCTATCGACCAAAGGTATGATCAAACACACCTGAATTATGTGTTTCATGAAATTTTAAAGTTGCTGGATATCAGAGCATAAGAAAGAGCCCGGACAATTGTATGATCGTTCTTGCATTATTATTTGCTGAACATTTATTTGGAATAGCTTATGATTATTAATCTTAAGGTATATAAATTATCTTCTGAACATTTTGAGCCAATAGAAGAATGGCCTGAATATTTTATGGGCTACAAGTTAGTTGTATATAAGCCTCGATTGTTAAGCAGGCCCGAATATGGTTCTGGTTTTGTCAGAAATTTCCTATGGAATTTAATTACTTTAAATGATTATACTATTTTATACCTTTACGATAACGACAAAATTGTTCATTCAAAAGAAATTGTCTCCCGTAATTTCAGGGTTAGCTATATGGGGAAGTATGATATCCATCATCAGCAAGCATATACTTATCCGGAATACAGGGGATTGGGAATTTCAACCAATTTGCATAAACTGATAGGAAGCTATTATTGCAAACATTGTGATAATTTCTGGGTTTATCACGATGTCGTCAATTTGGCTTCACAAAGGGTTATTGAAAAGGTCGGTTATGAATTTTACTCCTTTGCACAACTGAATACACGCACAAAGGTTGTCAGGCTTGTAAATAAGCTGTAAGCATTGTTCAATGAAACGATTATTAGAATTTTTTTTTGGATGGAGCCAAACACGCAAACTGCTGATATATAGTATTTCTACAATGAATTTATCTGTGGTTGACAAATGGCCTGAGTTTATAAATGGCTACAGATTATATATTTACAAACCGAAACTGTTAAATTTGAACCAGTACGGAGATGGTCTTATTGTGAATCTCTTATGGTATTTAGCATCAATGGGCAGATTCAGCATACTGGTCTTATTGGATAATGAAACAGTAGTCCATTATTCATACATTACACCAAAGGTTTTCAGATTTTCATTTATGGGAAAAAAGGATCAACAAATCGGTCCTTGTGTTACACATGCGGATTATCGCGGCAAGGGGATATTTACCAGCGTACTCAGGCTAATTCCTGCCTATTTTACAAAACAATGTGATTATGTATGGACTTACACTACCCAGGATGATATAGCTGCGCAAAAAGCATTTAAGAAGGCTGGCTATATGTTTTACTCTTTTGCGGAAATGTCGCTGAGAACAAAAATTGTCAGATTAATTTCTTAATCAGAAATACATGGAGAAAAACATTCTGATCATAGCACCTCATCCTGATGATGAAATTTTAGGTTGCGGTGGAGTTATAGCAAAGTATTCTTCAGCAGGTTCAAGGGTCTACGTTCTTGTAGTTACCCGAGGCACACCTAAACTATATACTGCTGAAAGAATAGAGAATGTAAGGCAAGAGGCCCTTCGTGCTCATTCGTTATTGGGTGTAAAAGAGACGGTATTTCTTAATTTTCCTGCTCCCGAACTTGACATTATCTCATTAGCTCAAATTTCCAGAGAGATTGCTGATGTTATTAAAAGGTTCAGTATTTCCGATTTGTATGTTCCCCACCGGGGAGACATACATGGAGACCACAGGGTTGTGTTCAATGCCTGCCTTGTAGCCGCCAGGCCGGTCGGAATTTATACTGTAAAATCCATTTATGCCTATGAGACGGTGTCTGAAACCGAGTGGGCTCCTCCTTTTGGCGATGATGCTTTTATTCCGGTAAAATTTGTGGACGTTTCAGCATTCTTTGATAAAAAACTGGAAGCAATGCGTTGTTTCATAAGTCAGTTAAAGCCCTTTCCCAATCCTCGTTCCCTCGAAACTCTTACAGCACTCTCAAAATTCAGAGGATCCACAGTCGGATTTTCACATGCAGAAGCTTTCATGATCATAAGATTGGTTGAATGAATGTATCGTGCTGATCAAGAATTAAGTCCTGTTTGCTTTTAATTTCAGGTTCTGGATCAGTAACTTTATTTTCGGGAGGCAATAATTATAACCTTAAGACTTGTTTGATAACCTGGCGTTCTGAATTCATTAACGATAAAATAGTAAACCTTTAAAACTTAGTAATATGGAAACAAAATTCTTGGAACAATTTACAGAACTCCTTGAAATGGAGCA
>CALGIG010000054.1 GCA_937915865.1 uncultured Prolixibacteraceae bacterium | reverse complement strand
AATTCGTGCAAAAAAGCGACATTTTAACAGTATGATATTGGCGTGATTTTTCCAAGTCAAAACAAACTTAATTTGGTAATTCCTGAAAATTTATTAACGACCGTTTTGAAAATAGGAATAACGTATTATCTCGTTAACGAAAAAAGAAGGTCAGCAAGTTGTGACAAGTACATGGTTGATTTGTATACTCTGGAAATGTGAAATAAGTCCTTCTAAAATACTATCTTATATTCAATAAAATTGGCCATCTCCCATTTTTAATTTTCAAAATTTTAGCAGAAGGCTTAACTATCCGTTGTTTGGATAAGGATTGGGTTAAGGAAGGAAAGCCCTTGGCGTCATATTTGCCAGCAAAACTTTTATAATCGTACTGATTTTGTAGTAAATGAAATTGCATAGTTCGTACATACGTTCTTTGTTCAGCGTTTTTACCCCACTTGCAAGTAATAACCTCGTGAGCAGCGATGAGAAGATGATGCTCATCGCGATGGTTAGTACTGCCAACATGCTTTGTAACCCTTCGAATGTTTTGACCTGGATATCTCCAGGTTGTAGCATTCTTTGATAGCCGGTAGTACTCTTCAATTTTCCACCTAAAGCCGTATGCTGTAAATGCTTCTGTGATTACTTCAACGATGCTTTCTTTCGGGGAACGTGTCAAGAACCAGCAATAACCGCCATTGGTTCTCTTGGTGACAACAAGCCAGAGATCATATATCTTGCCCTTGATTTTATTTTGAACTTTTATCGCGCCACATTCATAAACCAACTGGTATTTCTGACTTTTCGATATCCTTTTGACAGATTTCTTTTGAATATCAGAGCCATCGAACAGGATATAGTCCCCATGACAGATTTTGCTTTTCACACTGCTGATACGTCTCCGGAACAACTTCATGAAAAAAAACTTCTTTGTTATAATGGTTCTGAAAGCGCTTTGTTATTTGGCTCAACGATATCGTATCGTAAGTGCCAGTGGCTATTTTATTGACCAATATAGTACCTGTCTTTAATATTCGGGTAGTCATCTTACGGGACACAACGGACTTCTGGTTTTGTTATTGACCCTTAAGCTTGATAAAATAACCACTAATCTTGCGCTGTACCCGTTTTGCTAATACTTTTGAAATGAGCCAGGTATTAGCGATTATTTGCTTTTGTTTGCACAATAAAATAACCTTTTCAATCCAGCTTTCCTCATTTATAAACATCTTTAAATCCTTGATATGACTGGATTGTAGCATTTGTTCAACCCATTTTTTAGGGGTAGTCAATTAATTCAACTACAAATATTGGCGATTTAAAAATGTTTATTCAAAAATTAGAACTTTTGTTCCTGTACTATCTTATTTTTGTGTCAAATTATGGTTTAGATTTAATTCTTTCTCAAATGATTTAGGCCAATAACTGCAAAAATGGGAATTGGAGTCTATATAAAAGAAAACACAGATTATTATTATCCAGTCAGATATGTCGTAAAACTGATTGAAAAGAACCAAGATATTCAAATTAAATTCCTTGACAGTCCTAATCTTGCCAAAGTGATATGGGATCATTCTGATGAAAGGTCGCAGCCCATCTGCCTTACGTTTTACAAAGAGTTGGCCAGTCGCCAGTTAAACCTGGTCAAAAACAATTGTTCCAGTCGGGAACCCGCAATTTTTGATGAAAAAGGCAATAAAGACATTGCTGCCACTATTTTTTATATGGTTAATTGTTGCCAGGAACTGAATGCCGAAGAATCTACTTTCGACCGTTATGGACGGTTTAAGTACGAAGCTTCCTATCAATACCGGTTCGATAGGGTTGAAGAAAACCTGGTACAACAAGAGATCGACCTTTTCATGAAAAGTTATGGGTTAAGTACCAGGCAGTCAAAAACCACTATTTTTATTTCGCACGACATCGACTCGATTTATGGTTCTTTTTTTCAGGACGGGTTTTGGGCGCTAAAAAAGATGAATCCATTTGTTGTTCTTAAACTAATTGTAAATGAATTAATGAAAGAGCATCACTGGAAAAACATTGATAGAGTGATAAAAATAAACAGCGAATACGATGTTTATTCTACTTTTTTTTGGCTAGTAAACAGTGGGAAGAGCTCGGACGGGATTGTAAATGCCGATTACGACCTTCGAAAGGAGCAACGGTTGGTAAATATGGTTTCCAGTTCAGGATCATATAACGGGCTACACAAATCGTGTGGCACGATGGGTATTGATGAAGAATTGCAAAGGAGCAACTTAAAAACAACATTCAACCGATATCATTTCCTGAAATTCAGAACCTGGGATGATTGGCCCCAGATAGCTAAGTCGCAACTACAATTAGACTGTAGCCTTGGCTTTGCCGAAAGGTACGGTTTCCGAAATTCGTATGGAAAGCCGTTTCAACCCTTCGATATGAACGAAAACAAACCTTTTAACTTTGTCGAAATGCCCCTTCATGTTATGGATACTACATTGTTCGGTTACATGAAAGTGCCGGTGGAGACCATAGGCGAAAGAGTTATCGGCTTTTTCGAAAAACATAACTACAACTGTACCCTTTCACTATTGTGGCACAACACCAGTTTTACTGACTATAAATTTGGCCCGCTTTTAAAGGAGTACAAGAAAATAATGGGCTATCTTTATGAGTGTAAAATAAAAGCTTCTTCACCACAAGAGATTATTGCAGAAGGTTTGATAAATTGGTAATTCATTAAAAACAATAGCTTTATTAAAAAAAACGAAGATGATACCCGAATTTATAAAGCGTGTTGTTAAATATTTGCAGCGAAAAGGTACAGGAATTTTGAGGATAAATGTTTTTGTGGCAAGGAAAACAACGGCGCTTAATCAGATGAACCCGGGCGAAGGTTTTCGTTTAAAAATCATTAATGAACAAGTTTGGCCAGATATTCAGAAAATTAGGGGTAAAAAAAAAGTACGGCAATTAAAAGAAATCTATAAAAAAGGAGCTTATGGTCTTTGTTTTTACCTTGACAGCGAGCTCGCTGCATACGGATGGATTGGTGTTAATAAACAGAAGTATGCTCAGAAAATCTTTGGTATATTTTCCATCCCAAGTAACAGCGCCCATATATTCGACTGTTATACGGTTGAAAAATTCAGAGGGCAAAACCTCTATCCATCCATCATTTTCAACCTTGTAAAATTGGGCAGGGATAAAGGCGTTGATGATGTATATATTGATGCCGTGACAGACAATGTCGCAGCACAAAAAGGAATTGGCAAGGTTGGTTTTGAACCGGTTACAATGCAAACTAAAATAATGATTTTAAACAAAATACTATTTGAATATGATCGTAAAAGATAAAACCTTATATGCCCGGTTTTGCCGGTCGTACGAAAACCTGCCGGTTTATTTTAACGATTGGTATTTAAACTGTGCTTGTGGCGAAAATAACTGGGAAGTAGCTCTTTACATTGAAAACGAGCAAGTTTACGGGGTATTTCCATATTATTTGAACGAAATATCTTTAGTGGGTAAAAAAATAGGTATGCCTAAAATAACACCTTTTATGGGGGTTTTGCTGGTAATACCCGAAAAGATGAAAAAGGTAAGTAGGGGCGGCCTCGAAAAGAAAATAGTAGGGGCATTAATCGGTTCGTTACCAAACGTTAAGTATTTCAATGTCAGGTTTCACAGGAGTTTTGTTAATTGGTTGCCTTTTTTTTGGAAAGGTTTTACCCAGCAAACAATGTACACGTATGTATTACAGGATATCTCGAATCTGGATGAAGTTTTCTCCAACTTTAAAAGCTCTGTCAGGAATAAAATCAGAAAGGCTTCGCAATTGGTTAAAGTTGAAATAAATAACGACATTGAAGCCTTTTACCGGCTAAATAAAATGTCGTTTGAACGACAAGACAAGAAAATAGGATATAATCTGTCTAACCTGGTCAGAATGGATAAGGCATTTGCCGACAACAACGCGCGAACAATATTTTTTGCTATTGACGACCAAGGCAAAGCCCATTCGGCGCTGTATTTAACTTACGACCGCGTTACTGCTTATGTACACCTGATAGGGGAAGACCCTGCTTTACGCAACAGTGGTGCCGGGGCTCTCTTGGTATGGGAAGCCATAAATTACGCAAACAAAAACATGGGGTTGACTGAATTCGATTTCGAAGGAAGCGTAATCGAGAACATTGAAGAAAACCGGAGGGCATATGGTGCCGATCCAATACCCTACCACAGGATAAGAAAGGTGAACTCCTGGCCGATCAAACTATTTCTTTCTTTTTTTAATTAAGTAACCTGAACAATTTATTGTCGTATTTTTTGTACTCACCCCAACGTCCGCAAGGCGGCCGTTCTTCCCTCTCTTTCAGAAAAGAGAGGGGGAAGCATCGCAGATGCGCGGGGGTGAGTTAGTTTAAAAGTACGAACATAAGTACGACATTATTTCTTTCTCACTATTTAACCCACTTTAATTTTGAGGTTCTCTGCCAGTTTTCGGGTTAATTCTTTTCGCGAATATCCACTGGCTTTTTCAGAATTTACATTCGTTTTATTCTGAGTTAATTTCTGAACGATAAATTGTTTCATGCCTTCAGAATCGCTGTAGTCGAACAGTTCGCCACAACCGGTTTCAGCAATAATCTGCGCCAAATCGCCATCGGTTGGACCAATCGCAAGAACCGGTTTTTGCGAGGCCAGGTATTCGAAAAATTTGCCTGTCAGTATTCCCCTGTTGTTGGCCACTTTCGGAATAACCAGCAACAGCAAGTCGGAACGGAATAAATATTCGATGGATTTTTGATGATCAACATAGCCAATCTGTTCAACTTCAAAACCTGTTTCTTTAAATTTCGATGCAATATTGGAGGGAACTTTGCCGACAAAGCGAATCAAAAGTTTCCCGCTCCATTCATCTTTCAGTTGAAGTAATGCAATAAGCAAACTATCTACGTCATAAGCTTCAGAAATTGTTCCGGTATAAGTAATTACCTTTATTGTTTCTGCAGGAATCTCACTTACCCAAAAATCTTCGGAATCATAGCCATTCGGTATAACCACGGTTTTAGCCGCAATGGGTTGAGCGCTTTTATCAGCAAAAATACGTTTTACATCTTCGCTAACCGAAATGAGTAAATCTGCATTTTCAACCACTTTCCGTTCGTAATCCCGGTCGATTTTACGGGCAAGTGCGGTGTGTTTAAACTGGTTGTAATAATATATGTCGGTCCACGGATCGCGCAGGTCGGCTACCCAACTAATAGTTTTAAACCGCTTTTTCAGTTTAAGCCCAATGAGCTGTGTTGAATGTGGCGGGCTGGTTGTTACAACCGTATCAATATTAAATTCTGTAATCAGCTTGGTGGCTTTTCTCAAAGCATATTTATTCCAGCCTTTTCGCGGATCGGGTAAAAGAAAGTTCCCTCGCAAAAACTTAGAAGCTTTCTGAAACAGGCTTTCTTTCGACTCGTTGGCAAATCCGCCATACGGAACTTCTTTTTTTCGAGAAATGAGTTTGTATAAATCGTAAAGCTCAAAGCTTTTGGTGGTATAAACCAGGCAATCGGGCCCAACTTCGGCAGAAAGGCTTTCGTCGCGTTGCGGGTAACTGGCAAATTCAGGATCGACGGTTAACACAACCGGCTGCCATCCAAACTCAGGCAAATACTTGGAAAACTTTAGCCAGCGCTGAACGCCAGCACCACCAGACGGCGGCCAATAATAGGTAATGATTAAGACCTTCTTCATTGCATTGATCAATCGTGTAAAGATAATGGATTTGCAAGAAGTGACTGGCTTGACAAAAACAAAAAGCCGTCTCAGGTACATTCAATGGTTAAGCCAAAAGGCAATTTCAAATCTTACTGCGCTTTACAATCTTTATTTTATATACTTCTCCATCAAGTGGTAATAAAAATAGGATTTGCTTAACTTTATAAGTTGCTTATTATAAAGTACTTTAGAATAATATTCAGCTGAATTTCCCAACCAATTCTTGTTTCAAATAAAATTTGTTTGTTAAAATACTTATCACTCAAAAGTCTCTAAGTTTGTCATTCCCAAATATCTGTGTAAAGGTTCAATCCGTGAAACCGCAGAAAGGACTAAAATCAGGATTATAGTTTAAGAAAATACGAGAAATAACACTCGTTTGCTTTGAAGGAATCTTCCGGTGCAGGACTGTATTTTCCAATAAAATGACTTATTTAATATAAGTTTTTCAGATTTAGCCACTACTGAAAAATCCTAATTTTAAGTTTTACTCCTTTAATGGCGATTTCCCTGTGCCTTCAACGAAAGGCAAACGGCAATCGATAAAACATTACTAACTTTGTACTTTTACGAATTACCCACTAGAAAGGGTTAAACGAGGTATCTTAATCAATATTTATGGCAAAAATCAACTGGAAACCAGGAACCATGATTTATCCGCTTCCGGCAGTGCTAGTCACCTGTGGCGAAATTCCCGAAGAATATAATCTGCTTACCATCGCCTGGACCGGCACCATCAGCAGCGATCCTCCCATGTGCTATATATCGGTTCGACCATCGCGTCATTCATACGAAATCATCAAGCGTACCGGCGAATTTGTAATCAATTTAACTACCGAAGAATTAGCCCGTGCAACTGATTGGTGCGGTGTTAAATCAGGAGCGAAAGTGAACAAGTGGAAAGAGATGAACCTGACTCCGGCTCCTGCAACCATCGTAAAAGCGCCGATTCTGGCCGAAGCGCCTATCAGTATCGAATGCCGGGTGAAACAAATAGTTGAGTTAGGCACGCATCACATGTTTATTTCTGAAGTAGTTAATGTAATAGCTGACGACCGGTACATTGATCCGGAAACCGGCGCTTTCAGCCTGAAAAAGGCAAACCCGCTTGTTTATTCTCATGGCCATTACTTCAAAATGGGCGACCCGATTGGGAAATTTGGCTGGTCGGTAGAGAAGAAAAGGAAGATAGCCTCACCCAAACCCTCCCCCCAAGGGAGGGCTTAAAAAGGATGTGATTAGTTTGCCTGTTCACGAAATCTTTCAGAAACTTTAAGTGTTATATTGCTTATTCAGAAAAACTAATAGACAATGTCAATAGAAAAAATAACGCATACTGAGTCTCCCAACCCACTCCTTCGGAGGGGTTTGGGAGAGGCTTCTAACCCATTATTACAGCCTTTTAAAGGAGCTTATGAAACCGCTCCGTTCGGGTCTGTCAAAATAGAGCATTACCTGCCTGCCTTCGAAGCGGCTATTGAAGAAGCACGCAACGAGATCCAGGAAATCATTGACAGAACCGATGCGCCAACCTTCGAAAATACTATCGTTGCGCTCGATATAGCTGGCGAGCGGCTCAACCGGGTTCAGAATATTTTCTTTAACCTGAATTCGGCTGAAACCTGCGACGAAATGCAGGAAATTGCCCAGGATATAGCGCCTAAGTTGTCAGATTTCAGTAACGATATTACTCTGAACGAGCAACTTTTTGCCCGGATCAAAGCGGTTTTCGAGCAAGGCGAAGCACTTGCTTTAAATACCGAAGAGTCTACTTTGCTTGAAAAAACCTACCGCCGGTTTGTGCGTAGTGGAGCCAACCTGAAGGAGGAAGACAAAGCTAGGTACCGCGAAATCACCAAAGAATTGTCGCAATTGGGTTTGAAATACCAGCAAAATGTGCTGGCCGAAACCAATGCCTACGAGTTGCTCGTAACCGATGAAAAAGACCTGAGCGGGCTTCCGGTATCGATTGTTGAAATGGCTGTACAAGCCGCAAAAGCAAAAAACAAGGAAGGCTGGCTTTTCAACCTGCAATTCCCGAGTTATGTGCCCTTCCTGAAATATGCCGACAACCGGGAATTACGTGAACAGATTTTCCGTGCATCGAGTTCGCGCGCCAACCACGGCAACGAAAACGACAACAAAGAGATTGTCTGCCGCATTGTTGAACTTCGGATCGCCAAGGCCAAATTACTCGGTTTCCATACACATGCCGAATACAAACTTCAGGAGAGAATGGCCGAAACACCCGAAAAAGTTGAACACTTTTTGGAAGACTTACATCTGGCATCGAAGCCTTTTGCGGAGAAGGAATTTGCCGAAGTTCAGGAATTCGCCACTAAAGCAGGTCTTGAGGGCCGCGTACAGCGCTGGGACTGGGCCTACTACTCGGAAAAACTGAAATCGGAGAAATTCGACTATACCGACGAGGAAACAAAACCATATCTGCAACTCGAAAAAGTGATTGATGGGGTATTCGGACTGGCTCAAAAACTATATGGATTGCGCCTTCAGGAAAACAAGGACATCGAAGTTTATCATCCGGAGGTTTCGGCATTCGAGGTTTTCGACGAGCAAAACCAGTTTATAGCCGTGCTTTACCTCGACTTTTTCCCGCGTGAAAGCAAGCGTTCGGGTGCGTGGATGACCGACTACCGTTCGCAATCGAATGTTGCTGGGAAACAGGTCCGGCCACATGTATCGCTGGTGACCAATTTCAGTAAATCGACTGAAACCTCGCCTTCGCTGCTGACTTTTGACGAAGTGACCACTTTCCTGCACGAGTTTGGCCACGGGTTACACGGCATGTTATCGCAGTGCCAGTTCCCGGGAACTTCGGGAACCAATGTTTACTGGGATTTTGTGGAGCTTCCCTCACAAATGCACGAGAACTGGGCGTACGAAAAAGAATGGCTCGACACGTTCGCCGTGCATTATCAGACTGGCGAAAAGATGCCCGGTGCGTTGATTGAAAAAGTGCGCAAGGCACAGAATTTCCAGGCTGCTTACCAAATGGAACGCCAATTGAGTTTTGGTATGCTCGACATGGCTTATCACCATCGCGAAACGCCTGTTGAAGGAGGACTGAAAGCCTTCGAAACCAACGCCATTGCTGCCACCGAATTGTTCGAACCAGTAGAAGGAAGTATGCAAAGCACTGCGTTCTCACATATTTTCTCGGGCGGATACGATGCCGGATACTATAGCTACAAATGGGCTGAAGTATTGGATGCCGACGCGTTCTCAGTGTTTCAGGAGAAAGGCATTTTCGACCGCGAAACGGCTGATTCGTTCCGCAAAAACATTCTGGAAAAAGGCGGAAGCGAACATCCGATGAAATTGTACAAAGCGTTCAGGGAGCAGGAGCCAACCGTTGATGCTTTGCTGAAACGCAACGGGATGATATAGCCATGAGTTCTTTGGTCAATAGCCATTCGAGAAATGGCTATTGGCTATCATTGTTGTCCGGTAAATCAAAAAGTTTATCCGCTACGCGGAAACGTGAATTTCGTTTGCGTTGAACTACAATACGTTATCCGCCACGCGGAAAATTCTCCATAGGAGATTCAGTATTGTAGTAAAAACAAGCCCTAAGTGCCTTTTACCTCGTAGAGGTTAAACCCAATAAGCGTTTTAAGCAGATGGACAAATTTTAACCGGACACCAATGATTGGCTATATAAAAGTCACCACCAGAAACAAAGTTAAAAAACCAATGGAAAGTCCGGTGTAAATCTGGGCGCCGGTATGTTTCGAGAGAATTAAACGGGCTGTTGCAACTAATCCGGCAATTAAAATCAGTAAAGAAAGTATAATTACAGGGTTTTCCTGAAGCCGAAAAGCAAGCGCCAAAATTCCACCAATTAATCCACCAATGGCGGCCAGGTGAATGCTGATTTTCCAGCGCATGGAAATGGGTAACAGTATTACCTGCACCAAAACCGAACCAATTAATAAAATATTGTAAATGGGAAAAGAAGGTACCCTTTTCAGAAAAAGGTATCCAATATAATACGAAATGGCGCTGATAATTAATGCCAAGGTTCGTTCGGTATTTTTCTCCATGTTAATATCGAACTTGCTGTTGATTGATAAAACAAAAATGGATATTGCCGGTAAAAAGCAGGTAGTTATAAAAACCACCAAAAGCATGTATTTTTTAAGCGCCCATGGTAGTATCGAGAAATAAAAACCGGAATTAAAAAGGAACAAAAAACCTAAGGTCGGAATAAATAACGGATGAAAAATAACTGATATAAATCGAGCCGAAGCAAGTAAAACTTTGTTTTCGTTCATTTCTGTTTTCTTCTGTTTTCTTATTTGTGTAGCTCAGCAATAAATCATTACAGTTCCTTCCGCATTCGGGCAACCGGAATCCCTAGTTGTTCGCGGTATTTGGCAACTGTACGCCGGGCAACAATGTACGATTTTTCTTTCAGGATAAGCGCCAGTTTTTCGTCGGTTACCGGGCTCTTTTTATCTTCATTGTCAACACATTCCTTCAGAATTTTCTTTATCTCACGGGTCGAAACTTCCTCGCCGGTGTCGGTTTGCAGGCCTTCGGAGAAGAAATATTTCAGGGGGTAAATCCCGAAATGAGTTTGTATGTATTTGCTGTTCGAAACGCGCGAAATGGTCGAAATATCCAGACCGGTTAAATCAGCAATATCCTTCAGTATCATCGGTTTAAGCTTTGTCTCATCACCTTCCATGAAATACTCTTTCTGGAATTTGATGATTTCGCTCATAGTTAAATATAACGTTTGGTGGCGCTGGCGGATAGCATCGATGAACCATTTGGCCGAATCAAGCTTTTGTTTCATAAACATGATGGCCTCTTTCTGGTCTTTGGTGGCGCCGCCTTTGTTCGACGAATAGGACTTCATCAAATCGAGATAAGTTGAGCTAAGCTGAAGCTCAGGAACGTTTCGCTGATTTAAGGTCAGAATAAGTTCTCCATCAACATTATCGAGCAGGAAATCGGGGACGATAACCTGGTTCGATTTGGTCATCGGGTTGCTGTACGAACTTCCGGGCTTGGGATTCAGCTTCAGGATTTCGTCGATGGCATCTTTGAGTTCTTCGTCGGTTATTTCGTATTTACGCTGTATTTTATCGTAATGTTTTTTTGTAAATTCCTCGAAATTGTTCTGAATGATTTTTGCAGCAAGGCAGGTGGAATCTTTGCCTTTTTTGCGCAGTATCTGGAGCAACAGGCATTCCTGCAAATCGCGTGCGCCGACTCCCGAAGGGTCAAAATCCTGGATAATATCCAGGTATCGTTCCAGGTCTTCAAGCTTAACATCCATGTTCATGTGAAAAGCAAGGTCGTCGGAAATGGAGAGTAAGTCGCGGCGCAGATAGCCATCTTCATCTATATTTCCAATGATGTATTCGGCTATTTTTACTTCGTCTTCTTTCAGGTTTGTTAGTCCAAGTTGTTCAATCAGCGAATCGTGAAAACTTAAATCGGACGAATAAGGCATTTCTACTTGCTTATCGTCCTTCGAATAATTATTGGCATTTAGCCTGTAATTTGGAATATCTTCTTCGTTCAGGTAATCTTCGAGCGAAAATTCATCATTTTGAGGAGAATCACTTTCTGCAGATTCAGTATCATCGTAACTTTCGTTCGAATCGTCGTTTTCAATGAGTTCAAGAATTGGATTTTCTTCAAGTTCGCTTTTAATACGTTGTTCAAGCTGAATGGTAGGAATCTCCAGCAGCTTAATAACCTGTATTTGCTGCGGCGAAAGCTTCTGCAATAGTCTTTGTTGTAAACTTAATTTCTGATCTGCCATCCTATTTCAACTTTGCCCAAAAATAAGATTTTTTAATCTAAACCCGAATATGATAGATTAAAATCAATGCAGGAACGTTTTCAATGAATTCTTATACACGTTTGTGCAAAGTAATAAGCATCAATAATCTCGTCAATCTTAATAATAATAAGTGGAAAATTTTTTAATTGAAATATTTTCTATTTATTTGTTGGAAAATATGAGTGGTTTGATATTTTCCAACAAATTATCATGAAATAGCGATCTCGCCTAAGGCTTGACAAACCGAAAATGAATTGGAGCGAAGCGGAAATCCGCGAAGCGAATAAATGGCTATTCCATTTCGTTGTGACATTCAAAAATAAAAAATGTTAATACGCAGATTTTAAGGCGTTAAACAAAAATTTATACACATGAAAGATGAAATATTAAAAGCTGCACTTGGCCAATTTTTAAAGTATGGCATTCGGGAAATGTCAATTCAGAAAATTATAAGACCTTTAAATATCTCTACGAAAACTATTTACAAGCATTTCAAAAACAAGGAAGAATTGTTGGAAGCAGTACTTGTTCTTCATTACGAACAGCAATATGAATTGCTTGAAAATCTTTCGGAAGAACGGAACGTAGTTGCCTTGCTTCTCGATATTTGGTACATAGCAGTGAAAAGGGGATATGATGTTAATAATCTATTTTATAATGATTTACACTATTATTATCCTGAATTGGAAAGAAGAATTGAAATCGCTGTGGGAAGGAAATTCGGAATCCATTTTCAAAAATTAATTATCAAAGGTATCGATGATGGAGTTTTCAGGTCAGATATTCATTCTGGTGTTGTTATGGAAGGTATCTACATTTTATACAATTCTGTTACACGAACCGATTTATTTACCAGGTACGAAGTATCGCCATTTGAAGTGACAAAAAATACAATTATTAACTTTATTAGGGGCCTTTGTACTTCAAAAGGGATAGAGGATTTTGAAAAGCATTGGGTAACATTAGAACCCTTTGGTGCAGAAAATTACTAATTACCTGTTTTGTTGTATATGTGAATTTTCAGTTTCTTATCTATTAATAACTAATCACTTACAATTTATGAAAAGAACAATTCTATTTCTCGCAGGGATGTTTTTGCTCCTTATTACTACGAGCGTAAATGCTCAAACAACAAGTGAAACCGATTTTTTTACCGGAAAGTGGAAAGTAACAGTGTTTGGGACTCCTGATGGCGACGCTAAAATGACTGTTTCGCTGGAAAGAACCGATGGAAAATTATCTGGTGGGATTATCTCTGAAGCAAATTCGGACATAAACAAGTTTACAAAGATTGATGAAACCGAAAAATCAGTAACTCTTTATTTTTCGGCCAATGGGTACGATGTTTATCTTCTTTTGGAAAAAAAAGGAGATAATCATGTGGAAGGCAATTTGTTGGGAATGTTTGATGCAAAAGGCGACAGAATTACCAGTAATAATAATTAGTAATAAGGGTGTTTAATAGCACCCTTGTTACTGGCATATCATAATTTTAAATGGTTATCCGATGCGCATTTTTTTGTGCAGTGAGGGCAAGCTCGGTTGCCAGAAAACAATGATCCTGTGTCATTGCGGTTTCAGTTCTATTAACTACATCATTTACAATCTGTTCGCCGTAAGGAAGATAGACATTTGTACAGTCGAGATAAGTTACTTCTTTTTGGTTGACAAGGAATAAGTGGTTATCTCCATATCTTCCGGCAATATCAACATATTTACGCAGTTCGATATAGCCTTCGGTACCCAGGATAAACATTCGGCCATCGCCCCAGGTAGGCAATCCATTGGGGGTAAACCAGTCGATACGAATATACCCGGTAGCGTGGTCGCTACGAATACTCATATCGCCAAAATCCTGATAATTTGGGTATTTTGGATTATTAAAATTAGCTACCTGCGAGAAACTCACCTCGGCTTTTGTTGATCCGGTAAAAAACAGGAATTGGTCACATTGATGAGAACCAATATCACATAAAATCCCGCCTGCTTTCTCGGGTTCGAAAAACCATGCAGGGCGCGATGAAGCGTTCATCCGGTGTGGTCCCATTCCTAAAGTTTGAATTACTTTGCCAATAGCCCCTGATTGAACTAACTCACCTGCTTTTACTGAAGCCGGATTAGCAAGGCGTTCGCTATATAGAATTGAAAAAATACGTTTCGTTTCCTTCTGGACTTTCTTTACTTCGTCTAATTGTCTGAATGTAATTATGCCAGGTTTATCTGTTACATAGTCTTTGCCCGATTTCATGACACGTATGCCAAGAGGTGCCCTGTCCACTGGAATACCTGCACTTGCAACCAATTGTATTGAGTTGTCATCCAGGATTTCTTCCTCGCTTTTTGCAATCTTAACCCCTTGGAAGGCTTTTGTAAACGAAGGTAGTAACTCGGCTTCCTTAGAATAAACTGCTACTAATTCGCCTCCTCCTTTTAATAGTGCATTTACTATTCCATAAATATGATTGTGATTGATACCAATAACTGAAAATTTGATCTGTTTTTTGGGTTCAGGCCTATTTTCAGGTTTAAGAATTATTTCAGTATGAGACGATTTATTGTATAAATTTCTGGAGTAAACATCAGTCGGAATCATCGAAATTGTAGCCATTCCGGCTGCTGATGCTAAAGATTGTTTAAGAAAACCACGTCTGTTGGATTGCATAACAAGTTTTAAGTTTTAGTTTTTTTTGATATGACTAACTTACGAAATATATCAGGTAAAATAAGGTGTTACACTTGCATTTATCAAGAAGATATAAAAAAGACATTCCGGTAAACAACTAATGCAACTTTAGTTTGGCGTGTACCTGAATGTCAACCAAATATGAAAAAAAATCTCTATTGGGCTATTAACTCAATATTTGCATCACTTAATCCTTCCGATTTTGCTGTTAAAGTAATTTTACCTGCTATACCTTTTGGGCGTACAATTACCAGTCCTTTCCCCTGAAAGGTTGATTTTTGAGGTTGCTGAAAACTACTTACATCTTTGGGATTTCCATTCCCAACACCTGCAATTTTAGCATCTTCGTTAAGTATGAACTGAATTAATCTGTTGTCGTTGGGCACCAGGTTACCCATTTCGTCGAGTATTTCAACTGAAACATAGGATAAGTCATTTCTATCTGATTTAATTGTGCTTCGGTCGGCGGTAAGTTTAACCGAAACAGGTTTTCCTACTGTGTTAATCGACTGTGTTGCTGTCTCCTTATCATTTTCAAAGCAATGTGCAGTTAATATTCCGGGTTTGTAAGGTACATCAAAGGTGGCTGTTATTGTTTTTGAAAAAATCAAAAAAACTATTCATTTGTATTGAAGTTGGACAAAAAAGCGTATGCTAAATCAACTCATCGATGGACAATATTTTTAACACAGAAGATTTCAGAATTAACCCAGGAAAATATATTCTTCCTTCGGTTGCCATCAATAACGTTATATTTGGTTTTGACGATAACAATGTCAAAGTATTGTTGTTGCGAACAATTTATACTAATAAATGGACTTTGCCTGGTGGTTTTGTTTTGCGACAAGATGAACTGATAACTGCAGCCGAACGTCTTCTTAAGATGTTTACCGGTTTGGGAGATTCGGTGTTCCTCAAACAATTTGGTGTTTTCAACCGGAAAATCTTTTCGTTTGGTATTCTGGATAAGAAAGAGAAGTTTTACAGTGGAGCAGCCCATAAGGCTCCGTTTTTATATTCCTTCAACAAAGAAAAATATTTTAATGCACTCGAAAATGGGTTAGGAGGATTCTAATATCCAGATTTTTTTTTCGGGTTATACTCAAAACGAAAAAAGGCCAGATTTTTTATCTGACCTTTTGCTCTCCAGGTAGGACTTGAACCTACGACCTACGGATTAACAGTCCGCCGCTCTAACCAACTGAGCTACTAGAGAATTTTTCAATCTTGCAGGTAACTTTAACCGTTACCGTTTTACTTCAAAAGCGATGCAAAAATAATAGCTTATCCGAAAAGAAAAAATATTTTTGCAAAAAATTTTACTCATGAATTCATTTACTGGTGCACCAAATAAACAAAAATCGATTCTTGGAATTGGGAATGCCCTCATCGATGTGTTGATTAATATCACCGATGATTCTGTATTACAAAAATTTGGGTTACCCAAAGGAAGTATGACTTTAGTAGATTCGGTACTTTCGGCCGAAATAAAAAAAGAAACAAAAATTAATGCCCGGATCATTCAAACCGGAGGGTCTGCTGCTAATACTGTGCACGGAATTGCGAAACTTGGAGGTAGCTGTGGCTATATTGGTAAAATTACAGATGATGAATTTGGTAATTTTTACATCGAAGACTTCCAGAACAATAATATCCATACGCATTTTTTCTACAGTGAAACTGGTACTGGTCATGCAACAGGTTTAATTAGTCCCGATTCGGAACGTACATTCGGAACATACCTGGGCGCTGCTATGGAGCTTACTGCCGATGAAATGCAGCCAGAAATTTTTGCAGGATATGGTATTTTGCATATCGAAGGCTACCTGGTGCAAAATCATTCGCTAATTGAAGCTGCGCTAAAAGTAGCCAAGGGAAAAGGCTTGCTGGTGTCGATTGATATGGCAAGTTTTAATATTGTTGCAGCCAACATCGATTTCCTGAACCGGATAATTCGCCAATATGTCGACATTGTTTTTGCCAATGAAGATGAAGCTATTGCGTTGACCGGGAAGCAGCCGGAAGAAGCATTATACGCCATTTCGGATATGTGCGGTCTGGCCATCATAAAACTTGGAGCTCAAGGTTCTCTGATTAAAAACGGCGAAAGTGTAATTCGTATTGAAGCCATTCCTGCAAAAAGTATTGACACTACCGGTGCCGGCGATATTTATGCTTCAGGAGTGTTGTATGGTATTTCTGAAAATTTGGATTTGGAAAAGGCCGGGAAACTGGGTTCATTACTGGCTGGAAAAGTTGTGGAAGTTGTGGGTGCCAAAATCCCGGAGGAAACCTGGCAAGAGCTTTCTGTACAAATCAACCAAATTAAAAACGGTAATTGATTTTCTTTAGGGGTTATTTCTGGCAGAATCTTAATTTTATATAACCTGAACCTATTTTATCGGGAGTCAATTAAGTATTCAGGCAGAAAACCATATTTTTGTAAACAATAGAAAAATATAGAATCAGCAAATAATAACAGTATGAAACGACTGAAAATTAAAGAAGTCCTGAAGGGCGAATTGGTTGGCCAGCAAGTGCTTGTCAAAGGCTGGGTGAGAACAAAACGCGGTAGTAAAAATGTCAATTTTATTGCACTGAACGACGGTTCGACAATCAATAATCTTCAGGTTGTTGCTGATGTTGAGAAATTTGGCGAGGACTTTTTGAAAGACATTAATACCAGCGCGTCGCTCGGAATTACCGGCGATTTGGTGGCATCGCAGGGCAGCGGACAGTTGGTTGAATTAAATGCTACTGAGATTGTGATCTACGGAAAAGCTGATCCTGAAAAGTACCCGATTCAGCCTAAAAAACATAGTCTTGAGTTTTTGCGCGAAAATGCTCATCTGCGTTTCCGAACGGCTACATTTAGCGCTGTTTTCCGCATTCGTCATGCCATGGCTTTTGCCATTCACCAATATTTTAACAACCGCGGATTTGTTTATCTGCACACGCCGCTGATCACCGGGTCGGATGCCGAAGGTGCCGGACAAATGTTCCGCGTAACCACGCTCGATCCAAAAAATCCGCCACTATTGGAAGACGGGAAAATTGATTACTCGCAGGATTTCTTCGGAAAATCGACCAACCTCACCGTTTCAGGTCAGTTGGAAGGCGAGTTAGGTGCAACTGCCTTGGGAGAAATTTACACGTTCGGACCTACTTTCCGCGCCGAAAACTCGAACACTGCTCGCCACCTGGCCGAGTTCTGGATGATCGAGCCTGAAATGGCTTTCTACGAACTTCAGGACAACATGGATTTGGCTGAAGATTTTCTGAAATCGCTGATTAAATATGCACTCGACAATTGCATGGACGACCTCGAATTCCTGAGCAAACGCCTTCAGGAAGAAGAAAAGAACAAACCAATGGACGAGCGTTCGATGGAGCTGATCGAAAAACTGCGTTTCGTGCTTGAAAACGACTTTATCCGTTTGCCATACACTGAAGCCATTGAAGTACTGAAGAATTCGAACCACTATAAAAAGAACAAGTTCCAGTACCCGGTTGACTGGGGAACCGATTTACAGAGCGAACACGAACGCTACCTGGTTGAAAAGCATTTCAAAAAACCAGTGATCCTGATTAACTATCCGAAGGAGATTAAAGCGTTCTACATGAAACAAAATCAGGATGGAAAAACCGTTGCGGCAATGGACGTTTTGTTCCCCGGAATTGGCGAAATTATTGGCGGTTCACAGCGCGAGGAAGATTTGGACAAACTGGTTACCCGTATGAACGAGATGGGCGTTCCGGCACACGAAATGGAATGGTACCTCGATACCCGCCGTTTTGGAACAGTGCCTCATGCAGGTTTCGGTTTAGGTTTCGAACGCCTGCTGTTGTTTGTAACCGGAATGGGCAACATCCGCGATGTGATTGCTTTCCCGCGTACACCAAAGAATGCCGAGTTTTAGCCCAACGGCCTATACAAGATATAAACACGAAGGCACTAAGACACAAAGAAAAAATAATCTCTTTGTGTCTTAGTGCCTTCGTGTTAAAAATCGTTCTTTACCGATTATCAATCTTTTCAGGATACAAATCGTGGTTCATCATGCGATACTCGGCCATCTGTTTGTACCTGGTGCCAGGCTTGCCATAATTACAATACGGGTCGATGCTCAGTCCGCCGCGTGGCAGGAATTTTCCCCAAACTTCGATGTATTTAGGCTCCATCAGTTTAATCAGGTCTTTCATGATGATGTTGATGCAATCTTCGTGAAAAGCGCCGTGGTTGCGGAAACTGAAGAGGTACAACTTCAAGCTTTTGCTTTCAACCAGCTTTTGGTCGGGAATATAACTCAGGTAAATGGTTGCAAAATCGGGCTGACCGGTAATAGGGCAGAGGCTGGTAAACTCCGGGCAATTGAATTTCACCCAGGTGTCGTTCTCCGGATGTTTGTTGTCAAAGCTTTCGAGCATTTCGGTGCTGTAATCGAACAGGTATTTGCTTTGGTTTCCGAGGTTTTTTAAATCGTTCATGATATTGTTGCGAGTTACGGGTTACGTGTTGCGAGGCGATAATCTTAGTGAGGGTTTCACTTAAAGTGAAGCCCTCACTGGGTCAAGATTTTACTAAAGAGTTCACAGAGATAAAACTGTGTTTTGTCTAGTATCTTATATCTATTATCTATTATCTTGTTTGTAAATAGCTTTCCAATCCTTTGCGGCGTAACTGGCAGGCCGGGCAATGGCCGCAACCGTCGCCTTTAATGCCGTTGTAGCAGGTTACTGTTTCGGTGCGAACCAGGTCGAAAACGCCCAATTCATCAGCCAGCGCCCAGATGTCTTCCTTCGTTTTCCACATCAGCGGAGTATGGATCGTGAAATTGTAGTCCATCGACAGGTTCAGGGTTTGGTTTAGCGAGCGGATAAATTTGTCGCGGCAATCGGGGTATCCGCTGTAATCGGCCTGACCAACTCCGGTAACTAAATTCGGAATGTCTTTTCCTTTGGCAAAGATGGCAGCAAAAGTCAGGAAAAGCATGTTCCGGCCTTCAACCAGCGTGTTTGGCGGACGGTTATCCGGCTTGTTTTCTTCTACATTGATTGACTGATCGGTCAGCGAATTGTGCGTAATTTGTTTCAGCAAGTCGAGGTTAAGCAAAGTAAATGGCACGCCTGCTTTCCCGGCGATTGCCCTTGCTGCTTCCTGTTCAATGCGGTGGCGCTGCCCGTAATCGAAACAGAGCGTTTCCACGTAATCAAAATTCTTCAAAGCCCAGAAAAGACAAGTTGTCGAGTCTTGCCCACCGGAAAATACAACTAATGCTTTTTTATTTTTCTTCATTCAAAAATTCATTTAATAGGGTGAATTCTATTTCGTCCGAAATAACCTATTCGTTTTGTATAACATTACCACGCGGACGAGATTGTCAGAATCTTCATCAATCCGGGATTTCGCCGCGGGCTATTGATATAATGCCCTTTCAGGGCAAAACAAATTGTGACTCAATTCCCAGGCTTTCCCCTTTCGGGGGAACGGGATGGGGGCTCCCCTAAATCTCTTTTAACCTGAACAGGTTGTAAGATTGGTTGGTGTCGAATGTATCGATGCCTTCAACCCGCTTAACGAAATTGACAACCCAGATGGTTACCGGTAAAATCAGAATCTCATACACTGTTTTCATCATGGCCTGAGTAAAAATCATGGTAATCAATACTCCAGCCGGGAATTGCCCAATGAAAGCAATGCAAATAAAGATCAGCGAGTCAGCACTTTCTCCGGCCAAAGTTGACAAAATTGCTCTCGCAGAGAAACCTTTCCCTTTGGTCAATACTTTCATGCGGCTCATTACAAAAGCATTCAGGAACGAACCAATCAGATAAGCGCTTAAACTTGCCAGCACAATGCGTGGTGTGTTGCCTAAAATGGTGGCAAAAGCATCCTGGTTTTGCCAGAAAGGCGCTCCGGGAATAACAATTCCGGCAGTAAAAAAAACAACCGCCAACACATTTACGGCAAACCCAGTCCAGATAATCAGGCGGGCTTTGGTAAATCCCCACACTTCTGTAATCACATCGTTCAGGATGTAAGCAATCGGAAAAATCAATACTCCGGCGGGGGCCGACCACGGGCCGATCATCAGGATTTTGGTTGCAAGGATGTTGGAAATTAAGAGACAGGTGGCAAACAATATGCCCGCAAGCATAAATAATACAGATACAGAATTTTTCATTTTCTTGTTTTTTACGTGGTTACCAAGTACACGGCTTTCACATTGAAAGCACGGCGCAAAAATATAATTTTTTTGTCATTTATAATTTTGGTATTTACAATTTACTATTTTGCGAATCAT
Source organism: uncultured Prolixibacteraceae bacterium (assembly GCA_937915865.1). Lineage (GTDB taxonomy): Bacteria > Bacteroidota > Bacteroidia > Bacteroidales > Prolixibacteraceae > Aquipluma. The sequence goes on along the minus strand of CALGIG010000054.1, from coordinate 128,635 downwards.
TTCAGCAATTAGACATTATAAGAACATGAACACATTTGAAAACGATTGTCAGAAAATGCTTCAGTTAATTGAAGCCTGGGAACCACGATTATTGAACCTCTCAGAAGAAATTATCATCAACCGCAGAAATAACCAAGACCGAACAATTAAGCAGATTCTGGGACACATGGTCGATTCTGCATCGAACAACACCCATCGCATTGTGCATTTGCAATACCGTGAAAACCCGATGACCTTTCCGAACTACGCCACTTTGGGAAACAACGACCGCTGGATTGCTATTCAGGATTATCAGCACGAGGATTGGTATAACCTGGTACAATTATGGAAATATTCAAACCTGCACATCACTCATGTTATTAGAAATGTTAACCCCGATAAATTAGAAAATCAGTGGATTAGTGGTGAAAATGAGATGATTTCGTTGCGCCAGAATATTGAAGGGTATTTGCCACACTTTAAACTGCATCTGACTGAAATTGAAGCGCTGATCAATCAGGAGTAAAATTAGTCATTTGGAAATCTATTTTTCTAATGACCATTTCCCGGTTTTGATTTGCTTCTCATAAGTGTATCTTTGTTCCTGAACAAAACAAAGTCACATGGATTTTACTGCTTTTCGCTATATGAGGCCTTTTCCGCAGCTTATGTTTGCCATTTTTATAATGGTGGCCTCTGTTTTTCTGTTTATGATCGTAGGAATGGTTGTAGCAATACCGTTTTATGGCCTGAGCGAGCTTATGAATTTGCTTAACGGTGTTCAAAATAATTCAGATGAAAGCATTAATTTTCTGAAATATATGCAGGTATTACAATCGATTGGTTTATTTGTAGTACCTCCGTTTATTCTAGGTTTTCTTTACCATGGTAATGTAAAGGAATACCTTTTGATAAATCGCAGCGCCCAATCGCGTTGCTTTGTGCTGGCTGTTTTCTGTCTGCTGGCTATTGTCCCGTTTATAAATTTTCTGGGTGATATTAACAGCAAGATGAGCTTTCCATCTTTCCTTTCAGGGTTGGAAAACTGGATGCGAAACATGGAGGACAATGCTAAGGTGCTGATCGATAAATTTATGACGGTAAACGGTTTTGGCGGTCTGCTGTTCAATGTATTTATGATTGCAGTACTTCCGGCTATTGGCGAGGAATTTATGTTTCGCGGAGTTATTCAGCGAATATTCACGGATTGGACTAGAAATCACCATTGGGGTATTTGGGTTACTGCTTTCGTGTTTAGCGCCATGCACATGCAGTTTTATGGTTTTTTACCTCGGTTGGTGTTAGGAGCCATGTTCGGTTATCTTCTGGTTTGGACTGGCACTATGTGGGTTCCTGTTTTGGCCCATTTCTTCAATAACCTTGTTGGTGTTTTAGGTTATTTCCTGATTGGAAAAGGTACTATTTCGAAAGACGTTGAAGAGTTTGGGACTGGTCAGGGTGAATTATTTGTCGTAATTATTAGTGTGTCAGTAGCTGGCTGGCTTCTTTACCTGATATACAAATACGGGCAACAGAAAACAAAAATGCCCGCAAATCTGGAGGATTCACAGGCATAACGAATTGATTGATTTTAATTAGGAAAAGAAAAGGCTTTGCTCGATGTTTTCTATATCGAATTTTTTAAGTTCCGAAGCCCGGTAAACGTATACAACACCATATACCGAAGCCTGTTCTCTTTTTTCTTCGTCGGTTAAATGAGACATTGAACTTTCAACTTCATTCCACATTTCCTGAATAAGGACATCGGCCTGCTCACGCATTTCCGATACTTTCATTGAGGCACGGTTAGTAATATTCTGAAGCATTTTTTGATGGCGATAAGCAGCAACAAACTCTTCGTAATGAACTTTAACTAAGGCGATTGAAGGACTGTAGATAGGGCTTCCTCCACTTTTTATTCTTTTTTGTTCGCCTTCAATAACCCGTTCTCCCCATGACATTACGTGAGCTTCGAGGTTCAAAGGAGGCGTTGCTTTCGAGTTAGCCTTTAATCCGTAGAACTCAATTACTTCTGGTTTCATCTCGCCTCGAAGGATAGCAAAATTCACGACCTGAAGAAAATGAGAAATATAAAGTTTTGCTTTACGGAAAATCTCGCTATACTCTTTTGAACGGTCAAACTGATTTTGTTTCGAAATATTTAATTGGCGGATAGCCCCTAAAAAATGCGGATAGAAAGTCTGCAATTTTTCAAGTGTTTGTTGGCTGAATGCCAGATTTTTTAATGCTACTCGTTTACCAAGATCCAGTCCGGCTTCAATAGCCCGAAGCCTGGCAACATCAGTATTTGGTAGTCTCCTGTAAGGCATAAATTATTTTTTTTGATAGACTCATGCGAATATACAAAATGAAGCTTCATTTTTTTGGCATTCGCAAAGGAACTAATCAACAATCAATTGTTTAAAATTAGATTTAAACAATTGTTAATCAAATTTTTAAATTAAAAATGCTTTGAAATATTAACATCAGGGCGCTTAAAATCTGTTTTATTACATGAATTTTGATAATATAAAACCCCGAAGAACTGAATCTCCGGGGCTTCTATTTTATGGGTGTAGCGATTTTTAATCGCCGGTATTTTTACGCGAATAAAATTCGCGTCATCTTAATCTTTCAACTTGGCGCTTAAGAATTCGCGGTTTAAACGGGCGATGTTCGACAATGAAATGTTTTTCGGGCATTCCACTTCGCAGGCGCCAGTGTTGGTACAGTTACCGAAACCAAGTTCGTCCATTTTAGCAACCATTGCTTTTGCACGACGGGCACCTTCAACGCGACCTTGTGGCAACAACGCCAAATGGCTCACTTTTGCCGAAACGAACAACATAGCCGATCCGTTTTTACAAGCTGCAACACAGGCACCGCAACCAATACACGAGGCAGCGTCCATCGACTCGTCAGCATCCACTTTGGGAATTGGAATAGCGTTTGCATCGGGCACACCACCTGTACTCACCGAAACGTAACCACCGGCAGCGATAATCTGGTCGAAAGCGCTACGATTTACAATCAGGTCTTTTATTACAGGGAAAGCAGCTGAGCGCCAAGGTTCGATGGTAACTGTCTGTCCATCCTGAAATTTGCGCATGTGCAACTGGCAGGTTGTTACATCGTCGTCGGGTCCGTGAGGGCGGCCATTGATGTACAACGAACACATACCACAAATACCTTCGCGGCAGTCGTGGTCGAAAGCAACAGGTTCTTTGTTTTCGCTGATCAGTTGTTCGTTCAAAATGTCCATCATTTCGAGGAACGAACTATCAATTGAGATGTTGCTCACCTTGTAGGTTTCGAAACGGCCTTTTTCTCTGGGACCGTTCTGACGCCAAACCTTAAGCGTAAGATTTATTGTTTTTTCCATGATTGATCTCCTTTTAAAAAGCCATTATTTGTAATTGCGTTGAACCATTTTCACAGCTTCGTAAACCAATTCTTCTTTGTGAAGTTCAGGTTCAGCGTTTTCACCTTTATATTCCCAGCAACCTACATACGCAAATTTGTCGTCCTGACGAAGTGCTTCGCCTTCTTCAGTCTGGTATTCTTCACGGAAGTGCCCACCGCACGATTCTTCGCGCTTGAGGGCGTCGCGGGCCATCAGGTTCCCAATTTCGATGAAATCGGCCAAACGGCTGGCTTTTTCCAATTCAATGTTCATCCCGGTTATATTCCCTGGGATACGAACGTTGCTCCAGAATTCTTTCTTGATTTCGGCAATGCGCTGAATGGCGTGCTCCAAACCTTCTTTGGTACGACCCATTCCAACGAAATCCCACATTACTAAACCTAATTCTTTGTGCAGGCTGTCGACCGAACGTTTTCCCTTGATGTTCATCAGTTTTTCAAAACGGGCTTTTACAGCTTTTTCAGCTTCAACGAATTCAGGTTCGTTTCCGGTCATGCGAGGCGTACGAATATCATCAGCAAGATAATTCTGAATAGTGTAAGGCAACACGAAATATCCGTCGGCCAAACCTTGCATCAATGCCGAAGCACCCAAACGGTTAGCGCCGTGATCGGAGAAGTTGGCTTCACCAGCTGCGAACAAACCAGGAATGGTTGTTTGTAGTTCGTAATCGACCCAGATACCACCCATGGTGTAGTGGATAGCCGGATAGATCATCATCGGTGTTTCGTAAGGATTTTCGTCGACGATTTTATAGTACATCTGGAATAAGTTTCCATAGCGGGCTTCAATCGTTTTCTGGCCAAGGCGTTCGATTGCTGATTTGAAATCGAGGTAAACAGCCAAACCGGTTGCACCAACACCGTAGCCAGCATCGCAGCGTTCTTTGGCAGCGCGCGAAGCTACGTCACGCGGTACAAGGTTGCCGAAAGCCGGGTAACGGCGTTCGAGGTAATAGTCGCGGTCTTCTTCGGCAATTTGTGTTGGTTTCATTTTGCCTGCACGAATAGCTTCAGCATCTTCTTTTTTCTTCGGAACCCAGATGCGGCCATCGTTACGCAACGATTCCGACATCAATGTCAGTTTACTCTGGAATTCGCCATGAACCGGTATACAGGTTGGGTGAATCTGAGCATAACATGGGTTAGCAAACATGGCACCTTTGTGGTAAGCTTTGATAGCAGCCGATCCGTTTGATCCCATAGCGTTGGTTGAAAGGAAGAAGGTATTTCCGTATCCACCGGTAGCCAAAACAACTGCGTGACCGAAATGACGTTGCAATTCGCCGGTTACAAGGTCGCGGGCAATAATACCGCGAGCTTTGCCATCAACAATTACGATGTCAACCAATTCGGTACGAGTGTACATCTTTACTGTTCCGGCGTTGACCTGACGCATTAAAGCCTGGTAGGCGCCCAGCAACAACTGCTGACCGGTTTGTCCTTTGGCGTAAAAAGTACGGCTTACCTGAGCTCCCCCGAACGAACGGTTATCGAGCAAACCGCCGTATTCGCGTGCAAATGGAACACCTTGGGCAACGCACTGGTCGATGATGTTGTTACTAACTTCGGCCAAACGGTGAACGTTGGCTTCACGGGCACGATAGTCACCACCTTTAATGGTATCGTAGAACAAACGGAAAACAGAGTCGCCATCGTTTGGATAGTTCTTTGCAGCGTTGATACCACCCTGTGCTGCAATTGAGTGCGCACGGCGGGGTGAATCCTGAATGGTGAAGTTTTTCACGTTGAAACCCATTTCGCCAAGCGAAGCAGCAGCAGCGCCACCGGCCAATCCGGTTCCAACTACGATTACATCCAGTTTACGTTTATTTGCGGGGTTCACCAGTTTCTGGTGATCTTTATAATTGGTCCATTTCTGAGCCAGGGGCCCTTCAGGAATCCTTGCATTTAATTTACTCATGTTTCAATCTTTTTAGAGAATTAAAAGAACAGGTATTGTGCAATTGCAATAACGGCAAAACCTCCGCCAATTAAGATAGCCACGATGTTGCCAATACATTTCAGGCGGGGCATCCATGTTTTGTTGTTCCAGCCAATGGTTTGGAAACCCGACCAGAAACCGTGCGAAAGGTGGAATGCAAGAGCAACCGAACCAACAACATATAAAATTACAATTGGCAGAACTTTGAATGTTGCATTAACCAACGAATAAGCATCTTCGCCTTTTGCCATATTGCCCAGGAAAGGGAATTCAACTTCGCCAGCTTCCCATGCTATGAAACCTTTCATTTTCATGTAGAAGTTGATGATGTGAACGGCCAGAAACGACGCGATCACAATACCGAGAACCAACATGTTCTGCGATGCAAATTCGATACCAGTGGTTTTTTTACCTGAAGCATAAGCTTGAGGTCCACGAGCTTTCATGTTCTGTACGGTCAGAATCAATGAATAAATAATGTGTACGATAAAACCGATGGCCAAAACCGGCTCAATGATCTTAATAAGTGGGTTGGTTCCCATGAAATGTACCCCTGCGTTGAACATCTGGCCACGTTCGAACCCAAATACGCCGTCGAGCAGCAGAAATGAGTTGAGGAACAAATGAACAAAAAGGAACAAAATCAGGAACAAACCTGAAACGCTCATTAGGAGTTTTCGTCCAATAGAGGTAGTCAGTAAATTGCTCATAGAATAACGGATTTTTATTTTAATAATAGATTCATTTTATTTTGCCGACAAAAGTAGAGTTAACAGAAATCAGATACAATAAAAAGCAGATCAAATTAACTAATTTATAATGTTTCTAGGTATTTTTTTGAGTAAAAACGGGAATTGAATTTAGATTATATTCAAATTCAGTAGATTGTAAGATGGGGTAACGGACAAAAAATCTGAATTGCGTTTTTGCATAAATGGCATAAATGGCTATTTTTGCAGCACTTTTAAAAAATAAAAGGGTCAATAGTCATTTGGAAATATATCCCTTTTTTGTTGACTAATGACTAATTTCTAAAAATGGTTCCATAGTTCAACGGATAGAACGACAGTTTCCTAAACTGTAAATTCGGGTTCGATTCCCGGTGGGACTACTGAAGCGGGGATTTTGTCAATTTTGATAGAATCCCCGCTTTTGCCTTTCTCCAGAAGCCTTGCCAGTTGCGGGATATGAGAGAAAAATGAATTTATACGCGAGGTTCGATAATAGTCCAATTCTCGATTATAGATAATTCCTTCGGGGAACAATAAATTTTGAAAAACTCTTTTCCCGTCCAAATCTGATTTTTCCCACAATATCAAGGGATTAAGACATGCTTTTGTGGCAAAATCTACCACCTTTTCGAGGTTCGATAAATATCCGCCTGTTCTGCCAAGTTCCTGTTCAATTTCAAAACATTCTTTTTCATATTTCGGTCTGAATTTTTCATACAGACTTCGTTCAATTTCTCCGATGACAAATCGTTCCTGGATAGCCTCCAGTTTCTTTTTAGTTTCGGATAATTTTATTTTCAAGGATTTTGCTTCTTCCATTTGGGATTTAAAGAATACAGACATTTGCTCCTCTAATTGCATTTTGACAAGTTCAGATTCCTCTGTTTCAATTTTGAATGTTTTTAGCATTGATCCAAACAATTCATGCATCATTTTCGCACTGCGGTTTATCTTACACCCTTTTGTATTGCATTTATAATAATATAATCCTTTCTTTTTGACAAGATACCCGGTCAGTGGAAGGCCACACTTATCGCATTTCACAAACACTTTTAAGGGTAAATTATCCTGGTCTCTGTCATGAACAAAACCCAAGAAACCTTTTTCCTGCCGGATATTATGAACCTTTAAAAACAATTCCTTAGAGATCATTGGCTCGTGCTTCCCTTCAATGACTTGCCCCGGAAGCATTTTGCTGACAATCAATCCACAATAGAAGGGATTGAGGAAAAGGTTATTTAAGCGTTTATCAGAAATATCGACCCCCATTTTATACAGCCTCCGTGCAATCTCAATATTGGACAGTTGACTGTAGGCCTTCCATTCAAAGGCTTTTTTAAGAGTTTTTCCCTCATTGCTTACAACTAAACTTCGCTCTGTTGCTTTTCCTCTGTTTAAATCTTCATATCCACGTGGAGCTGCCCAAACCCAGTATCCTTTTAGTAACAGTTCTTTCATCCCAGTTACCACCTTATCCCGCCTTAATTCATTATCCATCTGCCCGAAAAGGAACAATATTTTTTGTTGAAAAGAACCAGCCGGAGTTGTAGGGTCAAGTTCCTGGGTTGTTGCTAATGTAATAACACCATAGTTTTTCAGCAATTCATCGGCAATCGATGCTCCGGCGATACCGGAACGTGAAAATCGTTCGTAAGAATACACAATCACGTAATTGATATTTTTTGAACGTTTTACAAAGGTCAGCATTCGGTTGAACTCTTTGCGGTCGTCCGTCTTAGCTGATTCGTATGTTCCACCAAAATAGCCAACGATATTCAGGCCTTTCTTTTGGGCATACATTTCACAATATCTTTTCTGGGATTCCAGACTGGTATTATCTTCCTGGTCTGCAGATGATACACGGGTATAAATAACGGCATTGTTCCCTTCCTTAAACTGGTGAGGTACCTTTGGTGCAAACTGCTTAAAAAGGTATAAATCGTCCATGATAGCCATTTACTGAATTAAAAAACTACAGAATTATGAAGTGTTTCGAATTTTAAGCCGACCAGTATTTGTTATTTCTTCAAAAATAGTGCTTTGAGTATTAACAGGGCGACAGTTTCTGCATTTTTGATAAGCTGTTCGTAATCTTCAGGTGATAAATCCTGGTATTTGGGAATAGCCCGCATTTTTTCAAGGGGCATCTTTTCCTTGACCCTTTGTGTTGCATCTTCAATGTTTCTGTTTTCCCCTTTCTGCATAGGCTGATAAAGACCGGTACTTACACCAATCCCAGCAAACCTATCCAAAACTGCTATTAGGGGACAAATAGCAGCTAATACGTCGTATTTTGACTGTATTTGTCTATATTGTGAATGCCGCTAATAAACAAGCACCCCTTCATATTTAGGAGCGATAATATCACAATGTATTTGTCTGAGGGTTTCCATTATAATGTCATCATCCAACGGTGAGGTGTTGTTCCTTCTAAAGCAACGGTTTTCCAAACTACTGCAAAAAGAGGTAGTTTGGTCAATGTGGTGTACCATATACACCTGGTTTTGCAAAAAAAAAGTCAAAATCGGTGGAGTATTCACCCTCATTAATCCTGACAAATCGATTTTTAACCGTCAGAAAATTTTCACTCGAACTTATGCGGATTCCCGAGGCGAGTGAGTTTTGTTTTTCATTACCACCATTTTCAAAACCTGTAATTTTGTTTTTCTTTTTCATAGTATTTCATTTTAAGTTTATGCGTCTTCCCATTGTGTCGGTCGTTGTTGTTTTGGTGGCCTGAAAAGATAGTGGTCCGGGGCACGCAAGTTTTTTGCGGAAAATACTACCCGCAGGGATGGAGATTTTCAGCAAAACCGGAGGCATAAACTTATTTGCCCTGGTACACGAATTACCTTTGCCACCGGAAAGACAACTACGGACGGGAAGGCGTATGCTTAAATTGGCTAGCGGAAAAAGAAACCGCCAAGGTTGAAAATGATTAACTGTTGCCAAGTGGTTTCAGGTAAACATTATTGTGATTCTATTTTGCTTGGGTAGGCAAGAACAAGTGTAGCGGCTGAATGCAACAAGGTGGAATAAAGCCGTTACTCTTGTGTGTGGCGCCTAAGGCTGCTGAGTGAAAAGAGTTCCCGAATGGAATCAGGGAAACAATGGGAACGAAGCTGCCGAAGGCACTGGCAAACCATTAAGTACTGTAGTAAAAAGCACAGGGGAAAGACAAATACAATTTTAATTATTACCGTGATCTCATTCCAGGAACATTGGATGTACCTAATTTTTAATTTTAACTTTGGAGTTTCCTTTATATTTCGTTTTTCATTGAGAATAATTGTGAAAGATCATTTTTAAAATGAATAATCTTACTTGGAATAAGATAAAAGCAGGAGACAAACAAGCCTTCAAGCTGTTTTTTGATGAATACTATTCGTCATTCTGCCTTTATGCAAATTCTATACTTGACGATTTAGAGCTTTCACAGGATATCGTCACTGACTGTTTCGTGAGAATATGGGAGCGTAAAGATAAAATCCAGATTAAAACGTCTATTGAGAAGTATGTATTGCTTTCTGTACGTAACGGTATTTATAGCTATTTACGCTCGCCCAGAAGTAGGAGTACTGATATTGAATCCGTTATTGAACGACTTGAAAATACCTCAATTGAAGAATACGATATTGAGAAAGAGGAAACCCTCCAACGAGTTTATAAGTTGATAGAGGAACTCCCGGAGCAAAGAAGAAGAATATTAGAGTTGGCCACGTTCGAAGGAATCTCCTACAAGGATATTGCTGAAAACCTAAATATCTCAGTTAATACCGTTAAAACACAATTGTCAAGAGCTTACCATTTTTTACGTGAAAAGTTAATGGATGATAGTATTATTCTTTGGTTGATTTTTCGAAAAGAAATAAAATAATACGTTTTTGCTGTCACCCGAATATTCACACTGAGCGTCCTTTATGTGCAAAAGCTGAAGCACATGGATAAAATGAGCAATAAAATATGGGAACTTGTTGTTGGAAAGGTACACAACAAGTTGGACGAAGAGGAAGAAAAGCTATTCAGAGAAATTGAGAATACTGAAGAGACTAAAAATGCCCTGAAACAAGCGAGACGCTTACATTCCATGTCGTTCAATAGTTTTTTATTTCGCCAAATTAATAAAGAAAAGAATTGGAAGTATATTAGTAATAAAATCAATCATTCTGCCCAAATAAAAAGAATAATCATTTCGTTTTCTAAATATGCTGCCATATTCCTTTTGGCTATCTTAATTGGGATTATGATCCCAAAATATATTAAGGAAAACTCACAACCATCAGCATATAATAGAATTGAAATGGAATGGGGGCAAATGAGTAAAATGACTTTGTCGGATGGAACTAAGATTTGGCTCAATGCTGGCACCACACTGGAGTACCCAACTACTTTTGATACTCAAAAACGAAGTGTAAGATTGAATGGCGAGGCTCAGTTTAAGGTCGCCCATAGCAGCAAAATCCCATTTGAGGTAGTAACAAAAACAGGGATTATAAAGGTCTACGGAACTACGTTTAATGTTGCGTCCTATGACGACGATCCGGAAATGGTTGTAACCCTCATTGAAGGGAAGGTTGCGATAGTGAACGGTAAAGGTGATCAGTTGGCTATGTTAAATCCTTCAGAACAAATTAGCATTCGCAAATCAACAGGCGAAGCAAAACTAAAGGTAGTAGATACCCAATTTTATAGTAGCTGGATCAATGGCAAAATATTACTTCAAGAGACCAAACTTGCTGATTTGGCAACCCTTCTTAAAAGATGGTACAACGTTGACATTAATCTTATTGGGGATAATACAGGCGAACTTAGAATTTCAGGTACCATAATTAAGGATAAACCACTCGATCCTTTCTTGAAAATCCTTGCACGGATGTATGGTATAAAATATGAAACAAAGTCAAATAATGATAAAAAGGATGAAATAACAATTTATAAAAACTAACTGCCCATGAAGGAATGATCAAGACAAAAAACGGTGAAAGTGATCCACCACTTCCACCGTCAAGCGTTTTAACGAATTTTTAGTACTTATTAAAACATTTCAAATTTATGAAAAAAATCAATGTTGGTTATTGTCTTCAATGGCAATGGCCTAAATTATTCTTAATTATGAAACTCGTTTGGATTTTTATTTTATCGGGAATGCTTGCTGCAAATGCAAAAACGTTTTCTCAAAATGTTCGGCTTGACCTGAAAACAGAAAATGCTTCCCTGAAATCTGTTTTAAGCAAGATCGAGGAAAAAACTGATTACTATTTCTTTTATAAGAATGAAGAGATAGAGAATTTGACAAACATTACCATTGATGCCAAACAAGAATTGCTCTCAGAATTATTAAGTAATATTTTAAAAAATAAGGGATTCGAGTACGAAGTACATGACCATTATATATTAATTCAGAAAGCTAATAGTAATACTTCTTTCTTGGATTTAATGCAGCAGCAAAAATCCGTAACTGGAAAAGTTACTGATTCGGCCGGTTCTCTATTGCCAGGTGTGACCGTTATAATTAAAGGAACTACTAAAGGAATAATTACCGATACCAATGGGACTTATACTCTTTCAAGTGTTCCCGAGAATTCTATATTACAATTCTCTTTTGTTGGAATGAAAACGCAGGAGATTAAAGTTGGCAACAAGACCTTGATTAATGTAACCATGGAAGAAGAAACAATTGGCATTGAAGAAGTAGTCGCCATTGGTTATGGTTCAATACCAAAAAGTGATTTAACCGGTTCGGTTGCAAGAGTCAAGGCAAAAGGAACCGAGGAGACTACCAATTCGTCGGTAGAACAGATGCTGCAGGGAAAAGCTGCCGGGGTACAAATTATCCAAAATACCGGAGCTCCCGGTGAAGGAATGACTTTCCTGGTGCGCGGAGCCAACTCTATGAGCGGGAATAACCAACCATTAGTTGTTTTGGATGGATATCCGCTGGAAACAGGTAACGCATCCACAACACTGGGATCAGAAGGTGTTGCTTTTATTGCAGATTCTCCTTCAGGGAATGCGCTGTCAAGCATCAATCCTAATGACATCGAGTCGGTTGAGATTCTAAAAGATGCGTCTGCGACAGCTATTTACGGATCACGTGGAGCTAATGGGGTAGTGATAATTACGACTAAACGTGGGAAAAAAGGGCAGGACAGGATTGAGTATAATTTCAGGAGCGACATTGGTCAGATACGCAAACACCTTGACGTTTTAAATGCAGATGACTACATGACCTATATAAATGAAGCGAATTTGAACTCGGCAAGGGCTATCAGTTATGCTCCTTCAACATTTGGCACATATCCCAGCAATAACTGGCAGGATCAAATATTTCAGACCTCATTTAGCCAGGATCACCAAATCACGCTTTCCGGAGGGAAGGATGATATGAAATATGCTGTTATTGGCGGATATACGGATATGGAAGGAGTCATAAAGTATACGTCCCGTTTCCAAAGAGGATCGATACGTATCAACCTTGACCGAAATATTGGCAACCGGATCAAGATTGGAACAAATATGACAGGAGTGATGACCTATAACCAGGCTGTTCTTCAGTCTCCTACCAATGCCAGCGGCGTAAATTCTTCGGTTATTTTGGCCGCATTATACGGAAGGCCTATCGTCAGGGCTTATAATGAAGATGGGTCCATTAACGAGTTCCAGGGAAATCCGGTAATAATACAGAAACTAAGTAAAAACGAGACACATACAAAAAATGTGGTAATAAATGCATTTGCTGATTTAACAATTATGAAAGGGCTTACACTTAAAGTGAACGCCGGGACAAATTTTAATCTTTCCAATCGCGACGTATATTTCCCGAGAGGAACCTATTCGGGGGATCAATCGCTAGGTGCAGCTTATAGGAACGACTCACAATCGCAAAGTTTTCTGTGGGAGAATACCCTGAACTTTAATAAGACAATAAATAAGCACAGGATTAATGCTCTTGTTGGGTATACGTACCAAACCTGGTTAAGCAAACAGTTTGGTATTTCTGTAAATAATTTTGCAAACGATCACCTGTCATTTTACAATCTTGGTAATGCCAATGTGGTTTCAAAGCCAAGAACAAGCTACCAAACCTATGCCCTTTCATCAGTTTTGGGGCGTGTAAATTACACCTATGCCGACCGCTACCTGGTAACGTTCACGGTACGTGATGACGGGTCAACCCGGTTAGCTCCCGGATATAAGTGGGCGTTGTTCCCCTCCGCGGCTTTAGGTTGGAACGTGCACAAAGAAGCATTTATGAAGAACGTCGAAATAATATCAGAATTGAAGCTTAGGGCAAGCTATGGCACTTCAGGTAACCAATCGGTGGCAGTAGGACAGACCCAGTCTTATTATTCATCCATCCAGGGAATGGTGAATAACACGGCAATAACCGGGTACACACAAAACAGTCTCGCTAACGCTGAGTTGGGATGGGAAACGACCAGTCAAACAGACGTCGGTTTCGATTTAGGTCTGTTGAGCAGCCGCTTTACGCTCGGCTTTGATTATTACAAGAAACGAACGACCGATTTGCTAATAGCTTCGCCTGTTCCGCTTTCAACGGGATACACCACCATCACAAAAAATACCGGCGAAATAGAAAACAAAGGGTTTGAATTCGAGTTGGGCGCAGTTATTTTAAAAGGCCCTGTAAAATGGAATTTATCAGGAAACATTTCTTTTGCGCGCAATAAAGTGATTAGTCTCGGTGAATTTGCTTCCATATTCGGCCCTGGATTTAATCTTTCTGGAATACTAAGCACCAGTTGGCATGTTGCTATGCCAGGGTATGCAATAGGCTCCTATTATGGGTATAAACTCGATGGTTTGTACCAGACACAGGCAGACATTGATAATGGCCCGATAGAAACGGCCGCTGTTCAGCCGGGATTGTGGAGGTTTAAAGACATATCGGGACCTGACGGCGTGCCTGACGGAAAAATTACTACAGACGATCGTACTGTTATAGGCAACCCCTATCCTAAATATACGTTCGGAATAAGCAACAATTTGTCGTACAAAAATGTAAGTCTCTCTTTCCTGATAACGGGAAGCGTTGGTAACGATATTCTCAACCTGAACAATTTTGTTTTAACCGGGATGGATGCAAATGTTTCGGGCAATCTGTCGACTGATGCGTATAATAACCGATGGACCGGGCCCGGGACAAGCAATTACTATGCTAAGCTAACATATGCTGGTGGTGCATTTTATAAGAGGCCCACAGACGCGCTGGTTGAAGATGGCACCTTCTACAGATTGAAGAATGTAACGCTTTCTTATGATATCCCTGTTAAAAAAGTGAAACTAATACGATCAGTTAAGGTATTTGCCACCGGAACCAACCTGGTGACCATTACCAACTATTCAGGATATGATCCGGAGATCAGCAGCCGGGGTATGAATGCGATGTCTCCAGGCGTTGACCTGGGAGCTATTCCGCAGATTCGCAGCTACTCATTCGGGTTAAATTTGAATTTCTAATTTTAAAAATGATTATTAGTTATGAAACGTAATATCATACCATATGTAATTGGCAGCCTGTTTATAGTGTTGCTGGCCGGTTGCTCAATCAAAGAAACCATATACGATCAGGAGACAACCGATAGTTTCCTACAGAAACAAGCAGATGTTGATCCGCTGGTGAATGGGGTATATGCCTTGTTTTACGACTTTGACTCGTACCGGACCAATTTGGAATATTTGTACAATTCGTGGGGACCTGAGATATATGCCAATGGAGGAGGCGTGTGGGCTCAGTCGAACACTAAAAGTTATGATGCGACCAACAGATATTTGTCTTATGCTCCGTGGAAGGGGTATTTCCAGATTATCAGGAATGCAAATAGCTTGTTGGCAAGAATTGAACCGGTTGAAATGGACGAAGCCTATAAATCGAGAATTAAGGGTGAAATGTATTTTATGCGCGCGTTTGGTTATTTTAACCTGGTAAGGCTTTACGGTAAACTTCCTGTTTTTACGGAAGATCTCACTTCTGCGACTGATTTTTATCGTACCCGCTCATCGGTTGACGACGTGTACTCGCTTATTTTCAGTGATCTGAAAGAGGCATCGTGGCGATGCCTGTCAGTTGATAAACAACCGGCAGGAGAAACGGGTCGCGCCACCAAAGGTGCAGCCCAGGGGTTAACTTCTCTGGCTTACCTTACATACGGGAGCTACCTGGATGCAAATAACCGCGGAGGCGACGCGAAGTCTGCCTACCAAATGGCTGTAAATTATGCCGATACCGTTCTCCTGTCAAATAAATATGCTTTGGCCCCCCGGTTCAACGATCTTTTCGATATCACAAAAGAGCAGACCGCATATAATACGGGTGGCGAAGTGCTTTTCGGGATACGTTTTGCCGACATCTCGGGTGTAAATGTCGGGTGCCGTTATCCGCGCATGTTTTTACCCAATACCCTTTATGGTGTTACCGGTACCCAACCGAACAGACAGGGTGATGGCACGTTGAGGATACAGTCCTGGTTTATCGACAAATATTCTTCAGGGGATTATACGAATGACTACCGCAGCGAATTTACTTTTCTGACTAAATGGCTTGAAAAAGGAACAACCAAAATGCGGGTTACGTACCCGAATATACCTGCATCTACCGAGAGTGTGGAAAGCGGAAATTTTGCATACCTGAATAAATACCGTGACGGAGGGGCTTATGATAATGCAAACCATGGGACCGACTTATACTTTTTGCGTCTGGCCGAAATTTACCTTGTAAAAGCAGAAGCTGAAAATGAGATAAACGGGCCAACTGCCAAGGCGCTCGATGCATTTAACATGCTTCGTGCCCGCGCTCGTAATGCAAATGGAACAGCCCGTACGACGCCAGCCAACTTAACCCTGGCAGATGCACCTACCAAGGAAGATTTCAGGATGAAAATTTACGACGAACGGGCGCTGGAACTCTGCGGAGAAGCGCATGCGTTGTTTGATAATATCCGGATGAGATACAAAGACAACAAGAGAAGTATGATGGAATACATCAACGACGATTTTTCGAAAACGCTGACAATGGGGTTTCCGACCTGGAACAGCAGCAAAAAAGTGTGGGAAGGAGGACGGGCTTATGCGGCCACATTTAACTGGAACCCACGCCTTTTACTGCTTCCGGTTCCGGTTACAGAGATGGATTCAAATCCCGCATTGCAAGGCGATCAAAATCCGGGTTGGTAATAAATAATTTATTTCGAAGAATAAATAACAGACAGTATTATGAAACAAATATTATCACTTACGACCATTATAGTTTTCTTCGCTTTCCTGATTTCAGGATGTAAAGAAGATACGGAACTTAGCACGCAGAAAGATGTTGGCTTTTTTGAGTACCAGTATAAATATACCATTGATGTAAACGGGACCAGCACTACTAAAACTGGTCTCAAAAGAATTAATATTACTCATGCAGCTTTTGTCGCGGATCAGACCAAAACAATACCCGACTCGCTTGCGTCAAGATTCAGCCAAAGAGAATTATTTCTTTTTACCGACGACGCAGAATATAGCAATACCACTCAACCGGTGGGCGCATCATTTGTACAGGCTTCGCTGGTCGATACCGTTTTAAATGCTACTCAGCTGGGTTCATTTGCATATCGGACAAGCACAATGACCGATTTTGCCAAACTGAAGGTAGCTGCATGTTTAGCTTTAAAAGTTAAAGTAAATAAGCTTAACACCAACAGCGACAGCGACGATACATCTTTCGAACTGGTGGTGACAGGTCAGGATGCTACCAATTTAAATGTATCTGCATTATCAAATGGCTCGTACGAAATTAATTCGTACGGTAAAATTACTTCGTCAACCGATTACCGGTTGTATTATAAGGGTAAAATTACGGAGGAAGCAAATTAGGTAATTGCGCTTATTCTGGCTATTATAAGTTAATTTCAATATCTCCCCTAGCCTGTGTAGTCAACACGGGCAGGGAGGATATTGATAAAAGTATTTAAATATAACATAAATATTATGAATAAAATATTATACTTCCTGATATTCTTTTTTCTTATAAACTCCGGGTTGCAAGCGGCCGTGTTTTATGTTTCCTCTTCAACAGGATC
Source organism: uncultured Prolixibacteraceae bacterium (assembly GCA_937915865.1). GTDB lineage: Bacteria > Bacteroidota > Bacteroidia > Bacteroidales > Prolixibacteraceae > Aquipluma. The sequence goes on along the minus strand of CALGIG010000054.1, from coordinate 111,476 downwards.
AGATAGTTATAATTCATCCCAGGCAAAAAATCCGGCTACACCGTGGAAAACTTTAGCAAAAATCGGACTAAGCTGGAGCGTTATCAATCCGGGCGACAGTATATTGTTTAAACGGGGCGATACGTTCAGCGGAACCCTGAAAATTACAAAATCGGGTACACCGGGACACCCGATTACCATTGGTGCTTACGGCAGTGGGACAGAAAAGCCCGTGATCGATGGTCGCCTTTTACTCGATAATTGGGTCAATTTGGGCGGTAATATCTGGGAAACATCAAATGTTGGTTTAACAAGCCAGCCCTCAGCGCTGACGATCAACGATGTTTTGGAGCCGCTTGGCCGCTACCCAAATATTGATGCTCCTAACCGTGGGTACCTGACCATTTCTTCACATCCGACAGGTTCAAAAACAACATTCACCGATAATACATTACCAGCTTCACCTAATTGGACTGGTGCCGAGGTTGTAGTGCGCAATGCGCATTGGGTATTAAACCGTATAACAGCGTCCAGCCATTCGGGACAGACCATAACACTTAGTAGCAGTGCTTATTACGAGATTAAAAACGGAACAGGCTACTTCTTTCAGAATCATCCTGCCACATTGGACCGGGATGGCGAATGGTGTTATCTCGCGGCAGATAAGAAAGTAAGGATTTATTCTGCAACCGATCCAAATACAAAGACAATTAAAGTTACCAACATCGATAAATTCTTCGATTTCAGCTCGGTTTCAGATATCGTGATTGATGGGTTCTCCATGATTGGGTCTAAAAAACTGGCCATCAACATGTCGAAGACAAATTCAACGACGATAAAGAATTGCGATTTTATTACATCAGGCGAAAGCGCTGTTACTGTTGGATATATCTATTCAACCAACATCGAATGCGACAGCATCTCGCTGATTAATAATACATTTTTCAATACTCAGCATAGCTGTATTTCAGCTCGTGCGTCACGTCTGACCATAAAAGGAAATACCATTACCAATACAGGGATTGTTCCCGGGATGTCGGTAAACGGCCAGGGCGGGGTCGGAATAAATTGTGTCGGTGATAATATTACTATTGAACGCAACATCATGGAGAATCTGGGCTATGCTGCTGTTATGTTCAATGGAAGCAACATTTTGATAGATAAAAATGTGATCAATAATTACTGTTCGGTGCTCGATGATGGTGGAGCAATTTATACCCAGACAAAGTCAACCGATTTAACTGTTTTTGTTAACCGAAAGATTACCAACAATATTGTTCTCAATGGTATTGGTGCACCCGAAGGAGATAACCGAAAAGACGGGATGGTCGAAGGGATTTATCTTGATGATTATACTGCAAATGCTGAAGTTACCGGAAATAGTGTTGCCAATTGCGCCAGTTCCGGAATATTCTTTCACAATGCAAAAAAATCATCGGCAAAGAATAATACGGTGTTTTCGTGTGGTATTGGCATGAAACTAAATCATGACAATATTGCACCAAATTCGCCGATTGTTGATTGTGATATTCAAAACAACCTTTTGGTTAAGGGGTCTGCCGACCTTTCAAAATCATTACTTTCTTACTACACAATAGACGAATCGGCTTTTCCGATGCTGGGTACACTCGACAACAATATTTATTGTCAGCCATTTAATAAAACTGATTACATCAAATATTCATCTCCGGCAACCCAAAAATCATATTCATTCAATCTGTCCGAATGGCAAAGTTTTGGTGGTTACGATTTGCACACAACTTTATCGCCCAAAAATTTCCCGGCATACGAGCAGATTCTTTCCGGTAATGGGATTTCAAATGGCAAATTCGAACAAAACGTAAGTTCCTGGGGCGCCTATAATCCTTCGGGCAATACATCGTCGCGGGTTAAGGTTGACGGGCAACTGGATGGAGGATGCCTTGCATTAACGGTAACCGGCACAGGAGCAGCAAACAGTTCTTTTATCAATACCGTATTACCTGCTATAACTGCCGGAAAGAATTATCTGCTCAAAATCAGCACGAAATCAACGGTGAATGGCGCTATCGCATTAAAGCTGATGCAAAACAGCTCGCCTTATACTGCAGGGTCAAATTCTATAAGTCTGAATATTAGTCCGACCCGTGCCGACAATGAGATAATGATAACTGCAATGGCGACTGTAGCAGTTCCGAGCTTAATTATTTATGCCGGACCCGAAGACGGGACAATTTATATTGACAATGTGGAATTTTATGAGGTGACACCAATCAATCCTGACAATTACGTGCGATTTGAGTACAATGACACGGATGCCCCAAAATATGTTGTCGCTGACAGAGATTACATGACCCCCAGCGGTAATAAATATATTGGCGGAAGTAAAATTAGCATTCCTGCTTTCGGTTCTGTTGTACTGCTTAAGGCCGATCTTTCGCTGCATGTATCCAGTATTACTCTGGGATCGGTTAAAGCGATGGGCGATAACGAAAACAAAAAATATTATGGTTCTGCCACTCTAACTGTTGTTGATAATCTGGGAAATCCGGTGAAAAATGCAAATGTTTCCGGAAGCTTTGATGGCGATTTCAATGAAATTGTAACGGGAGTAACCGATTCACTCGGGCAAGTCATGTATGTGTCTTCTGAATATGTAAAATTAAAGAATAAAGAAAAAGAGGGAGAAGAGGATGACGAATATACCAAAAAGAGAAGCTATCTTGATTTCGAGTTTTGTGTTGATACCATAACCCATGAATTTCTACTCTATAATTCTTCTCAAAACTCGCAAACTTGCATGGAATCAGAACCAGACGCGGAGGATACACTTAAAAGTGCAAGTCTGAACGCTGACGATACCGTTATCAGCCCCCAATCAGGCAAAAGATTTCTAGTTTACCCGAATCCATTTTGTAATGGCGAGGCTGTTGTTCTGTACGAGGGTGAGATTGTGAAAGGTATGTATCTGAATGTAGTGGATATGGCGGGGAAGAAAGTTTACAGGACTGAAGTTACTAAATCGACCACTACGCTAAGCAGGAGTAATTTTACTTCCGGAACATTCTTAATTACGATTGAAGCAGATGGAAAATTGCTAAAAACATCAAGATTAATTGTACGTTGAAACTTTTCACGGCAATTCGATCATTGCGATTTAGGTCATTAGCATAAAAGGTTGTCCGGAGGTGAAATATCTTCGGGCAACCAAATATTTTGCACGACTACAAAAGCATTTCAAGAATGAGCAGGAAAGTCAACCAAAGATTCCTGTAATTCTTGTTTAATTTAATTCGATACGAAACTAACCTAAAATCCAAATATAATACAATGACCATGAGTAATTTAATGATGTATTTTTCCCCGGCTTCGATACTTCCGGAGTTTAGAAAGATAAAAAATATAGTTGCCATTTTATCCTTGTCGGTTATTGCAACACAAACTACAGCTTTCGGAAGTGTTCGTGCAGATTCCGGAAAGAAGAAGGCAATAATCGTACATGCAATGGATCCGGTTCGTCCCGGAGAAATTATTTTGTTAACTGGTGAATGGCCAATCAATTCATCTGATCCATCGTCGTCAGGCGTAGAGGTGGAAATTACTTATGTGAATAACAACGACAGTGGACTCACGAATAAAGAAAATGTTGTTCCGTCCCGAAGAATTCTTCCGGAGCAAATAAGCGGACAATCCCTGAAGTTCAGAATTCCAAAAGAATGGCCAATGGGCATTTACGCCTGCAAAGTAGTGCCGGCTTTGGCGAAAAATAAATTCGAGCCATCTGAGGCTGCCATGCTTAACGCACCCGATCCCTGGTGGTTTCAGGGCGATGGCGGAGCAACAAAATCGTCTCCCGGCGGGTGGTTGCGTATTTTTGGAAAGTCGCTGTGTTATAAAAATCAGGCCAAAGTACAGCTTTCAAGCGGTCGAAAGACGATTGCCCTATCACTTAAAGACTCGACTAAAAATGGGCCTTATTCGCTGCTGGCAGATATTCCAGGCGACTTGCCGCCAGACAATTACACCTTGTCTGTCCACAACGGGTTGGGTGGGAATAGCGGATGGAGAAATGCCGGGATCATTCAAATTGGCGCGACTGAAACCTGGAAACAGGACGTGTTCAATGTACATGATTTCCAGACAGAAAACGATGGCGACAAGAGCGATTGGACCGGAGCGGTTAAAGCTGCTCTGGAAAAAGCTGGGCTCAATGGAGGGGGCGTTGTTTTTTTCCCGCGTGGGCGTTATGTCATCAACGATGAACTCAAAATACCGCCGCATGTGATTGTTAAAGGCGAAAGTCAGTCCTTGGTTTCGTTGTACTGGCCCCCTCGCGAAAAGGCCCTGCCAAGTCTGATTACCGGAACCGATAATTTTGTTGTTGAAGACATCAGTTTATACACCGATGGTTTCCATCGAAACGTAATTTCAGGCGCCAACAACGTTAAAGTTCATCACGTTTTAATCAGGGCCAACATCTATTACCGTCACAGTTTTGTCGGTGTCGCGTCAACGGTAAAACCGGTGAGCAGGTCGTATAAAGAAGGCATGGGGGCTGGTATCCGCATCACGGGAAATAATGCCGAGGTAACCGACTGCGACATTTATCATTCTGCCGCAGCTATCGAGATGTTTCATACCTGTGGTGGTTTGATTGCCAGGAACAGAATGGATTATGGCTGGGGTCCGATGATGGTTTATGGCTTAAGTCGGGTGATTATTGAAGACAACGAATGCAGCAGCGCCTCGCATTGGGCAAGTGGTTTTGGAATCAGCCTTTATTACGGCGCCAGCGCGTCATACCACGTATATTTTGCTCACAACCATATCCGGCAAAATTTGGGCAACGATCGCGAAGCCGTTACGACCGACGGGCACGGAACAGCCTATATTGGAAAAATTGCAGGAATAAGTGGCGCTAACGTTTCGTTGGAAAAGGAAAGCTGGTGGGGGAATAATCACAAGGACCTGATTCCCCGAAATGATTTTCAATCGGGGATTGAACGAAGGCGCCCTTCAGCTTCCGATATCGATCCGACAGCAGAATGGCATGGGATTACCATGTACATTCTCGACGGAAAAGGAGCGGGGCAGTACCGAAATATTCTGGCGTGCGATGGCAAAAATGTGACACTTGAAAAGCCATTCGTGGTTATGCCCGACAGTACCTCCGTTGTTTCCATTGGCAAATATTTGGGACGAATGTTATTTATCGGGAACAAATTTCATGATGTTGGCCCCTCGGTGCAATTGTACGCTCCGAATTGCGAATGTATTGTTGCAGAAAACCAAACCTGGCGTGCCGAATCTATGAATTGCGGCGGCGATTTACGGGTAATGACTTTCAAATCGGCACAAACAAGCACCGAAGTGGAAGCTTTGCGGGTTGAACCAAGCTGGTATAACCAGTTCCTGGATAACCATATTTGGGAAGGTAACGGATGGGGAAATAAGTCGTGTATATTAAATATTTACGGAAGAACGCAAGCAAAAAAGGACCAAATGGTGCGGATTCCTGAATTACCAATTTCGCGCGCGCATATCGTCAGGGATAATTTACTCGACAACAATGCTTCAATATTGATTGAAGGGGCGGTAAAAGATGTCGTAATCCAGGGGAACTCAGTTCGAAATTCCGACGAGGGGATTGTTATAAAAAGTAAGGAAGGCCAGGAAATTAACGATCCAAAGTCTCCATCCGGAATAATTGAAAAAGAAAACGCCGTTAACAACTCTAAAAACCAATGACCGATACCTCAAGAATGTATGTTTCGCAATTAATTCCTCAAAAAAAGAAATACCAAATGAAAAAAATATATCGCGCCCTTTTGGCATCTGTTCTTACGTTATACATCTTTCAGGCAAAGGCATCGACTTATTACATATCTTCCTCCTCCGGGTCGGATAATAACACCCCGACGCAGGCACAAAATCCTGCAACACCCTGGAAAACGCTTGATAAAGTTGGGTTAAGCTGGAGTTTGATCAACCCCGGCGACAGTATTCTTTTTAAACGGGGCGATACGTTTATCGGTACCCTGAAAGTTACAAAATCAGGAACGCCTGGACACCCGATTACCATTGGGGCTTACGGTGGAGGAACAGAAAAACCGGTGATCGATGGGCGGCTTTTACTCGACAATTGGACCAACCTGGGGGGCAATGTCTGGGAAACATCAAATGTGGCTCTGACAAGCCAGCCAACAGCGTTAACAATCAACGATGTTTTGCAGCCGCTTGGCCGCTATCCCAATATGGACGCGCCAAACCTGGGCTACCTTACCATTACGTCTCATCCCACTGGTTCAAAAAATACATTTACCGACAGTTCGCTTTCTGATTCGCCGAACTGGACCGGTGCAGAGGTCGTGGTGCGCAATGCCCACTGGGTATTGAACCGTCTTACGGCATCCAGCCATTCGGGGCAAACGATAATTCTTAGTGGCAACGCGTACTATGAAATGAAAGATAACTTCGGTTATTTTTTTCAGAATCACCCGGCAACACTCGATAAAGACGGTGAGTGGTGTTATCTCTCAACCGATAAAAAAATAAGGGTTTATTCGGTTTCCGACCCAAATACAAAAGCAATTAAAGTGGCCAATACCGATAAATTTTTTGATTTCAGCCAGGTGTCGAATGTGGTGATCGACGGGCTTGCCATGATTGGGGCAAAAAGATTGGCCATCAACATGTCGAAGACAAATTCAACGACTATAAAGAACTGCGACATTGTTGCATCGGGCGAAAGTGCTATAACCATTGGAAATATTTATTCAACCAATATCGAATGCGATAGTATTACTCTGGTCAACAATACATTTACCAATACCCAGCATAGCTGTATTTCGGCGCGTGCTTCGCGTTTGATCCTAAAAGAGAATACTATCAGCAACACCGGAATTGTTCCCGGGATGTCGGTAAACGGCCAGGGCGGGGTTGCAATAAAACTAAGTTGCACAGGTGTAAAGGTTGAACGAAATACGATCAGAAATACAGGATATGTGTGTGTCATACACGCTTGCAATGATCTGCTGATAAAAGAAAATATATTTGATAATTTTTGTTCGGTTCTTGATGATGGTGGCGCCATATACGGCGGGGGCGACGGGACGAACCGTAAAGTAATTGATAATATTGTGCTGAATGGAATTGGAGCGCCTGCCGGGGCCAACCGAACAGGAGGCATGGCTGAAGGAATATACTTGGACGACCGCACCACTAACGTTGAGGTGGAAGGTAATAGTGTTGCATTTTGTTCCAGTACCGGTATCTTTCTCCACAATGCACAAAAGTCGATCGTAAAAAACAACACGGTATTTTCCTGCGGAATGGAATTGAGGCTCAAGCACGACAACATCGCTGCTGACTCGCCAATTATTGATTGCGACATTCAAAACAATGTTTTGTGTACAAATAACCTGGCTTCAAATTCGGCTTTGTTGTACTACCAAACCAGAAGCGAATCGGATCTGTCGCACCTCGGAACCCTCGACAACAATTATTACTGGCACCCCTATTTGCACAACCAATACATCATTTATCGGGTTTACGATACATCAACTATAGTCTATACCCCCATAAATATAGAAGAATGGAAGGCGGTTGGTAATTTCGATACCCATTCAGTAGCGGAGGGGCCAAACAATGCTTCTGATAGTTTTCGGTTCGAGTATAACACGACAAGCTCGTCAAAATCTATAGTTGCCGACAAAAAGTACAAAACCCCGCAAGGTACATTTTACGAAAAAGGAAGTACAATCACTATTCCGGCATTTGGTTCAGTAATTTTAAAACCTGAACTCACTACAAGTATTAGTTCAATGGAAATTTCAAAAAAATCTCCATTCAAGTTGTATCCCAATCCAGCCAGCAATACGGTCAACATTCATGGTTATACTGAAGACAATTTGATCGAGGTTCTGTTATTCGATTTGTCGGGGAAGATGATCAAAAGAGAATCTGTTTGCAGGGGATCTTCGATTGATGTGGGCACACTTCCGAAAGGAATATATGCAGTACAAATTTCTGATTCAAAGAATCTTCAAACACTGAAACTAGTCAAACAATAACTTTTGTGTTGAAATTTGACAAACGAAACCCAGTACACGATGAAAAAGAATACAAAAGAACAAAGCCGACGCGAATTCCTTGGCAAAGCTTCTCTTGGGCTTGCCGGTGTAGCCCTTTTTCCGGCATTGACTTTAAAAAGTGAGATGAAAAATTTTCCCAGCGCCGGGAATGAACTGCAAAACAACCGACTCCAAAATTTGAAGTACAACCTGAATATGGTTCATCATAATCCGGGAGAGCCTCCATTCGATACAAAATATAACGATCCGGGCTATCTGTTGAAACAGGGGTTTAACGGGCAGATTCCCAAAATATTTCTTCCCTGCGCTATTTCGTACAACTCTTATGATGCTGAATTAATGACAGTTGGGTCAAAAGAGTACAGCGAAGCGGTAGAGTATGCTAAAAAACTGGACAGGTTGATTGAGGCGGCAAAAAAAGAACAAATGCCATTATTCCCGTTTACCGATTTGTTGGTGGTCCCCAAATCCATTCAGGAAAAATACGGTAAAGAGATGATGGCAGATAAGAAGGAATCAGTCGAAAGCGTTTTAGGCGGAACCAAACTAACCGTCAGTATTCTACAGAAGCGAACCGAAGAAATATTGCGGGCGCAAATACAGGCAATTTTCGAACGGTTTCCTGATTTAGATGGCCTGACTACGCGATATGGCGAAACCTATTTGCACGAATTCCCTGGTTATGCAGGAGGTAGCCCGGCGACAAATCCAACTGAGCATATTGCTTTGATCAATATTTTAAGAGAAGAAGTTTGTGTAAAGCGAAATAAAAAGCTTTTTTATCGCACCTGGGGTTTCGGCCAATTTCATACCAGTCCCTCTTATTATTTGGAAGTTACCAATGCAGTGGAACCTCACCCGAATCTTATTTTTTCAATAAAACACGTGCAAGGCGACTTTGTGCGATTGCATCCTTTTAATCCGTGCCTCGGGCGCGGAAAACACCAGCAAATCGTCGAGATTTCATGTAACCCTGCGGGGCTGTATGGGAAAAATGCACATCCTTATTACATTGGTAAAGGGGTGATTGAAGGATGGGAAGAATTTGCCTGGTTAAAAAGTGAAGGGCCTGCCCTTTGTTTACGAGATTTGCTAAAATGCCCTCAATTTGTGGGCATCTGGACCTGGGCGCGGGGTGATGGATGGGCCGGACCCTATATCACCAACGAATTTTGGGTTGACCTAAATATTCAGGTAATAAACCAATTTTACAAAGAACCTTGGCTTTCGGAGGAAGTTCTGTTTGACAAAGTTGCGGGTCAGCGTTTTGGGGTTGGCGGCGAAAACCTGAAAAAACTTCGTGATCTGTGCCTTTTGTCAGCTTCTGCCGTTATGCACGGGCAAACAACGGTTCATGCAACAATCAGGGATTGGTGGTGCCGTGACGAATATTTTTCAGCAATTGATTTGAAACCAGTTGTAAAAGCAGACAAATCCAGGGAAGTACTTGACGAGAAGGTTGATGCGGTAAGAATGTGGAAGGAGATTGAACGTCTGGCCAGGGAAATTCACTTACCCAATCAGGTCGATCAGGAATTTATGGAAGTTTCGAGTAATTACGGCCGGATTAAGTTCCAAATTATAGAGCAAATATGGAAGATGCAGTTATTGGCGGCCCAATCAGAAATAAATAAATCGGCGCTGGATACGGGAGCAATGAAAAAGTGTATTAATGAATACGACCGGCTTTGGACTGAATGGAGAAAGCTCAATTCAGATTATGCCTGCTGTCCGACCCTATACCGCGACGACGTTCAGAAATATTGTGCGTTTCCTCCATTTAAGGAAGTTTTGGTAAACTATAGAAAAGAATGCAAGTTATGATGATAAGCGAGGATAAGATCAACATTATTTATGTTGGTTGGCCGTTGTTCTTAAACTGAGATAACCAGAGGCACAGGAGGTATATTGGGAAAGAAATTGTGACAAGGCTTTTGGTTTCTTGTTTTATGTTTTTTTTTTGTTTTCATTTTAGTTGCCATTACAGATAATTATATTATCCCAAACTTAGTACATGACAAAAATATAAATAGCTGATTATCAGCAAAATAAGTAGTAAAATATTTGTTTAAAACCTTGAATATCAGTATCTTACAAAGGATTACCAAGTCACTTTGTGAGAAATATGACATCCAAGGCCGAGGCGAAATATAGCGAATTAGTTTCCATTTTCCATGAACAATCAGGCTGGAATCTGGCGCGAGTAAAGTTCTTTGTTTTAATGATCAGTGCGCTTTGTAAAGTTCAAACAGTTGGATTTGAGAAGTTGGCCACTGCTTTTGATAGCAGGGCAAGTACCAGTTCGTCCTTGCGCAGGATACAACGGTTTATCGCAAACTATCTTTTAGATCGTGATGTAATTGCAAGGTTGATATTCAGGTTATTGCCTCATAAGCCTCCCTATCGATTGGCGATGGATCGAACCAATTGGAAGTTTGGACAGCAGAACATCAATGTATTGGTTATCGCCGTTGTTTATCAAGGGGTCGCTTTTCCATTGCTGTTCAAATTGTTGCCCAAATTTGGCAATTCAAACACCCATGAACGAATTGATTTGATCGAACGGTATATCCGCCTGTTTGGTTCTGAGACACTGGATTGTTTGACGGCAGATCGGGAGTTTGTTGGTGAACGATGGATCAAATATCTGAATGAGAACGGGGTTCGGTACCACATCCGCATCCGCGAAAACTTTTGGGTTTTACAACCTCACAATGGCAAGATGGTTAAAGCCAGTTGGTTATTTTCCGATCTGCCAATGAACGGTTGCCGGGTGAACCACCGGATTGTTTATCTGAACAATCAGTTGTGTTACCTGGCTGGTTCAAAAGGAAAAGATAAAGAGGGAAAACCTGAATTGCAGATTGTTATCTCGTTCAATAAACCAGAAAATGCACTGGAATTGTATAAAGAGCGCTGGCAAATTGAAACAGCTTTCAAGGCACTGAAAACAAGCGGGTTCAATATTGAAGACACCCATCTGACCGAAATAGACAGAATTGAAAAATTGTTTGCTTTGGTAATGGTCGCCTTTTCCTGGGCTTATTTGGTTGGTGATTATCTGCACAAGTACATCAAACCAATCCCAATCAAGAAGCACGGAAAAAAAGCGAAAAGTCTATTCAAATATGGACTAAATTATATCGCAACTGTGTTGTTAAATGCTTATTGTCAGGATGATATCGAGATATTCAAATTTTTGTCATGTACTTAGTATCCCAAATTACGCACTGGAATTAAAAATTGAATTTTAGAAACTTCTGTAACCCTTATGGGACGATGGATATAGCTGTTTTTTATTGTGAAAATGTCTAATGCTACATATTAGAAAAGGTTACCCTTGAATTACGCAATCTGAGGTTATATAATTATTGCTTAAGTTTAATGGTGTCTCGGAAAATAGCAGATATGAGACGGCGGTAGGCGGACGGTTCACGGGAAGCGGAAATTGTCATATCTAAATGATTGGCTGTACGATAGAAAATAGCAGAAACCACTTTGAGAAGAATGAGGGGGAGAAAATTAAATAGATAGAACATATTAGTAAATCAATAAAGTTGAAAATAAGGAAACGGTATATGAAACCAACCAATCCAGAAGTTAAGAGACCAAAACACCTGTCGGAAACGAATGTGAGAAAAGCCAGCGAGAATTCATTAAGAATTTCCATTAGAGAATCAATCTGTTTTTTGTTGATCTTGTTGTTTTTCATTGTAACCTCATCGTGCACCAGTTGGGGAGATCAAGAAAAATACAGGAAATTGCGCAAAAGCGTGATTGAACATTACCGGGCTGACAACAACCCACTAAAGCTGAAGGCCGCTATCTTTCTTCTTGATAATTTAAAAGACAGGTACGCCATTGTAGGGGAACGCTATGAAAAATATGTCGACACAATAAAAAAATATTATCAAAATCCTGACACATTGCATGCAAAAATCCTTTTACTCAGAGAAGTACATTATCAGGAGGAAATTGTTAAAGACATTGATGTACTGACTCCCGGATATCTTATTGAAAATATTGATAGGGCTTTCGATGCATGGGAAAAGGCAGGATGGAAAGACCAGGTTAGCTTTAATGATTTTTGCGAGTATATACTTCCCTACAGGATCAATAACGAACCGCTCGAGAATTGGCGAAAAGAAGTGACATTGGACACCTTGTCGAAAATTATAAAGGACACGTTGGCAACTTTCTCTGATTTGGTGGATGCTACAACCTATCTTTCAATAGAACAAAGTAAAATAAAAAAAAGATTTAAAGTAAGATGGGGAGTAAATTCAACAAACATCCCGGATTTACCTTATTCAGTAATTGATATTTTAACCACCGGCACCTGTACAAACTTGACCCAGTATAACCTGTTTGGGTGCAGGAATGTAGCAATACCTATTGCAAACGATTTTACCCCTCACTGGGGTGACAATACATCGGGGCACGATTGGTCTGCATTAATAACGCAATCAGGTTCAATCCCATTTGTTTTGCCACTCTGGCAAAAGCTGGGGAATTACAAAGGTTATAATATACCTTCAAAAGTTTACCGTCACACATTTTCCGAAAACAAGGAAAGCCATCTAAAACAAAGAGGGTATTGTAAGTTTCTTCCTGATTTTTTTAACGACTCCTGTCTTATTGATGTAACCGATTTATACATGCCGGTACACGACATAAAGATACCGGCAATAACTGATACACAAAAAGATACATTCACGTATATTGCTGTTTTTGGACATTCGTGGGCACCGGTTGGTTGGGGAAAGATGAACAATGGAGTAGCATGCTTTCAGAAAGTCGGGGAAAATGTGATTTATCTACCCGTAAACATATCGAAAGAAGGGATAAAGCCATTCAATTTTCCGTTTAGAGTTACAGAAAACGGTGATCTCAAATATTATAAACCAAATACCACAAATCTTCAAACGGTTGAGCTTACCCGGAAATCCACTTTGAGAAAAGGAATACGGGCATATATTGACCGCATGGTGCATGGCAAATTTCAGGTTGCCAACGATAAAAATTTCAGGAATGCCATAACGGCGTATGAAATAACGAAATCGCCTGAAGCATATTACAATGAAGTACCAGTGAGCCTGAATAAGGCATACCGGTATGCCCGGTATCTTGCACCCGAAAATTCTTATTGCAACGTTGCCGAAATAGAGTTCTATCAGAATAAAGTCACTTCACCGCTTACCGGCAAAATTATTGGTAACCCTGTTATATTTGAAACATGCCCCATAAAAAATGCCTTCGATGGTGATGTCTTAAGCTATTTTGATGCCAACAGCCCAAAATCGCAATGGATCGGGCTCGACCTGGGGAAACCTGTAAAAATAGAAAAGATACGTTTTGTACCCAGAAACGATAAAAACTACGTTGTTCCGGGCGATTTATACGAATTATTTTATTGGGATAACCAATGGAAATCGTTGGGAAAGAAAACGGCTACCACCACTACGCTTGTGTACGAAAATGTACCCACAAACGCCCTTTTTATCCTGAAGAACTATACAGAGGGAAACGAAGAGCGCATTTTTACCTACGAGAACGGAACGCAGGTGTGGTGGTAGTTTATATAATTAAAGGCTTAAAGCAAAATATCAGTCTAAATGGATAAAAAACTGTCAGCTTTCTTAAATAGTAGAGTATGGTTACCGGCGCTAACCATGCTAATTCTTTTCATTGTTATCCCGGTAATTTATAAACCGTATGACGATGAGTTCCCTCAAATATATATCTATTGCCTAATAGCCTCGCTGATGGGATTAATGAGTATCCGGAATATCTTTAACGACCACATTCGCTCATTTGAGATAACCAATGTTGATGTTATAGTCATTTTTCTGGTAGCATATACCGTTATATATCAAATCATATTCAGCCATTACGTTGATTGGATAATGACTTCCAGGATAATGGCATGTTCATTCATTTTTATATTTATCAGGACTATTGGAAAAAGCAAGGAAGAAATAAAATCGCTTTTTGATTTGCTTATCTGCTTTGGGCTTATTGAATCGACAATTGCGTTGATGGAAGTTCTTAAAGTTTACAGCTTCTTTCCCGGTTCTATTCACCTAATTAACGGCACATTTAAAAATCCGAATGTAGTCGCCATCTTTTTAGTGTTGCTTGTGCCAATTTCCGTTTTTCGGTATAAAACGGCGCATCGCAAAAAATTTATCTACGTGCTTTTTTCTTCGCTGTTTATACTTATCATCATCCTGTGCAAGTGCCGAAGCGCCATTATTTTTCTGATTATTTCACTTTTTATTTTCGTTTTGTCAAACCTTTCCCTCGCCAATATTAAGCGGTTGATAATTACTGTCTTGGTAATTGCTGCGCTGCTTTTTTCGTTAGTAGTTATATGGGGCAACAAGAAGGGTTCAAATACAAGCAGAAAGTTGATTTGGGAAATTTCGTGGGAAATGATCAAAGAAAAGCCTTTCATGGGATATGGACTGGCTAATTTCGAGAGGGAATATAATCTTTACCAGGCCAACTATCTTAAAAACAAACCAGCAGATTTTGATGGACGCTATGCTACCGGGTATATCAGGCAACCATACAACGAGTTTTTCTATTTTTGGCTGACAGGAGGTATCCTTTATCTTTCAATTTATCTTTCATTAGGAGGCATTGCAGTTTTTTTTCTAATAAAATCATTAAAAGAGAAACAGGAGTTGATTGTTTTCACTTCGGTAGTTTCACTTGTAAGCTTGTTCTTTATTTCGTTGTTTAGTTATTCCTTTTATGTCCCTGCTATAGAATTCTTTTTATTTATGCACCTTGGTGTAATTGCAAATTATATTCCCAGGATAAAGGCAATTGCAATCACGAAACAAGTATCTATCATGATTTTGTCCCTGTCTGTCGCATTTATTGGGGCATTTTCTTTCAAACAGCTTATTGCAGATTACCGGGTTTCAAAAGCCATTCAGTTTTTACCCCTTGCAAAACAGATCAAAGTTTTTGAGGAATACTTGGCTGTAAAACAAACAGATCCCCAGTTTCTATTCAATTATGCTTTGGCTCTTTCGAAGGAAAAGCGGTTTAATGATGCAACCTTAAAACTTGAACTGGCAAAAAAATATTCTTCTTACTACCAGATCTATTATGGGGTAGGTATGTGTTACGAAATGTTGAAGGAAAATGAACTCGCGGAAGAAAATTATCTAACAGCAGCTCAATTGTGTCCACAGATGTTCAAACCCCGCTATGCCCTCTTTAAATATTATTTGAAGGAAGGCAAGATTAAAAAGGCTAGGGCCGTTGCATTAGAAATCAAGAAAATGCCTGTAAAAATAAACTCCGATGAAATTAAAAGAATAAGAAACGAAGCCAGAAGTTTTCTAACCCCAAAAAATCAGGAAAATGAACACCCCGGAATCAAACGATAATTTGGTGAACGAGCGGATTGCATTTAAATGTGCCCGGTCAATAGAATTTGTTGAAGTTAGAAGAATTATCCGCGTTGAATCATCCCGTGCCTATTGCAAATTGCATATTCTTAACGACACCCCGATCACGTTATCTACCCCTTTAAAAGCAATAGAAACAAAGCTTAAAGCTTTCCCGCTATTTTTCAGAAGTCACAAGTCTCATTTAATAAACCTAATGTTTGTAAAAAGTTACCATTCCGATAATGGGATCAAATTGGTTGATAATTCCTTTGTTCCACTTACGCCCTGTTTAAAATCAAGTTTTCTTGAAAAGATAGAAGAGCTGTTTGCTGGAATTAAATGACGATGATTCAACGCCGTATAATTGCCATGGGAAAATAAATTGCCCCGTTGGGAAAGTATTTCATGCTTCTGGGAAAACTTGTCAGATTTAAATTTATATTGGTTTTATCTTGCATTTAAAACAGCGTTTTCTGAAAAATGCAAACACCTCTAAGAACCTAAAATAACATAATCATGAAAAATTCTACTTTTCTGCTGATGCTGCTTTTTTTAGCATCATTGTTAAACCAGCAGTCCTTTGCCCAAAACAGGGAAGCGGCCACCTACTTTGCCAAAATGATAACCGCCCAGAAATACATGACGGGCGATGGTTTACCTATGGACACAGCCCAGGCCTTCCGGCTGTATAAAGACTGTGCCGAGAATGGAAAAATGACAAGTGCCATGAACCAACTTGGGACGATGTACGAGTATGGATTTGGGACTTCCAAGGATTTGAGCAAAGCATTTTTTTGGTTTTCCAAAAGTGCTGACAAAGGCGATCCTACAGGGATGTACCAGCTTGGTACAATGTACAAAAATGGGGAAGCCGTACCACAGAATTTCGCAAAAGCCTATGCCTGTTTTAAAGCAAGCGCCGAAAAAGGATTTCCGGGCGGTATGTATGGCGCAGGTTATTGCTCTATGAAAGGACTGGGTACAGCCCAGGATTACGGAGAGGCTGTAAAATGGTTTAAAGAAGGGGTTCTGAGACACAACAACACTTGCACATTTATGCTTGGAGTTTGCTACCGGAATGGGTTTGGCGTGGAACAAAACAAGCAGGAAGCTGAAAAATTGCTTCTGCAGGTAGCAGGCAAAAAACTGGATATAAACGATACCGGTACTGAAAAACGGAAAACCTATCTACTGGAAAGTAACTCCATAGACGAGACCGGTAAAACTTCCAACGATAAAAGTTCAAAAAAGGAAAAATTCAGGCAACTTGTAAAGCATGAAGAAAATATATCCTTGGGTGGGAACTGGTCGGGCACCCGGTACCTGTACGACTGGTCAGGGCAGCATATCACGCACCAGGCCGAACTGTCGGTTTCCATTGAGCAGTCGGGCAACCAGATCAGCGGGAAATGGGTTGAAGGAGGTAAACCAGTTGTGAAATTTAAGGGAGTGATTGTTGACGGGCAAATCGTGTTCAACGGATCCTCCTTTAAAACCAAAGACGACAAAGGACAGTCTAAGCCGATCGAATTTAAATACGCGCGTTTTGAAGCGATCAATGCCGATGTAAACTACCTGGCAGGGAATATTGAAAGCTATTATCCGCAGGCTAAAGAGCCCGGGCGCCCCTGTTACGTGGTCATGTCGAAACTACAGGAAAAAAAGGCAACAATTGATACTTTAAAAGCGATTATGCCAGAATTAGCAAAAATTGCCGACAGCAGTTCAACGAATACATTGAGCGAGGAAGAGGCACAGCCGGAAGAAGAAACAACCCTCGCCCCGGCGCCGGATACCCGGCTTAAAAGCGTCGGCACGATGCAAAACGAAGCCCTGGATTATTTCAGGGAGAAAGATGCTGTGATGACTGTTTTCCCCAACCCGTTTAAAAACGAGATCAATATCTCGTACCGGGTAAACGAAGAAAGCGAGACACGGGTCCTTGTTTACAGCGCTACCGGAAGTCTGGTACTCCAAAAATCGTTAGGCGTAAAAACACCTGGAAAACACCTGGAGAAACTCCAGTTTGAAACAATACCCGGACAATACGTTTTACGACTGGTGATTGGCAACGAAGCTTATGCCAAAATAATTATCAAACAATAACATAAAAATGCCCGGCAAAGACCTGCGAAAACCTTACGCCGGGCAAAAATTAAATCAACCACAACGCGATTGATATGAAAACAAATTTATTTAAAAAATACTGGAAACAGCTTTTCCTTTTATTGTTTCTTTCACTGAATTTATGTGTTAATTTTACTCCAAAAGGAATAACCGTGGGGGTGAAACAACTATTGGCACAAGAGGATGACTGGGATACTGGTTGGGAATGGATTGATGACCTGCTTGAAGATGAAAGTTTTACCCATGGTACTTTCTTTTCCGATGGCAATGGTGGCTTTTCTTATTGCCCCGATTGTGCCTGGCATGTTGAAATTGATGAAGTAACTGTTTATGGAACAGATATGAGCCAATTTGGGATTAATGCCCCTGATATTACTGGAGCAGAGGATCTTTTTCATTATATACCTACAAGTAATACATGGGATTTGTGGAACTACACTTATGAAATCTGGACGCCGGTGCCTGTAGTTAATCATGTTATTACGAGTAATCCACCTATTACACAGACTTATACAAATTGGTGTATGTATGCTGTTGCTGAGTTTTTAGCAGATATATTTGGTTGTGCCAGCTCAGATCAGGAAGATTATGCAGCAAATTATCTTAATATCCAAAACGGGTGCGGAACACCTCCAAATACACCAGCTAGTTGGTCAGCATTTTTAAGTAGTTACTACACTACTAGTCAGTTTTATGTAGGCTGGCCCCCAACAGAACAAGAGATAAAAAATGCTTTGGACAGTGGAATGCCGGTACTAATGAGAACTTGGAGTGGCAGCTATTATCACAATTGGGTAGTCGTAGGATATCAAAATGGGAGTTATATTGCAATGGATCCTGCTAGTTCTAGTAGTGTAAATTATACCAGTTCACAATTAAATACTTTTTTAAATACTAGTGGTACAGCTGTTCAAGGAGTAACGGGAATGATAAACTGCCCGCCAAATTATGTCCCGTAAAACTCACTCAACTTAAAGGTAAAAATTAAATTATTTACTATGAGAAAGAAGAAGATATTATTTATTGCATTATTCAGTACCATAATTTGTTCGTGTGTATCTGTTGAAAAAGGGTTAAACTCTAAAATCAAAAATTATAATTATAAAAGTTCTTTAGAATTTTTGCAGGATTCATGTATTTCTGATTTTGGCTTGGCTTTTTTTAATTCAGGATTGAATAGTGTAGAGCGGTCTCCATTAAAAACAATTGATGAACTCAAGGAAATGATCAGGGTAATTCCTGTACTAAATGTCGATATAAAAGCTTTGGATTATGATTATAGTCAAGACTTTTTAAAATATATTCGAGAGGTAAAGCCAAACGAACACAATAGGTTCGTAGGATTTATTTATCTGGATTCAAGGATTGTATGGGAAGTATACGCGAGAAAACTGAAAGGAGAATCCTGGCATGGAGACGGTCTTGTAGGTTTTAGACAGGAGGGAGATCCATTTTTAGAAAACCTGATAAAGGAATATCCCAATCGATTTTTCTTTTGTACGGCACTTGATGCTTTTTGTGTAGTAAAAGAAGGAGAGCTGTATGTATGTAGGCGAAATTTAAAGAAACTACAAACGGTAAAAGAATATTTTAACAGTTATTTCCCGTTAAAAGATTTTAAAGAACGGTTGCATTATTATTCGGGTAAAGGTTAACAGCATGTTAATGTTTTTTATGCTGACCCAACCGCAGGAGATATAATGGATGTGGGATATATGCATACACTGGTTTAGAATGGCTATAGTTCAATTGGTTGGTTCTTCGGGTTTAAACTTCACCTGATTATCAATGACCGCAGTGAAATCCTGAATTTATGCTCACACAGGGCAATGTGGATGATTGAGAGCCACTGAAACAAAAATCGTTTCATGACGAGATATTTGGAAAACTCTTCGGATAAAGGCTACATCTGCAAAACCTTATTCGAACAACTTTTTATCGATGGAATTCACCAGATTACCAAACTGAGAAAGAACATGAAAACTGTCTAATTCAGGGAAGTAGTTGAAAAATATCAGATCAAATTGAAATAACTGAATGAAGACAGAATTCAATGGAGATACATGGAAACGAAAGATATGTTTTTCCGTGGAGATTCCAGTATTAGTCAATGTTTCTTGTAAGTAACTTATTTCCAGATGCTTTGTTTGCTTGACTATGAATGCGTAAAAATGCTTTCACCTTTGCGTAACCTAATAAGAGTATAAAAAACCGGAATTCATTAACCTTACTCAAAATTGGGATATACTGCTCTTTCTATTAGATGATTGTGACCTTTTCAATCATTACGTTATGCTCTGAGTAGTTTGAACCATACCAAAATAAATTGACATAACTAACGAATTAAACTACACTCATGAAACGAGCATGTTCGTTAAACACAAACACGGATGAAAATCTCACATGCGAGTTCCATCCGGCAATTAAAAAACAAATTATTTACGAATGAAATAGCCATGTGTGCTAACGCCCGCACAAACCGAAAATGTATAAATGGCTATTCCATGAGTACGTGCAAAAGTTTAATTGAAAAACGAAAATTTATACGAATGAAAAAACTGTTTATTTTTAAATTACTACTGCTTGTTTCTGTCTCAGTTCATTGCAGTGAGCCTAAAAGTACTACTTCTTCCGGGCGAATGGATTGGTGGAGAGATGCCCGGTTTGGGATGTTTATCCATTGGGGCCTATACTCAATTCCTGCCGGAGAATGGAAAGACAGAACCGATTATAATGAATGGATTCGCGACAAGGCCGAGATTCCTCTAAATACTTATAATGAGTTTGTACCCCGGTTCAATCCTGTAAAATTCAATGCCGGGGAATGGGTTGCTATGGCAAAAAATGCAGGCATGAAATACATTGTAATTACAACGAAACATCACGACGGTTTTTCCTTGTTCGATTCGAAGGAGAGCGACTTTGATATTATGTCAACGCCCTTCAAAAGAGATGTTGTAAAAGAGTTGTCGGCGGCCTGCGCTAAACAAGGGATAACCCTCTGTTTCTACTATTCGATTATGGACTGGCATCATCCGGATTACCTGCCGCGACGGAAATGGGAGACTAACAGGTCAACTGACGGCGCTGACATGGGAAAATACGTTTTGTATATGAAAAGCCAGTTGAAAGAATTATTAACCGACTACGGAAAGATTGGTGTTTTGTGGTTCGACGGGGAGTGGGAAAACACGTGGACACACGAATTGGGCAAAGAACTGTACGCGTATTGCAGGGAACTTCAGCCCGGTATAATAATAAACAATCGGGTTGATAAAGGCCGCAACGGAATGGCCGGATTTAACAAGGACAGCACTTTCTGCGGCGATTTCGGTACTCCAGAACAGGAGATTCCTTCGACCGGTTTGCCAGGCGTTGATTGGGAAAGTTGCATAACTATGAACAATCACTGGGGATTCAATAAAAACGATCACCAATGGAAAACTTCTGAGGAACTTATCCGGAAATTAATTGACAGTGCATCGAAAGGTGGAAATTTTCTGCTCAACGTTGGCCCCACTCCCGAAGGTTTATTCCCGGATGAAAGTATTGTCCGGCTAAAGGACATAGGAGATTGGATAAAAGAAAATGGCGAATCGGTTTACGGGACCAAAGCTGGTCCATTCGCGAAGTTGGATTTGGGCAGGTGTACACAAAAAATGCTGGGCGGAAATACTATTCTGTACCTGCATGTGTTCGATTGGCCCAAAGATGGAATCCTTAACCTGCCAACGCTGAAGAATAAGATAATAAAGGCATGTTCTTTAAGCAATAAGTGCAAAAATAGATGTCCTGTCAAGGAAACCAAACAGGGTATTTCAATCAATATTTCAGGAGTTGTGCCCTCCAGATTTTCGACAGTGATTGCCTTGGAAATAAAGGGCAAGCCAATACTTAAAGAACAAATCACTAAAAAATAAATCGATGAACTGGTTACGTTATACAATAATATCCGTTTTAATCTTAGTCGGAGGGGATGCCTTTTCGCAGGAAATCGGGCGACCGGTTTTTAAAGATGGGGACCGGGTTTGTTTTGTCGGAAATAGTATTACCAACAATGCCCAGTTTTATCATTTCATTAACCTGTATTATGCCACCCGTTATCCTGATCAAAAAGTTACATTCTACAATTGCGGTATCTCGGGCGATGTAACACAGGGAATTCTGAACCGAATGGAAAAAGATATTCTGGTACACAACCCAACTTGGTCGGCGCTGATGATTGGGATGAATGACGTCAGGCGAAACCTCTATTCCAAATCAAGCGAAAATGAGAACGGGATAGCACAAAAGAGGGAAGAAGCGCTCGAACTTTACCGGAGAAACCTGGAAATAATCGTTCAGGAATTGACAAGAGATGGAAAAAAACTGATTTTGCAAAAGCCTTCTATTTACGATCAGACCGCATGTATGCCCGAAGAAAACCTTTTTGGGGTAAACGATGCGTTGAAAAAATGCGCAGACTACACGCAGATACTGGCCGATAAATATAAATTACCCGTTGTTGACTACTGGGGTATTTTGAGCAATGTAAATGAGCTTGTTCAGAAAAAGGATTCATCGGCTACAATAATTGGGAAGGACAGGGTGCATCCCGGAGCGCCAGGCCATCTGATTATGGCTTACGAATTTTTAAAGTCAACCGGAGCCGATGAATATGTCTCGAAAATGGTTGTCAGGAGGAAGTTAAAAGTGCAAGATAGCCAAAGTATCAACTGTACGATCAGAAATGTTGATTTCAATAAGGGGTGTATTAAGTTTGAAGCTTTGGAAAAGAGCCTGCCGTTCCCTGTTTCGGAAGAGGCCAAAGCTGCCCTTTCGCTTGTTCCTTTTACTAATTCGTTTAATAAAGAAATCCTTCAGGTTGAGGATATTCCGGTTGGTAATTACCAACTGCTCATCGATAGCGCCGAAATCGGGGTTTACTCATCAACCGCATTGAAGAAAGGGATAAACCTTGCACTTGAGCAAAATACTCCTCAATACCGGCAAGCCGTTGAAATTATGAACCTTTTTGCCCGGTATCGGGAAACGCAGGCCAGGTACCGGAGTATTGTAAGCGTTGAGCTAAACCATTTACCCGATTCCCTTAAAAATGCCCCGTTTAAAAATAAGGAAATATACCTGAACCAGTACCTCGAAAGAAAATTTAAGGGTGCGCCTAATTATAATTACTATGCTGGTTTGTTTAAATCTTATATTATCAATAAACCTCTGCAAGTCGATATCGAAAAAAAATTACCGGAGATAATTACTTCGGTTTACCAGTCAAACAAACCCATTTTTCACACCTTCATTCTTCGTCGGAATATCGTTGACAAAACTTTGATACCAAGCAATCCGCAACGGTTAATTGAAGAAAAAACAGGTAACCTAGAGAAGGTCCCGATGCCGTCGGTGCCCCAACTCAGATGGCAAAACTATGAGCGGATTATGTTTTTGCATTTTGCACCCAATACCTGGACTGGCTTGGGGCAGGACGATAATTCGTTGCCTCTGTCGAGGATAAATCCTGAAAATCTCAATACCGACCAATGGTGCCAGGTAGCCAGGTCGTGGGGTGCAAAAATGATAATTTTTGTGGCTAAACATTCCGGAGGTTTTTGCTGGTGGCAAACCAATACAACAGAGTATGGGGTGAGAAATATCCCCTGGAAAAATGGGAAAGGCGATGTATTGGCTGAGATTTCCAAATCGTGCGATAAATATGGATTGGACCTGGGAGTTTACATTTACCCTGGAGATAAAAACTGGGGCGCTGGCCTGGGAAGCGGCGGGCGGACAAGTGACCCAGGCAAACAAGAGGCTTACAATAAAGTGTTCAGGCAGCAATTGACAGAGGTATTGTCGAACTATAAATCGATGAAAGAGGTTTGGTTCGATGGTAGTTGTGTGGTCGATGTGTCTGATATATTGAAAAAACATGCCAGCGACGCTGTTATATTTCAGGGGCCACAGGCAACCATTCGGTGGGTAGGCAACGAAAAAGGTATTGTTCCGTATCCCAACTGGTACACTATAAAAAGTACCGAATTGAAAGCCGGTGGGTCAACGGCCTTACAATCTGATCCCAACGGAGATGCTTATGCGCCCGTGGAAGCAGATGTGCCTTTTCTGCTTACTCCAAAATCGTACAGGTGGTTCTGGTCGCCCAATACAGATCAAATGATGCTCAGCGTAAACGGGTTAATGGATATATACAACAAGTCGGTTGGTCGGGGAAGTGTATTATTACTAAATGCAACACCCGATACCACTGGCCTAATCCCGGAATCTCATGTTGAAAGATATAAGTCTTTTGGAGAAGCGCTTTCTAAAAGATTCAGTAATCCTGTTGCCGTAAGCTCAGGACAAGGGAATATACTGGAGATTAAGTTAGAAAATGCAAAAACGGTTAATGGGGCTGTTATCCGGGAAGATCTATCTCTGGGGCAACGAATTCGGAAATATATTCTGGAAGGCTATTCGGAAGGGAAATGGATCACGATGAGCGAAGGTTCTTCGGTAGGGAGTATGCGTATCGATGAATTTTTGCCGGTCAAAATATCTAAGGCAAGGCTTCGCATTACGGTGGCTGCGGCAAAGCCTGCCATTCATAAATTTGCTTTATACAGTTTCGATGAATTGGAAGAGAAGAAAAATGCTATTCCTGAAAACAAAGTTGTAAAAGTGGGTTCGTGGAACAATCATACATTCTCTTCCGGTTGGCAGGAATTCAGTTATGATTTGACCTCTCAGTTTAAAGAAAATGTTGGTCAATTTGAACTGAAGTTTCATCCGACTGCGCCGAAATCATCCACCGGGAAGTCGGGCCTTGAATTTAAGGACTGGTCGGTTGAATTATACGGTACGGTAAATCCAGACGCAATCAGGAATGCTGGTGACGGAGTCTTTCTTATCAATAACTCTCAGGACATTAGTCATGGAACTACTGCGCGTGTTTCCTTCCGGATAAAAATAAGGGCAGGAACAGAGGATTCAACAGGAGTGATTGAATTAAGAATGATTGATTCCAATTAATCTGCTGTATAGTAAAAATGAGGTTGTGAATTTTAATTCCAGGAATAATAAAAATTACGCATGAATAAATCTATATATTCAGTTAGAGTTCGACTGTCGGCAATGATGTTTTTTCAATATATGATGTTTGCAACGTGGTGGGTCCCTTTGGCTGCCTATTTAACCAACATAGGCGTTGTGGGAGTTCAAAAGTCGCTGGTGTTAAGTTCAATGGCAATAGGTTGTATGGTCTCGCCAATAATTGGGATGATGGCCGATCGATATTTTGAAGGGCAAAAGGTATTGGCGTTTCTAAATTTGACCACTTCAGTGTTTTTGTTACTTTCAGGTTTAACGGGCAATCCTAACCTGTTGTTTGTATTTTTACTGATAGCCATGTTTTGTTATATGCCTACCTGGAGTTTGACCAGTTCCATAGCAATGTCTCATACTCAATCGGAACAATTCTCCCGCATCCGTGTTTTTGGGTCTATCGGTTGGGTGGTTTCGGGCCTATTTAGCGTGATGGTTGTCAGGCTATTTAACTTGAACTTTGATGGTACCAACCTTCCTTTCTTTTTTGCATCGGCCGTAGGTTTTGCATCGGTAGTCTCTAATCTCTTTCTACCGGGTACGCCCCCGGGGGGCAAAGGCAAATCAATTTCGGTTACTGATGCTCTGGGGCTGCGAACTGTGAAATTGATGAAGGACCGCAATTTTGCCATATTTATTATCCTGTCGTTTTTATCCATGATCCCATTTTCGATGTACTGGTCCTACTGTTCCGAGTTTCTGCTTGATCAGGATTTCAAGTACATTAGTATAACCATGAATATCGGTCAGTTGGCCGAAATGGCTTTCCTGCTTACTGTTCCATTTTCGATCAGGAAGTTAGGGATTCGTTTTACCATGATAGTAGGACTGGTTGCTTTACTTATTCGTTACGTAGCTTTTTACACAGGATATATGTCCAATATGCCGTGGCTCTTTTTTGTCGGGATTTTGGTTCACGGTTTAATTTTTGGGTACTTCTACCTCGGCGGACAAATCTATATCGATCAGAAGGCTTCCGCCGAGTTAAAAGCACAGGCGCAGGGTTTTATTTTTTTAGTCACGTTCGGCTTGGGGCTGCTAATAGGTAATTTCATCAACGGCCAAATCATAGAAATGAATACAGGGAGTATAAATGGCATTTCTAAGTACAACTGGAATCAGATTTGGGGAATTTCTTCCGGGATGTCGGTAATAATCCTGTTACTGTTTGTAATACTGTTCAGAAAAGCCGATTCTAGCAGGAATCTGTAGAAAAGTGAACAAAACAAACAAAACGCTTAGAAGGTATTTAAGATTTACTCAACATTAGCGGAATAACTTCTAAATTTTCCTTTAATCTGAAGAGTTAACCTCATTTTTGTTTTTCTTCTCTGCTGAAGTTGAGGTGGTAGTATGTTGATTAATAGATTGTTATTGTTCTATGTGGCTTATGGTTTTTTTTATTTCAGATTCGCTTTAACTACAAATAGTCAAAATATGATTGTGCCGCGTCAGCTTTCCTATTTTTCTGCGATGGACACCGTGTGCCCAAAATCGTTCCGGTAAAATACGTTTCCGGTAGAATCTTTTAGTTCAATGTAGTCTGTTTTTCCACTTCCGTAGAAATAATAACGGATGCCCAACAAGGTGCCTATTGGCTCCGTGTAACGTTCAGTAAATATTAATTTGTTGCCAAGATAAACACAGAATTTTTTGTTTTCTGTTTTCATCCTGATTTGCAACCAATCCGACATATCGATGGTAAATGCGCTTAAATCATCAAAAGCTCCGTCCATTTGTTTTTCCGATAATTTCATCCGGGCATAACGCGAACATTTGGGTTGGGTAAACTTGATATCGATTTTGCCCGACTCTCCTTGAAGTACAATTCCTACATCGTAGCAAGCATAACTACCGGTTGAGGCATTATTGAGAACACGAGTCTCGAAGGATAACTCGTCAAGACTTTTGTTAAAAGGGGCGAAATATCGGTACTCTGTCCAATATGATCTCGACAGATCTATATTTTCTGATTTCAAACCTTCAGTTGTAGCGTAGAAATAATCGGGTTGTCGGTAAAAAGACTGGTTCATAAAGCGCACGAACTTTTCCGGTTTTGAGTTAGGGAAATAGCCCCCCTGCCAATCGTTAGCCCAGGCCACAATCTCCAAATTGCCTAAAATTTTTTTGCGCGTGTAAATCTGAACATTGTAACTCCCGGTGTTAGCGTAGAAATAATTGATCTTACCTTTTTCTGGGGGAAGGTAGGTCTCGATACCACAACCGAAATCGGTAAAAACGCTATCGCTAATTTTCGAGACATCGTATTCAAACATTGCGGTGAATGGATAAATATCGCGAGGATTTTTGCAATTAAACTGATAATTTCCGTACTGTGTGCCAGATGTCCAGACTAGCCTCATAACAATAAAAAAGCCAACGCAGGCGAAAGACCACAGGGCAATTTTGAGCATTTTTGAGTTTCGAGATGCTTTCTCTACACTATTTTCTTCTGTTTGACATGAAGCAGATTTAAAACTTTCGATATACTTTACCAGCGCCATTTGGCTGAAAGCCTGTGGCTGATAATTCTCTGTGTTTACTTTGCGCTTTCCAAAAATACGTTTTAAGGTCTCTTCGCTCAACCGGTCGCCTGTAATTGCTTCAATGTCTCTGCTCAGTTCTTTAAAATGAAAATTAGTCCAATCAGTTGATGGTCCCCATTTGTACTTTTCGGCAATGATACGCTTTACTTCTTCCAGATCGAATTGCATGGTAAAGTGCTTGTAAAAATCTTATTATTAGTGTTTTGGCAATATGACTAACAATGCGCAATTGTGCTTTTGTCTTTGCTCAACTTTAAATAAAATAGAAAAGCCAGCAATGGTTAATTTTAAAGAAACTTTAAGCCGATGGTATCGGGCAATCACAAATGTAGAAAAAACGGTATAAAAGCAAAACAGATATTTTGGTAATGAAAATAGAAAGTTTAAGGCTTCATTATAGATCACTGCATTATGGAACGAAACAAATTATCAAGGAGACATTTTATACAGATGTCAGCGTTTGGGGTTGGAAGCTTGCTGTTGTTTCCACAGTGCTCCCCGCAGTTACGAAAATCTTCCTGGCGTTTTTTTAGCGTAGAGGAGGCTTTTTTAATGGATACAATCGTGGAACAAATTATACCTACCGATGAATGGATGGGAGCCAGGGATGCTGGTGTAACCAATTTTATCGACAAACAACTGGTTGGCCCGTACGTCAGGTTTCAGGAGAAATACAGGAATGGGCTGTCTGCTATTCAATCATCCTGTCATATCCTTTTCAGGAAACCGTTCGAAGAACTATCGTGGGATGAACAGACTGGTTTTCTGAAGATGATGGAAACCGGGAAATTGTCGCAAACATTAGAAAGCCGGGACCCAAGTCAGAAGGGAGAAAAAATATGGGAGAATAATTTTGACCGGTCATTCTTTAACCTGGTATGCGACCACACTATGCAAGGGTTTTACGGGAGTCCGCGTCATGGAGGCAACAAGGATTATGTGAGTTACCGGATGATTGGGCTGGATTATCCATTCACTATTGGACAAAACAGGTATAAAAGCTAAAAACTGATGAAATAGCCATGATTAGGCAAAGACCAAGCGGTAATTAGAATAACGTTACAATCATGACTATTTCATTTGGCAATTAAAAAACAAATTATTCACAAATGAAAAATAAACATGTCAATGCTATTGTCGTTGGTTCCGGGGCAGGTGGCGGCGTGGCTGCCAAAGAATTGAGTGTGGCCGGGATGTCGGTGGTTTTGTTTGAGCGTGGTGGGTGGGTTACCCTGGATGACCATGATCACGATGAACTGATATCCCAAAGAACAACCGTACTTGGGAATGCCTATGGACCCGATGATAAGAGCAACCGTAGGGTACGGATTTCACAGGGAGGAGATAAATCTATTTTACTTCCCAGCGAAGGCGGATACGATAATGTTGCTGCCTGTGTTGGTTCCGGGACTGTAAGCTACGGGGCTATGGGCTGGAGGTTTATGCCGGAAGATTTTAAAATGAAAACCACCTATGGTCATGTTGAAGGTTCGACTCTTGACGACTGGCCAATTACCTATGATGACCTGGAGCCTTGCTATGAGAAAGCTGAATGGGAGATTGGTGTGGCAGGCGATGACAGTCAGAACCCGTTTGCTTCCCCTCGGAAGAAACCCCAACCCATGCCACCTTTCCCACATAATAAAGAAGGTCGGATGCTGGAAGCGGCCGCGCGCCGATTGGGGTTTCATCCTTTTCCCATTCCTATGTTACGAAACTCAGTTCCCTATGGAGGCCGCCCGCAATGTTACCGTATGCGTACATGTGTTGGTTTTGCCTGCCCGGTTAATGCCAAGTGCGGGACACAAAATACTGTAATTCCGGTGGCCCTGAACAGTGGCAACTGCGAACTTCGAACACACTGTGTAGTCAGCAAAATTAACGTAAACGATCAGGGCTTGATTACCGGTGTGAGTTATTTTGATGAATCGGGTAAGGCTCAAATACAGACCGCTGATGTTGTAGTTGTAGCAGCCTCTGCCACTGAAACAGCCAGGCTTCTGCTAAATTCCAAATCAGGATTCTTTCCTGATGGTATTGGTAATGAAAACGGATGGGTTGGTAGAAATTTGCAGGGTCACGCTTATTGTGGCGCTTGGGGAATTTTCAATGAAGACGTATATGATGATTGCGGGTCGGGAGCTACGGTAGCAATTTCTGATTTCAATCATCACAACGATAATATCATCGGTGGAGGTGTTCTTTGCAATGAATTTATTCGTTTGCCTTATCAGTTTTCGACAATAAGGCCATCGGGAGCCTCTCGTTGGGGACTGGAACATAAAAAATTTCAAGAAAGGAATTACAAACGGGTAGCAAGGGTATGTGGTCCATATCAGCAAATTCCAAGTTTTGACGCCCGTGTCGATGTTGATCCTGATGTAAAAGATTTCTGGGGGATTCCGGTTGCAAGAATTTCGGGAACAGCAAATATAAAAGATTCGAAAGGAACGGCTTTCATGGCATCAAAAGCTGAATTGTGGCTCAAAGAGGCAGGGGCAGAGCAGACCTGGCAGACGGGAGTTGTAACAGGAGTCAGGGCAGCAGGGGGAGGTCAGCACCAGGCGGGGACCTGCCGAATGGGAAATGACCCCAAAACATCGGTTTGCGATAAGTTTGGACGGGTACATTCGGTCCCCAATTTATTTGTAGCCGATGGCAGCCTTCATGTAACAAACGGAGGCTTTAATCCGGCACTGACAATCATGGCGCTGGGCTATTGGGTTGGGGGCTACATTGCATCAGAATGGAGTAAAGGAAACCGGTTTAAGTAAAAGACGATGAAACGAACCATGAAAGAAATTCTCGTACACAGGAGCATGATTAAAATGGAGAGTTCTGTATGGCAAAGTAAAAAACAAGTTACATACTAATGAAACGAACATGTTGCTGCGAGCACAAACACCAATGAAGGTAATCTTCAGCAACATGTGAGTTCCATCAGGCAATTAAAAACAAATTATCTGCTGATGAAAGAAAATATTCTGCTGTTTATTCTGTTAAGTGTTTGTTCTGTTAATAGTTGCGGAAGTGTTCTGTTAGGCAAGGTTTTACCACCTCCGGAAAATCAAAACCTGCTCATTGAAGCTCCCATTTTGTTGTGGGACGAAGCCATACCTTTGGGTAACGGGCTTACCGGAGGACTTTTGTGGGGAAAGGATAACGAAATCAGATTATCGCTTGACCGGGGCGATTTATGGGACGAACGCACCACCGGCGAACCGATATGGTGGAAGAAATATCCGTGGCAAACGCAGCGTGGTACCGACGAATATAAAAAAGCGTTTGAACAATGGGACAATAGTTACAACGGCAAAACCCCTACGAAGCTACCCGGAGGCCGCCTCGAAATAACGTTGTCCAAATCAAAAGTGGCCAAAACATTCGAACTAAACTATGCAACTGCTGAAGGAATGGTTCGCTTTAGCGATAATACCGAGCTAAAAGCTTTTTACAGTGCCATTTCGCCAGTAGCCCTCTTAACAATCCCTGATGAAGAAATTACGGTACACTTAATCCCTACCGGAACAAATAATGAACAGATTAACAACAATATTAGCAGTGGCGGGGCCGTAAAAACATTGGGTTACCCCGAAGCTAAAACCGGGAGTTCCGGACAGGCCAAATGGTTTGTGCAAGATGGTGCCAACGGGTTTCAATATTGTGTTTGTATCGAAACAAAAAAAATGAAAAGAAAAACACTGCTGGCGATTTCGATCACTGCGTCAGGCGATTTACAAAATTCTAATTCAAAAGATGTGCTTGAGCTGGCCCGTTCGCGTTGTGCGCAGGCTGTTGCTTCTGGTTATTCCTCCATGTTGAAGCCCCATACCGTATGGTGGAAAAATTTTTGGGCACAATCATCGGTTTTTATTCCAGAATTGCATCTCCAAAAATATTACCAGTTCGCCCGCTACCTCTATGGGGCGGGCTCGCGGAGGGGGGCACCGCCAATTCCCTTGCAAGGCGTTTGGACAGCCGACAATGGTGGTTTGCCTCCATGGAAGGGAGATTACCACAACGACCTGAATACCCAGATGACCTATATTGCGTACTACGGTTCAGGAGACTTTGAGTCGGGCTTATCTTATCTTGATTTTTTATGGAACCTGCGGCCCACTTTTCAGCAATTTGCCAGAGATTTTTATAAAACTGATGGCTTATCTTCTCCGGGAGTAATGTCGCTGGCAGGTCAACCTTTGGGCGGATGGCCCCAATATTCGCTTTCTCCAACCATGACTGCCTGGAATGGCCACCTGTTTTACCTCCATTGGCGCTACACGCAAGATTATGATTTTTTGCGCAACCGCGCTTATCTCTGGTGTGCAGATGCGGGAGAATGCCTGGCGCAACTTTTAAAACCGTGTACCGACGGTAGATTGGTACTTCCATTCTCTTCTTCGCCCGAAATTCACGACAATAGCGAAAAATCGTGGCTCACGCCCAACAGCAATTACGACCTGGCTTGCATGAAAATGCTTTTTCTTGGATTAGCCGAAATGGCCGATGCACTTGGTAACAAAGAAGATATGGCCAAATGGGGTGCGCTGGCCAAAGGGTTAGGTGAATTACACTGCCTCCCTAATGGCGAATTGTTGCTTTGCCCTCACGAAGCATTGAAGGAAAGCCACCGGCACCTTTCAAATATTATGAGTATTTTCCCTTTCAACTTGGTTACCATAGATAACGAGGAAGGCCGCAAACGGATAAACGCCTCGC
The DNA here is from genome assembly GCA_937915865.1 of uncultured Prolixibacteraceae bacterium. Lineage (GTDB taxonomy): Bacteria > Bacteroidota > Bacteroidia > Bacteroidales > Prolixibacteraceae > Aquipluma. The sequence goes on along the minus strand of CALGIG010000054.1, from coordinate 79,532 downwards.
TGGCCGCCTGGGACAAACTGGGTACCAGTGCCTGGTGTGGCTATTCGTGGGCATGGATGGGGGCAATGCGTGCCCGGGTAGGCGACGGCGAACAAGCACGCCGCGACCTCGATATTTTTGTACGGGCTTTTGTTACCCGCAACGGGTTTCATGTAAACGGTGATCAGACCAAAAGCGGCTATTCAAACTTCACTTACCGGCCTATGACGTTAGAAGGAAATTTTGCAGCCATGCAAATAGTACACGAAATGTTGCTGCAAAGTTGGAGTCCTATCCCCGGCAAGCGCGACACAGAGGTCATACGCATTTTTCCGGCAATCCCACAGGCGTGGAAAACCGTGTCGTTTGCCGATTTACGTGCCGAAGGAGGTTACCGGGTCTCGGCCAGGCGTGAAAATGGGGCAACTCAATGGTTCCAAATTACAGCATCGAAAGATGGCATACTTCGCGTACTCGATAATTTTAACGGGAAAACACCAAAATGGAGTAGGGCGCAAATTCATAAATCGGGCGAAGTTTTTGAAATTGAATTAAAAAAGGGGGAGATCATTGAGGCAAAAATAAAATAATGAAATAGCCATGATTCGCAAACGCCAACTGAAATTGGAAATAAAGTTTCGATCATGGCTATTCCATCTGGCAATTAAAAAACAAATTATCTTCTGATGAAAAAAATATTATTTACTACTCTCTTGGTTTTAGCAATACTATTCATTGTTGGAGCCCTCTCTTTCGGATCGTTTTATGCTTACTGGAACACGGCATCGCCCGATAGGACTTGTGCTTCCTGCCACGAGATAAGCAGTTCGGTGAAGTCATTTTCAGGGTCATCACACCAAAAAATGCACTGCAAGGAATGCCACGGCACGGCGCTGAGCAACGGGTTACACAGCCTGAAGGAAAAGGGCATGATGGTGGTTAACCATATTCGGGAAGAACGGGTTGAAGACATCCGGATGAATGAATCCCAGGTACTGAATGTGATGGAGAATTGCGTCAGGTGCCATGCGTCGGAATATGCCAACTGGAAGTCAGGTGGCCACTCTGCCACCTATAAAGACATTTTTCTGGATGTCACCCACAATCAAACCGAGCAACTTAATTTTGATTGCTTACGGTGCCACGGGATGTTCTTTGAAGGGACAACAGCCGACGTGGTTGAACCGATTAACACACAAGGACCCTGGAAGTTAAAAGACCCAAAGAAAGCCGGACAGCCGGCGATACCCTGCCTGGCCTGCCACCAGGTACATGCCGATGGCGCCATTGCGCAGGCCCCTGATTATTCGAAACCTGCTTCCATTTTTTACCAGCGAACGGATTCTGTTTCAAAGGTGAGTTTCTACGACCGGCATGAAAAAGAACATATCCGGTCGGAAATGTTGCCCAAATTAAAGCTGTTTGAGGGGGAATATCAGGTTCCGGTTTCAGAGGATCCCCTGATGCGCAATTGCACACAGTGCCATGCCCCCAATGGCTGGCATCAGGCCGGGACAAGCGACGACCGCACTCCCCGGGGAGTACACCAGGGTTTAAGTTGCACCTCGTGCCATGAGCCGCACAGCAACAATGCCCGCAACAGTTGTGTCAAATGCCATCCGGCAATTTCGAATTGCAAACTGGATGTTACGACGATGAATACCACGTATGCCAACCCGAAGAGCCCGAACAATATCCATTGGGTAAGCTGCAAGGATTGCCATAAGAATCAAAAAAGCAAGATAGGAAATGAAAAATAAGAGAGAAAATTCACCGGAGTATATCAACTTATTAAAATAGAAGAACAATGAAAAAGTATTCAAGCTATTTATTAACAGGTCTCCGAATAGTAGTAGGCTGGCATTTTCTGTATGAAGGTGTCTCGAAGCTGATGACCCCGGGCTGGAGCGCTAAAATGTACCTGATGGGATCGAAATGGATTTTTTCAGACATTTTTCACCAGATGACTTCCTCGGCATCAACAATGAAAGTAGTTGATTTCCTCAATATTTGGGGGCTGATCCTGATAGGTTTTTCGCTGTTTGTCGGGCTGGTGGTGCGCTGGTCGAGTATTGCAGGAGCGGTACTCTTGTTATTCTATTTTGTGGCTTACCCTCCAATACCGGGATATACCCTGGGTGCAATTGCGGAGGGCAGCTACCTGTGGGTAAATAAAACACTGATTGAGTTTTTTATTTTATTGGTGTTTGCAACATTACCGGTTGATTTATTTCTGGGCGCAGATCGATTGATTAAAAGGTGGAAAGATGAAAAAGCAAGGGCGCCGATACCCATAGTTAAACAGGACGGGGCCTCCCTGCAACGGCGCGAAGTGTTGCGCGATTTGATCAGCGTCCCTGTTATTGGCGCTTTTGCCTATGCCGTTTACCGGAAAGAGAAATGGGACAGTTTCGAAGACAAATTTCTAAGCGCCAAACCTGATGCCAATTCAGGAGCTACATTGAAAAGTTTCAATTTTGCTTCATTAAACGATTTAAAAGGGCAGGTTCCAAAAGGGAAAATTGGTAATCTGGAGTTAAGCCGCCTGATTATGGGCGGTAACCTGATTGGCGGTTGGGCTCATTCTCGTGATTTAATTTATGTATCCAAACTTGTAAAGGCTTATCATTCGGATGAACGGGTAATGATGACCCTGCAACTGGCCGAAAAATGCGGTATCGATACCATTTTGTGCAACCCGCAACTGGCACGCATTATCAATAAATACTGGCACGAGACCGGAGGAAAAATCAGGTTCCTTTCGGATTGTGGCAGTAAAAATGGATTTATCGAGGGGATTAAAAAATCGCAGGAAGGCGGGGCAGTGGCGATGTATTGCCAGGGGGAAATGTCGGACCGGTTAACCCGTGATGGCAAGTTCGACGAAATAGAAAAGGGTCTTGAGTTGATCCGTAGTTACGGAAAACCTGCAGGAATTGGGGCGCACCGCCTCGAAACCGTACAGGCCTGTGTCGAACACGGCATTAAACCCGACTTCTGGGTAAAAACCCTGCATCATCACAATTACTGGTCGGCGCAACCCCAGGCCGAGAGGCACGATAATATGTTTTGCTTCAATCCACAGGAGACTATCGACTACATGAACGGGCTGGAAGAACCCTGGATTGCATTTAAGGTACTGGCAGCCGGGGCAATCGAACCCAAAGACGGTTTTAAATATGCTTTTGACAACGGCGCCGATTTTATTTGTGTTGGGATGTACGATTTCCAGATTGTTGATGATGTGAATATTTTGTCGGATGTATTAACTAAAGTCAAGAGAAGCAGGCCGTGGAGAGGCTAGATGTAAAGTGAAAATGTGTTTAATAGATATTCGCCAGGCCTTTTGCTTTGGAAGTTAGCGATTCGGACCTGCTCTTTAAAAGATGTGAGAAAATCAAAATGAAGAAAATGAGTATAAACAGAAAATTACGTATGGGAATGGTTGGAGGTGGAAGTGATGCTTTTATCGGCGCCATTCATCGCCTGGCAGCCTTTATGGACGGGCAAATTGAATTAGTTTGCGGATGTTTTAGTATTGATCCTGAAATTTCACGATCGTCCGGAAAATCATACTTTCTTCCTGAAAGCCGGATTTACGAAACTTATCAGGAAATGTTTGAAAAGGAGTCCAAATTGCCTGATGGCGAACGAATGGACTTTGTGACCATTGTTACGCCGAACTTTGCCCATTTTGCTCCGGCTATAATGGCGCTCGAAAACGGGTTTCATATTGTGATTGATAAACCGATCACCTTTTCACTTGAAGAAGCCCTTCTGCTTCAGTCTAAATTGCACGAGACAGGTTTATTGCTTGCTTTAACTCATACTTATTCAGGTTATCCGGCAGTTAAACAAGCCCAACAGATGGTTGCCGAAGGTCGGCTCGGAAAAATACGCAAAATATTAGTTGAATATCCACAGGGATGGCTGTCTTCAAAACTTGAAGATACAGGAAATCCTCAAGCGTCGTGGCGAACCGATCCTAAGCGATCTGGAAAAGCGGGAAGTATGGGCGATATAGGAACACATGCCCATCATCTGGCTGAGTATATTTCGGGATTAAAAACAACTGAGTTGTGTGCTGAACTCAATATTTTTGTTCCAGGTCGTTTCCTCGACGATGATGGCGCGGTTTTATTGCGGTTTGATAATGGAGCAAAAGGTGTACTGGTTGCTACCCAAATAGCTGCAGGCGAAGAGAATGCACTTAAAATTCGTGTATATGGCAATAAAGGCGGTTTGGAATGGGCACAAATGGAGCCCAACACATTGATCGTTAAATGGATTGATAAACCAACCGAAATTTACCGGGTCGGCACAAACTTCATGGGATTGGCTGCGGTTGCAAACACTCGTACGCCGGGAGGTCATCCCGAAGGTTATCTTGAAGCATTTGCCAATATTTATCGTAACTTTTCTTTGTCACTTCGCGCTAAATTGAACGGAGAAGTGCCAAATCCAATATGGCTCGATTTTCCCGGGGTTGAAGATGGTATCCGCGGTATGCAGTTTATCGATGCAGTAGTTGAATCTGGTTATAATAATCAGGTGAAATGGGTTAAATTTCGATAGGGTTTTTGGATACATGCCCCTTTTCGGTTGATGACATTAAAAAAAGTAAGGTATGAATTTAACTTTTTTGAAAGCAGTTGTACGCAAAGTATCAAAAGCACGGTTTAATGCTTTTGTTAAATTGGCTGGCCTGGTTATAGGAATAACTACTTTCCTGATCATTTCATCCTGGGTTATTTCTGAAGAAAGCTACGACAATTTTTGGCTCAACAAAGATCAGGTTTATCGTATAGGGGTAAAAAAGTCCGACAATGGAACGTTGATCTACCAAAGTGCAAAAAACTTTTACGGCGCGGCGCAAATGCTGAAAAATGAGATACCGGAGATAGTGGCCTCCGCTAATTTGCGAAAAGACATCGCAACCATCTACACTCCGGAAAACAGTGTTCAGGACATTAAAATGTTTTATACGGACAGTTGTTTCTTTAACGTTTTCGACCTTTCGCTCCTGACCAATACTCCAAATAACCTTTTCCCCGATATAAGCGGAGCGATCATTAGTAAATCACTTGCAACGAAACTTTATGGCAAAACCCCTCCATTAAACCAGAAATTCAAACTAAATGAGGGCTGGGAATTTTACGTTTGCGGGGTCTTTGACGATTTCCCGGGGAAAAGCCATTTGGATGTAGATCTTTTGATCTTTTCCAAATCTTTGTCCTATTATTTAAAGTACTTTAATAATTCTACAGGGAAGCTGGAATGCGGAAACAATCAGCCTATTGCAGATCATGATCCTTACAGCCAATCGGCATGGAAAACCCCTAATGCGTACACCTACATCAGACTGGATAAAAATGCCGATCCGGCTTTGGTGGAAAAGAAAGCTGCGGACGCACTAAAAAAGTACACCCAACATTTGGCCGAAAAAGGAGAAGTTGCCGGGTTTATTTTTCAACCCATTCAATCCATCTACTTGGCTCCCAGCCTGGAAGGTGAGCTAGCTGCGAAGGGAAATAAGTTCAAGGTCCTGGCATTAGGAATCATAGCTATTTTTGTATTGCTCATTTCATGGTTTAATTATGCTATTCTGTCGGTCGCCGAAGTTTTGAAAAATTCGGTCAGCTTCAGTATAAAAAGGTCAATGGGAGCTAACGAGAGAGATCTGTTTTTTGAACATTTTGCCGAAACTTTTATTTTTCATTTATTTTCGGGTTTCGCGAGCGCCATCGTTGTTGCTGTTATCTTGCGTAATGGATTATCAGCTGATGGGTTGCTGATCCAACCTGCCAGTTTTCGGATGTTGGCACTAACCAGCTTTTTGGCAGTCGTTTCGGGGGCATTTATTTCAGCAATAATACCATTTTTAAAGCTTATACAGAACAAGTTGTCGGCAGCGTTAAGAGGAAAAGCAGCTCCTCGGTTACAAAAGCAGCCTGCCCGGAATGGGATGCTGGGCTTTCAGTTTATGGTTGCCATTTTTTTAATTATCTGCACGGTGACAGTGTTTCGGCAAATAGACCTGATGGTCAATAGAGATTTGGGGTTCAACATCAACCAGGTTATGGTATCGTATTCGCCGATGACGATGAACCTTCGGCCCGACAAACAAAACAAGCTGGAAACATTTCGAAACGAGGTGTTACGGATACCTTCTGTCGTTTCGTTTACAACAACTGCGGCCATTCCCGGAAGAGATCCTGCAAGGTACAGCGAAAAGGTCCACTTGCAGGAGCAAACAAATAGCCGCGCACAGTTTACGCTTTTAAATGTTGGCGAAGACTATTTTAACTTTTTCGAGATCAAAACATTATCCGGAAATGCTTTTGCCGAACAAAATGAATACGACGCCCGGGAAATTGTTGTCAATCAAAAAGCGTGTTCGTTCCTCGGCATAGATAATTTCCAGGATGCAATTGGCAAAACTATTTATATCAACGAATCACCTTACCGGCTGATTGGTATTGTCAATGATTATCACCAGAAATCGCTGAGAGAGGAAGTTGCCCCAACAATTTTCTTCAAAAGTTTAAAATGGAACTACGAGGTTGGTTTTTATTGTGTTAAGGTTTCGTCTGATAATTTGACGGCAACAGTAAAGCAATTGCGCGAAATATGGAACAAAATATATCCAAACGAACCCTACATCTTTTCGTTTCTTGACGATGAATTTGAAGCCCTTTACGCTTCGGACATTGCATTCGGAAGGGTATTTTCAGTGTTTGCTTTTTTGGCCATTTTTATGGCTTCAACAGGACTTTTTGCTTCTGTGAAATTTTCAACTGAACTGAAATTTAAAGAAATTGGGGTGAGGAAGGTAAATGGCGCCACCATAGGCGAAATTATTATGCTATTAAATAGAAGCTATTTAAAAACAATCACCTATTCGTTCCTTTTGGCTGTTCCTTTTTCAGGTTATGCCATGCACCGGTGGTTACAAAATTTTGCCTATAAAACTAGTTTGAGTTGGTGGATATTTGCCCTGTCGGGCATGCTAATACTAATTGTAGCAGTTTTTACAGTGAGTTTACAAAGCTGGAAGGCAGCCACACAAAATCCGGTTGAAGCATTAAGGTGCGAATAGAGCTAATTATAAATGGACCAGAATAATAGAGGAGGTTATGATTCAGGACAGTTTAAGATATAGTTTTTTGATCATACTGACAGTTCTACAGACTGTACACCCTGCGTTTACTCAAAATCATACAATTTACCACGATGGTTGGATCGACTTTAATAAAAACCAGATTAAAGATATTTACGAAGACTCGTTTCAACCCGTAGATAAGCGAATTGCCAATTTGCTTAGCCAAATGACAGTGGATGAAAAGACCTGCCAGTGCGCTACCTTGTATGGTTATAAGCGTGTGTTGAAAGATGAATTACCTACTCCTGAATGGAAAAGCGAAATTTGGAAGGATGGCATTGCCAATATCGATGAGCAGCTAAACGGGCTCAAAGTTACTCAGTATTCATATCCATTCTCAAAGCATGCAGAAGCGATTAACACGATACAAAAGTGGTTTGTCGAAGAAACCCGATTGGGAATTCCTGTTGATTTCTCTAATGAAGGTATTCATGGCTTAAACCATGACAGGGCGACTCCACTGCCTGCACCAATAGCTATTGGATGTACCTGGAACAGGGAATTGGTCAGGAAGGCAGGAGAAATTGCAGGCCGCGAAGCCAAAGCTCTCGGATATACCAATGTTTATGCACCGATTCTTGATTTGGCGCGTGACCCTCGTTGGGGAAGGGTGCTTGAATGTTATGGGGAGGATCCTTATCTGGTTTCGGCGCTCGGTAAAGAAATGGTTGAAGGTATTCAGTCGCAGGAGGTGGCGTCCACTCTGAAGCATTATGCTGTTTATAGTGTTCCGAAAGGTGGTCGCGATGGAAATGCCCGTACCGACCCGCACGTGGCGCCCCGCGAAATGCATCAGCTATACCTCTATCCCTACCGTAAGATAATTAGAGAAGCTCACCCAATGGGTATTATGAGTAGTTATAACGATTGGGACGGGATTCCGATTAGTTCTAGTTATTACTTTCTGACGGAGTTACTTAGGCAGCAATTTGGATTCAACGGCTATGTAGTCTCCGATAGCGAGGCTGTTGAGTTTGTTACAACAAAACACAGGGTTGCCGGGGATTATAAAGAAGCTGTTCGGCAAGTTGCTGAGGCTGGACTGAATGTTCGTACCCACTTTACACCTCCGCAGGATTATATACTTCCTTTGCGTGAATTGATAAACGAAGGTAAATTGTCGATACAAACTTTAGATCGAAATGTGTCTGATGTACTTCGGGTAAAATTCAGGCTTGGGTTATTTGATTCTCCCTATGTGAAAGACCCCAAATTGGCAGATCAGATTGTGGCTTCGGCAGATACGAAGGAATTTGTACTACAAATGGCCCGTGAATCGCTTGTCTTGCTGAAAAACGAAAGAAACCTTCTTCCGCTTGATCTGAATTTATTGAAAAATATACTGGTAACCGGACCATTGGCTAACGATGAAACAGTTTACGTTAGCCGGTATGGGCCGCAAAATCTAGCCGTTACTAATGTTTTGAAAGGGATTCAGAATTATGCTGGCAGAAAGGCTAAGATCGAATTTGCGAAGGGTTGTGACGTGGTAGATGCAACCTGGCCCGAAAGCGAGATTATTCCTACTCCACTAACTTTGGTTGAGCAGGAATCAATTTCAGAAGCAGTAGAAAAAGCCAAACAATCGGATATTGTTATAGCTGTTTTAGGAGAAGATGAAAAACGTTGCGGAGAGAGCAAGTCTCGCACCGGACTGGGATTACCCGGACGGCAGTTACAGTTACTTCAAGCTTTAAAAGAAACTGGCAAGCCCATCGTTTTGGTGTTGATAAATGGCCGGCCACTGACTGTCAATTGGGAGAATCGATTCATTCCAGCTATTCTCGAAGCATGGTTTCCTAATGTGGAAGGGGGAAAGGCCATTGCTGAAGCTCTGTTTGGCGAATACAACCCAGGGGGTAAATTATCAGTTACCTTTCCCAAAACAGTGGGGCAAATAGAACTGAATTTTCCCTTTAAACCCGGTTCTCATGCTGGGCAACCGGGCGATGGGCCAAATGGCTATGGAAATACAGCTATTGTGGGATCTCTTTACCCTTTCGGATACGGGTTGAGTTATACATCTTTTGAGTATAGAAATTTGAAGATTAATCCGAAGCAACAACATACCCAGGGTGAAATACATGTTTCGGTTGATGTGACCAATACAGGGAAAATAAAAGGTGATGAAATAGTACAAATGTATGTAAAAGATAAAGTAAGCAGTGTTATTACCTATGAATTGCAGCTTCGTGGATTCGAACGTATTTCTTTAAAACCAGGAGAAACGAGAACTGTGGAATTCAGGCTTAACCCTGACGATTTAGAATTACTTGATAAGGACATGCACTGGGTGGTCGAACCCGGAACCTTTGAAGTTTTTATCGGCAGCAGTTCCGAAGACATCAGGTTCAAATCTTCATTTGAGCTGATAAAGTGAAATTATTGTAAACAAAATAGAGAATAATATGAAAAAAGTAATAATTACCTGTTGCGTATTGTTTAGTATTCTTTCAATTGTTGCAGTTGCCTCACCCAATAAAGGTATGGGCAAATTACATGAATTAAATAGACGAGGTGGTTTACCGAACTTCTTTGCTAAAGCCCTAAAGGGAGATTCTATTAAAGTAGCTTATCTCGGTGGTAGTATAACCGCGCAAAAAGGCTGGCGTGTGTATTCACTCGAATGGTTTAAGCAGCGTTTCCCTAAAGCCGGTTTTAAAGAAATTAATGCTGCTATCGGCGGTACTGGCTCCGATTTTGGTGTATTTAGGATAAAAGAGCATGTTCTTCAATATAAGCCTGATTTGGTTTTTGTTGAATTTGCTGCAAATGATGGCAATACTCCATCTGAAAAAATTATCCGATCGATGGAAGGAATAGTCCGACAAATATGGGAGCAAAATCCAACTACTGATATTTGTTTTGTATATACAATTATAAATAAATTTCTAGATGATGGGCAAAGCTTCAAATTACCGAATTCGGCTTCAACTATGGAAAAAGTAGCTGAGAATTATAAAATCCCAACTATCAACTTTGGTTTTGAAGTAGCTTCGCAAATATCAAACGAACAGTTAATTTTCAAAAATGAATTCAAAATATTGAACGGAACAAAAGTTTTCAGCCCTGATGGGGTACATCCTTACATTGAAACTGGTCATTTAATCTATCAGGAAGTGCTTAGACGTTCATTTGAAACCATGATACCTCAAAAAAATGGAAAGTTAATAAAACATGTTCCGGGCAAACCGCTTACTCCAGATTACTACACGAACGCCCGGATGATTGAACTTGACCAAGTTACATTGAGCAAAAATTGGGAAATCGTTCAAGTTAAGGATAATCCCATGTTTTCGGGATTTGCCAAATACTTAGATCAAATTATAAAAACAAACCATACCGGTGAATTTCTTGAAGTCCAATTTAGAGGGCAAGCAATCGGAGTTTATGATATTTTAGGGCCTGATGTTGGTAAAGTAATAGTTGAAATTGATGACGCAGTAAAAGATACTATTTCAAGGTTTGATAAATACTGTAATTCGTGGCGGATGAACTATTTTTTGATTGATAAGCTGGAAAATAAAAATCATAAGGTATTATTCCGCATTTTATCCGATCCGTTCGATAAAAAATCTATCCTGACAAACAAAGAAGATTTTGCTCAAAATCCGAATAAATACAAGGAAAACAATTGGTATGTTGGAAAGATTTTTATTGACGGTGAACTTATCAAGCCAAAAAAAATAAATACTCAACAATAATTTTAACCGGACGAATTTTTTCATGAAATACCTTACTCATTTTTTCATTGCGTTGTTTGTTGTAGCCTCTTTGGATTCCTTCTCTAGAAATACAACAGCATCAAAAGGTCCATACTATTTAACTGTTGATGGGCAGGTACTGAAAGAGAAGAACAAACCCGGTCAGCAGGTTTTACGAATAACACCTGCTAAATTGAATTTACCCAAAGGAACCGTTTTACTTTTCCCGGGCGGCGAATACAAAGCATTGAATATCAAAAACCAGGGAGAGAAAGTCGCTCAATTCATGAATGCAGAAGGATTTGACGTGGCTCTGCTCGAATACCGCATCGGATCAGTCGATTCTCGAAATCTGGCGTTGGCCGATGCACTGCAAACTATTCGAAAACTGAAAACTGATATAAAATCTTTTGGTCTGAATAATAAGCAACTGGTTTTATGCGGAATTGGTTCTGGTGGGCATTTGGCGGCACGCGCTGTTCAGCGCCTATCCGAAAATGAGCAACCTAATAAGCTGATCCTGATTTCTCCGGAATACCTAAATGAAACCTTGAAGGGCACCGTTTATCCGGCTGTGATGCCTCCGGTTCATCCCAAAGCACAGCTTTTTGTTTCGTTTGCGGCAGATGAAAACAAGGATCTGGTTCGCTGCGGACAGGAATTTGCCAAAACATGGAAAGGCTACGACGGACAGGCTACTTTCAGTTTAATTGCTGAAAGCCAGTTTACTTCAAACAGCGATGCCAATCCGCTCGAAGAAAAATCGAATTTACCAGAACTGATTAAAACTTTCCTGAAATCGAATCCGGAACAAGTGGTTCAAACGCCAAATCCGGCAACCGTTCCGGTGGAAGGATACGCCAAAAAGCGCCATGCTGAAAAGGTGGAGCTTTTGAAAACCAATAAGTACGATTTGCTGATGTTCGGAAATTCGATTACTCACAACTTCGAAAAGCCCGAGTATCAACCGGTTTGGAACCAGTTTTTTGCACCACGAAATGCCCTGAATCTGGGAACAAGCGCTTATCGCACAGAAAACCTCGTGTGGGAAATTCAGAACTTACCATTGGAAAGCCAGTCACCGAAAGTTGCTATTGTTGAAATTGGTACCAACAACATAGATGAAAAGAATTATCCAACACGCCACACCGTAGGTCAGTTAGCCGGTGGCATTGAAACCATTGTGAAACTGTTGCGCGAGAAACTTCCTCAGACCAAAATCATTGTCATGCGCTGCTTTCCGGGTTGCTATGGAGGCCCAAATCCAACCTCGCACCGGGCAATTTTGGAACGGGCTTCAGACATCGTTTCCAAGCTGGCCGACAACAAAAACATCTTTTACTGCGACGTCAATCATGTTTTCCTGAATCTGGATGGCTCGATCAATCTCGACCAAATGCCCGATTGGCTGCATCCGAGTCCGGCCGGAGCAAAAGCCTGGGCGCAGGCCATGGAGCCGCTGCTTGCGCAGTTGATGGGCGATCAGTCCCGTGATACCGACATCCCTGTAAATTCGGCCATGGTTCCGGTATCGAAGCTCGAAAACGACAGTTACAACTGGTGGAACCGCCACTCTGAAGTATTGCGCCTGAAAGATTCGATCAATCCAGAAATTGTGCTGATTGGCAATTCGATCACCCATTTTTGGGGAGGCGAACCCAAACTGAAATATGCCGATGGAAAATCGCGCAAACCCAATGGCCCGAATGCATGGGCGTCGGTATTTGGCAATCACCGGGTACTGAACCTGGGCTTTGGTTGGGATCGCACTCAAAATGTGCTGTGGCGGCTCGATCATGGCGAAATCGACGGGCTTCATCCGCGAACCATCATCATGCATCTGGGCACCAACAATACCAGCGAAACAGCTAATGCCCGCATGAACTCGGCCGCTGAAATTGTAGAGGGAATTCGTGCCGTTTGTATGCGTCTTCGCTCGAAAGTGCCGGGAGCACACCTCGTACTGATGAAAGTTTTCCCCCGCGAAGAGAACCCAGATCATCCGCGCCGCCAGTTGATTAACGAGATTAATAAACAACTGGAGATTTTTGCCCGCGAGAATAATATCGATCTGCTGGATATTGGGCCTAAAATGCTCGCTCCGGATGGCACTTTGCCAAAAGAAATCGAGAACGACTTTTGCCATCCTACAGAAAAAGGCTACCAGATTTGGGCTGATGAAATCCGACAATTTGTTGATGAACCTTGAATTAAACACTAAATCTGAAATACTATGAAATTAGGAAACTATTTAACTCAAATTGCTACAGCGTTTCTCCTATTCGGATGCCTGTCGACTCTCGGGCAACCCCGCGAAATGATCACCTTGCAAAGCGGATGGAAATTCGCCAAAGGCAGCAATGAAAAAGCCGCTCAAATCAAATTCGACGATTCTAAGTGGCAGGATATAACTGTTCCCCACGATTGGGCTATTGGCGAACCAACTGTTATCGACGGCAATGGTGATACCGGCAAACTTCCTTGGAAAGGCGAAGGCTGGTACCGTAAGACGCTGAACATTCCCGTTGCCTGGTCTGGGAAAAACATCATCCTGATTTTCGATGGAATCCTTTCACGACCAGAGATATTTCTAAATGGACAACTCGCCGGCAAATGGGACTATGGTTAGAATTCGTTTTACCTCGATGTAACCCAACTTGTGAATTTTAAAGGCAAAAATATCCTCGCCATTCATGCCGACACGCGCGAGAACGGTTTGTACCTGAATGATCAGCGGGTACAACTGAAAGGCGTCAACCTCCATCAGAACAGGGGCCGGTGGGCGCCGCTTTCTATTCGCGCGCAATGGAGCGCCAGATCAAAATTATGAAATCGATGGGTTGCAATGCTATCCGTACCAGTCACAGCTTGGCTGCACTCTAGCTTTGCGAGCTCTGCGACAGGATGGGGATGTTGGTTTTCGATGAGGCTTTCGATAAATACGATAGAAAGGCCGACATTCTTAATCTGGAGTGTTGGCAACGAAATGGTCGATGTGCAATACAACAACAATAACGGATTTCATCGTTTACAAGCCATGATTAATTATGTATGCAAATATGACCTGACACACCCTGTGACTATGGCCTGCAACAATCTGAACAGCGCCATTGGTCGTCATTTCGACTTTTACGATTGCATAGCTGGAACTACGGATGCCACTAAAGTCTGGCCCGCCAGATGGAGCCCAACAAAGCGGTGATTGGTAGTGAACCAGGTTCTATGGTAAGTACATGCGGGTTCTGCTAATTGCCGATACCGGCTAAGCGAAGCGAATTTACGCCGGGGCTCCATGTAAGGGCTAAATGTTAAAAAAAATCAACTTTAATTATTTTCCTCATTCAATATTCGGTTGGAAACATCCCAAAGAAGTAACCACAAGGACCTTTCGCATACGTCTTTACGAAGGTAAGAAACGAATCGAAACTCTTTTCCATCAACTATGCAATCAGTTTATGTTCAGATATAATGATATAATAAACAATAAAACGCTTCTATTCGCACCGTTCCAACAACTACGGAAGTTACGATACTTCAATATTTTATCTTTTAAAATAATATAAATCGGAATTAGTTTAGATATGCATCAACTGGCTCGTTTTTAAACAAGTTAACTGGTGATTTTCTTAAATGTCAAATTTGAACTATTGCAATGACGTAAGTTCACATGATTAAAATGAAAAATTATAAAATGCCAACGTCATGAAAAATAAATCTCTAAAAATATTTTTAAATGAAGTTACAGGGTTATTTGATCAGAAGGTAGAAGTCCGTTCCCAGGAAATGGGAAAGTTAATTGAAAGATGGAGGACGTTAATAGTGAGTTATCGACTGCGAGGGCAGAGCCAAGCCGAGGAATATAGAGAATGGTATCATCTTAAATTATCTGTTGAGTGGATAAGCAAAACCTTGATCGTTGAAAAAAAAAGCCCGCTCCTGATTTGCTTTCATTTCTGGACCACCTTATCCATTATGTGGATGTCGAAATTGAATGTACCAAATTAAGGGGGAACGAGACGACTGGTACAAACAATCTGAACCTAAATATTTATAAAGGGACACCCCTTTCCTGGACGGCAAGTAAATACGCACTGCTTGAACTGATTTATGCGTTGTACCTCACCATGAGTATCAATCACGGCAAAATTTCGCTAAAAGAATTGATAGGCTTTTTTAGCCAGGCATTCAATATCTCACTTCCGGGTTATCATTCATCAATCAAAAAGATGACAGCCCGGTCACCAGAGAAAATTAATATGGAATCCCGGTCCTTTTTCCTTAACGAAATGATGACAGAATTCAATAATAAATTAGAGCGCCTGGATGAAAATTAGCAGGGTACTTACCAGTAAGTATCCTGTCTGACTTTTCCACTTGGGTCAAATTTGTGGGTATAAATTAAAACCCACGAACTATGAACATTGAAAGGGAAGAATTTGAAAATTACATGGAGCGGATATTGGAACAAATTGAACTGCTCCATAAGAAGGCAGATCAGCTATTACCCGACCAACCCGGGAAAACCCTAAAGTTGCTGGATAACCAGGACCTTTGCCAATTGTTGAATATTAACAAGAGAACATTACAAAGGTATCGATCAAAAGGAACTTTAAAGTATTTAAGAGTTGGCGGCAAGACATTTTACACAACCGATCACATCAATGAATTTATCAGAAATAGTGACATTTAGATTTTTTAAATATTTAATATAGAATCATTAAAAAAAGACATTATTCAATTATATTCGAAACTTAAAAGTGTTTAAAGAACCAAATTAATCATTTTCGCCATGCAAGACAAAGTATATACCCCGAGAGATTTCATAGACATTCCTGATAAGGACATCTATTCAACTGCCGATCATTTTCAATTGTTTATTGATCAAATGGACCGGTACAAATCCAATGCCTTTGACATTACCTGTAAGACAGCTATCGGCTCAAAAATGGACGTCATTGACCGGTACACGGGAGAAACCCGCAAAACAATAAGTTTTGTTTCAAATAATTATCTGGGAATGAACCGTCATCCCAAAGTTATTGAAGCAGCTCAGAACGCAATCGGGAAATACGGGATTGGAACCTGTGCTTCTCCTGTCATCGGTGGCGCCACTGATATCCATTTGGATTTAGAACAAAAACTTGCCCGTCTTCACGGTAAGGAAGCAGCCATTTTGTACTCTTCGGGGTATTCTGCCAATATCGGAGTCTTTCAGCTTCTTTTGGGAAAAATGGACATTGCCGTTGTCGATATGTTTGTGCATGCCAGCATTTATGACGGCTTAATCAAGACCAATGTGAAGATATTCAGGCACAATGATGTGGAATATCTTGAATCCGTATTGCAGCGTTCAAAAGGCAACTACCGGAATATTGCAGTTATAGTTGACGGTGTTTATTCGCAGGATGGGGATTTACCCCGTTTGGCAGAAATATCCGAGATGGCAAAAAAGTATGGGGCCTACATGTTTGTTGACGATGCACATGGCGCCGGAGTGTTTGGTAAAAATGGGAAAGGGACAGTAAATCATTTTGGGGTTGAGGATAAAGTGGACTTAATAACGGGCACCCTCAGTAAATCGATGGGAACAGGCGGGGGATATGCCGTCGGGAACAGGCAACTTATTAAATACATGAAACACTTTTCCCGGTCGAACACGTTTTCAGCATCTGTCGCTCCCCCCATTGTTGCAGCAGCATCCAAAGCTATCGATTTATTCACAGAAGAACCCCAGATAATCCAAAAGCTATGGGACAATACCAGGTATATCAAGAAACAACTTATTGAGCGGGGATTTGACATTGGCCGGTCGGAGTCTCCCATTATACCCGTTATGGTCAGGGATGATGAGAAAACAAAGGTTGTGGCCCGGCAGTTATTGGAAAGAGGGATTTATATTATTCCTGCCACCTACCCTGCGGTCAAACTTAAAGATTCAAGGTTAAGATTGAACATTACAGCCCAGCATACAAAAGACGACCTGGATAAATTCTGTGAAACATTGTCGATCATCAATAAAACGCTTAATTTTATCGATTAACTAAAACATACCTGACTAATAATTTTATGAACGTTGAAAAAAGGCGACGGAGAAATACGATTGCTGTAAAAATGGAACTGATTGATGCCGTGGGTTCAGTGCTGAAGAAGCATGGGTTTGCGAAGTTGGGGATCAACCTGGTAGCCGAAGAAGCCAAGGTGGACAAAAATGTTATTTACAGAAATTTCGAAGATTTCAACAAGCTTCTGGAGGCATACGTTGAAAAGCAGGACTTCTGGTTCATGGCACTGAAAGAACACGGCAGTGAAGCAATAAAAGACAAACGGGCTTTTATGAAGTACATGCTGGCCGATCAGGTTAAGGTCATATATTCAAATAAAGAACTCCAGCAGCTTTTACTTTGGGAGCTAGGCGACCAGGATGATTTTACAACCAATGTGGCCATAAAAAGAGAGATTCTTGCCAAGGGAATTTTTGATCAATACCGTTCGTTACTGGATGATTACGGGGTAAAGTTTAACTTTATTATCGCGATACTGATCTCGTCAATTTATTATCTGATTTTACACCGGGAAAAATCTACCTTTTGTGAAACCGACCTGACGCGGAAAAATGAGCGTGAAGAATTTATCGAGGTCATTGAATGGTTGACAGACCTGGTTTTTGATAAAATTGAAAGAAAAAGTGAGGCTGAACGCATTGCCCTGAACGCGATAAACGAAGGTATTGATCCGGAAACCATATCCAGAATTACCGGGCTGACATTAACTAAAGTGAGGGAACTTAAGCAATAAAGTTCCTTCACTTTAAACATATCTTTTAAACTGCAATAGCTACTTTGTGCTTTTTATCATTTTCATCTGCATTACTTGCTTGTGGTTGACTCTGCTTTTCAAGCGAAACCTTAATTTTTCGCTCAAGGGTTGACAGTTCCGTTTTTAATTTTTTCAGTTCATCTTCTTTTCTCCATTTGCCGTTTACGATTTCCTGCAAAACCGGAATGTCTTTTTTTAGCCTTTCAATTTGCACCTGTTGGCCATCGATCAGCTCCGGTATTTTCAGCAGGGCATTCAGGAAATTCAGTGAAGCCAGCTTGGGCGAGTTTGCGATCCGTCCATTGTTGTATGTGTATTTTATGCCACTTTGTCCCTGAACAAAAAAACGGTTGTCAACAAAATTCTCATCGCTGAAGATCGTATCATCTTTGGCCGAAAACTCCGATTTGACCAGCAGCCGGAACCCGTACAATTCACCGATTTCCCGGTAATCACCCCGGGTGTTGATGTTCTTATTTAGCTCATTAAGTTTTACCCCAACTACTTCTGATTCTGTTGAATTAAGCCCGTTCAGGCGCACAGGGTTTAATATGTTTCCATCTTTGTCTTTTGGCATACGTTCATTGAAGAAATTCCAATCGGCAGTCAGTTCTTTAATTACTGCGTTGTTGTGGCTGATCGAATGCTGCATCTCATTCAACTTAAACCCGGAAGAACTTTGAGAACGATAAAATGCTTTTCGTTCGCTCTCCATGGCCGTAACCTTTTTCTCTAATTTTGCCTTCTCCAGCAACTCGGTATTACCTGATAAAATAGCCACATATTCTGAAAAGTTCATGCCTGAATTCTCATCCATCGCCCCTTCGTCAATAGTCCGGGTAGCCATGTTGTTGGATTTTAGCTGCCGGATAAACATCTGTTTGTTGGCCAGCAGGTTGAACTTATACGAATCCAGCGACTTTTCAACGGCATAAATGAACGTGTCCACCTGATTGCCGGCAAATGCTTTGGCGACTTCATTGCCTTTGCGAACGGCCCTCCCGTTACGTTGTTCCAAATCGGAAGGGCGCCAGGGAATATCCAGGTGGTGAATGGCCACGGCCTTTTTTTGTGCGTTGACACCCGTCCCCAGCATATCGGTAGAACCAAACAAAACCCGGACTTGTCCATTATTCATGCCGCTAATAAGTTCCTTGCGTGCCTTGTCGGTTTTGGCTTCCTGGATAAACCGGATTTCGTGAGCGGGAATGCCATGATCTTCATGCAGTTTACGCCTGACCTCGCTGTAAACACTCCATTCGCCGGGCTTATACGTCCCCAGATCGGAAAATACAAACTGTGTCCCTTTTTGGTCCCGGTATTGGCGATAATAGCGGGCTATATTTGCAGCGCAATGCGATGCCTTATTGTCGATGTGGTCCTCGTAATGTGGGCTTATCATCCGCATATCCAAACTCATTTTCCGGGCATAATCGGTAGCAATAAGCATTTTGGCCCTCTGTTCCTGCTCCGACAATTCGGGGCGTCCCAAAAGCGTAGCATCGCCGTTTTGGGCAAAGGCCATCAGTTTCTGAATAAAGACTTGCTGGTCGGGAGTTGGCGGAATATGATAAAGCTTTTCGTTCATTTCCGGACGGTCAATGCCCACATCTCTGGCCGTGCGGTAATCCGTTATCTCAGAATAAAAAGTCGCCAGTTCCGGCACTTTTATAAAATACCGGAAGCGTTCTTTTTGGGTAATCTGGTTGGTAACAGAAAATTCAAAATCAGAAGTCTTTTTCGTGTAGATAGCCGCCCAGGCATCAAAGCAATGAATATCCTGTCGGGCCAGGGCCTCAGGACGCAGGTATTTGAACAACAGGTACAATTCGGTCAGCGAGTTGCTGATGGTGGTCCCTGACAGGAAAGTAGCCCCTAAATCTTTGCCCTTGTTGGCCTGTATGGTACGGATGGCAAACAACAGGTTTAAAGCCCGTAAACTTCCCTGGGAGTTTCCCAGACCTGCCACCCGCTCATGACGGGTATTGAACATGAGGTTCTTAAACTTATGACTTTCATCCACAAACAGGTGGTCAATACCCATTTGCCTGAAATCGACAATGTCATCAGTCCGTTGTTCGATCTGGAGGGCAATGCCTTTGAGTTTTACTTCCAGGTTGGCTTGTCGTTTTAGTAAACCTTTCAACATGGAACCGGAAACACTAACGCCTTGTCTTTTGAGCACGTCCAGGTTTTCTTCCACGCTGTCCAGTTCTTCCTGCAAGATTCGCTGCTGCATTTCTGCCGACTGTGGAATTTTCTGAAACTGGTCATGGGTCAGGATGATGGCATCCCAGTTGTTGTTTTTGATGTCGTGGAAGATCTTCAGGCGTTTTTGCGGGGTAAAGTCTTCCTTCCCCGGGTACAGAATTTTTGCGTGGGGATAAGCTGTCCGGAAGGTTTCCGCAATTTCGTGCACATTGGCTTTCAGCCCGATTATCATCGGTTTGGCGGCAATGTTCAAACGCTTCATCTCGTAGGCCGCGCAACACATGATCAAAGTTTTCCCTGCTCCCACTTCGTGGTCACAAATTCCACCGTTGTTCTGCTTTAACATCCAGATGGCATCTTTCTGGCTGAGGTATAAATCCGGTATGCCCAGGCCTTTTAAGTCGAGCCCGGGAAAGGATTGGTGACTGCCATCGTATACAGGCCGGACAAAGCAGTTAAATTTATCGTTATAAAGGTTGGCAAGGCGCTCCTTAAATTCGGGAGACTGCTGGTAAAGCCATTCCGTAAAACCTTCCCGCATCTCGTCAATCTTGCTTCCGGCCATCTGGATCGCTTCAATGTCGGGAACTTTTACCTCTTTGTCATCTACGGTTATGGTTTTGGTGATATTTGGAGTCGTATTAAGCAACGCGTGTTTCAGCAAGGCAATGCCATTGTACGAACGGCTATCGCTGCGCACACAAAACTTATCGTAAATCTGGGCAGTGTACCGGTCTGCCTCTACCGAAAATTCATCCATGTTGGAGTGGTAACCGATTCTTACATTGGTGTCAAACAAGTAAGAAGCATATTTTTCGTATATCCCGGAAGGAATCCACCGCTCGCCCAGGTTAAAATCCAGTTGCTCAAAAGGAATCCGCTCTGGGATTACTTTTTGCAGTGCTTGGTAGGCTTCCCGGGCTTCATATCCGTTGGAAAGGGCGTCTTTGCTTTCGTCCAGAAATTTCTTTATTAAGCCTGACTTATGCACAACATTCCCTGCCAGGAATTTGTCGGCTGTTTCATAACTCCCTTCAAGCGGATTAAAGAAGATACGGCCATGCAACTGTTCTTTAAGTTCCGAAGGTTCCATACCCGTCCGCCGGGCCATAAAATCCATATCTACATTTCCTGTCCGGTTCAACGACAGGGCCAGCGCTTCTTCCGGGTTAATATTCCAGGAATTATCTGCAATGGAAAAACTAACCGGGGTGCGAAAAATATCTGCTTTTTCACGTTTCCCGTCGATAAAACGTTCCAAAGCCAATACAGCTAAAGCCCCTTTGTCCATTTTTATAACCGCCAGATTTTTCGGGGAGTTCAAAAAACCATGCTTCAGTATAAAATTGTCGTATTGACTGTTCAGAAGTTTTCGTGTCTCCGCATTTTCTGTTTTTTCAGTTGCTTCAAAATGGTATAAGCTCTCATAAGTATCCCTTATCCCGATAAAAGAACGGATGATTTCTTTTTGCTTCTGGGGTATATCCAATGGATGGAACTCGGCTCCGTGATCGTTTACGTTCCTTAAAAATCCGACCTGCGAGCCGTTAATTGCAACCAGGCTGCCGTCTCCGTGAAAACGGGATAAGGTCCCCTCAAAAGGGCGAGCTTCAAAATTTTCGGATTTTACTTTAGCCTGACTGGTAACAGGCGCCGCGATAAGCTGATCGAACAGACTCAGTTGTATACCAGCGGGTTGCGCCTTTGTCGTTTGCGACGGAACTTTTTTTATTTCCTGGCGAGGTGGTGAATTTGTGATTTGATGTCGTGTTGGCAGATCACCCTGAGAATGGGTCTGTTGCTGGTGGTTTATTTTTCTGTGCCTGACAAACAGTTCGACATTCAGGTTCCTGGACAAATCGTCCTGCAGCATTTTCCGCAGATCATCTGCAATACCATTAATGCCGCCGTCGTGCTCATAAACCCATGCCGGTTTTCCGTAGGGGTCCGTATCCTTGTACCCCCGGGTGTGAACGATGCGCTGCATATCCTGGTAGTAGCTGTTTGCTGCAATGCCTGAAGAAAGGGAGCGGCTGTGGATAAAAGCTTCTTCCCGGTCAGAGATACGCTCTTTGTAACCATTCTTTTGCAGGATGACAAGGTCGCTTCCTACATCAGTCCCGGCATAATCGGTAAACAGGTTATTGGGAAGCCTTGCCGCAGAAACCAGGCTGCATTCGCCCATCAACCAGTTTAGAACCGGTTGGTTTTTAGGCGAATCCATAACCCCCTGAGAGGTGATAAAAGCCAGTATTCCTCCTTCCCGCAGGGTTTTGACCGCTTTGAGAAAAAAGTAGTTGTGAATGGCCCCGGCGGCCATTTTCTCAGCAATAACGGAAGAAGTATGAAAGGTGGGGTCAAAAACTGCGACATCGCCAAAAGGGATATTGGAAGCCACCAAATCGAAAGAATCATTTCGGCTTTCCCGGATATTTTCAAAGCCTTCTGTTTTAATTGTACTGCCAGGGAAAAGATACTTCAGCATTTTGCCGGTAAGTAAATCCTTTTCAAAGCCAACAGTTTCATCTATTCTCCCCTGTTGGTTAAAGGCGGAAATGAATTCGCCCATCCCGGCAGAAGGGTCTAAAAAGTGTCCGGGAACGATTCCTGCCTTGCTTAATGCTTCTGCCAGCGTGCTTACAACTTCCGGTGGCGTATAGAAAGCCGACAGAACAGAGTTTTTCAGGCTGTTGTAGTACTGCCGGTATTGATCCCTGTCCCGGCTGTTTTCGTGGATAACCTGATGCAGTTCCCTGACCAGCGGAAACAAGGGTAAATCGGATTTTGTCCAGCGCAGGGTATCTTCCAGGCTGCCAACAGGGTTTAATACACACTTCAAGCCTCCGAAGCCAGAGAACTTTCTTAGCTGATCAAGTTCTTCTTCCGATGGCCGCCTGTTTTCTTTTTCCAGGCGAAACATCGTGCCGATAGCTTCGGTATTGTCCAGCAGGTGTTGTCGTTTGTTATAAGCCATACGCAACGATTTTTCCGGTTAATTCAGTGTTTAGCTTTCCGTATTCCGCGGTATCGGCAAAACCGTCATCCAGGCTGTATTTTGAAAAAATATCCTTGCACAGGGGCATAAGTTCTAGTGCGTACTGGGAGATTTTATCTTCACTCACCGTGTTGGAAAATTCTTCGGACAATATTTCGAATAAAATGGTGTACTTCGAGAATTGCAAACCGCGAAACAATTCGGCACTGGCTGTCTGTTCCGCTTCAAGATGATTTTGCCCGCTTTGAATGGCGTTGCCATAGGCCTGGGATGCCAGGTCACTGCGCTGGCGGATAAACTGCCGGTCGTTGACTTTGTCGGGGTGACTTTCTTTGAGAAAGACCATAAGACGCAATTTGAAATAGGAGAATTCCATAATCATTCAATTAGTCGGGTTTCATCTTTGGAGAAAATTGATCCCGGAAAAGCAGGGTGCAGAAGGATGCGGCCGGCTTTGGCTGCAAAGCATCCTTTTGCCTTCCTGCCCGGGAGATGCGGGGTTCTTTGGCGGTTGTGAAATGAAAGAAAGCTGCAGCGTCCCCGCAGAAACGGGGGATCGCAGCAGTTTTGAATGAGCAATAGCCAAAGTACCCCGCAAAGCATCATTTAGGGGAATGACCCCGGGTATTAAAGGACTTTTTCTGAACAAAGTCAAAGCCGGTTTCAAAATCACTGTTTAGCACCATACATGCATTAAACGTATTTCCCTTTTTGGCTCTGAACCCTTTTATCTCTGAGGTTCTTCCATCGGTCAGCAATTGTTTGATTTGCCCATCGTTCAGTGTTTTGCCACACACGTTACGGGAAATGGTAAGACCACAGTCCGGCTTGTCGCATTTTGCACCGAAAGAGTGGAAAAATACCTTTCCCTTCTTGCATTTGGGGCAAGCAACGCATGGAGTGTCGTTTATCTCGGTCCCGATTTTGCACCGGAGCAATTCTTCCGTGATCTGTGTGGTGTATTGCCGTATTCCCCTTAGAAATGTCCCGGAGTCGATAGCTCCCTGTTCAATACGGGCCAGGTCATGCTCCCATATCCCGGTCATTTCCACATCGGCAATTTTCATGTCTTTGACAAGATTATAAACAGCCAGCCCTTTTTCGGTCGGGATAAGTGATTTATCCTGTCGTACCAGGTATTCCCGGTCAAACAGGGTTTCGATAATGGACGCGCGGGTAGTCGGGGTTCCAATGCCCACTTCGCTTAAACTTTTGCGGTACTCCTCGTTTTCCAGTTCTTTCCCTGCATTTTCCATGGCCGACAACAAGCTTGCTTCGGTAAGCAGCGCTTTGGGTTTTGTTTGCTTTTTTACAATTTCGACCCCGTTTGTCGGTACAATTTCCCCTTCTAAAAATCCGGGTAATGGAGATTCATCTTTTTCAATGGTATTCAACACAGCTCTCCAGCCTTTGACTAAAATAACTGTTCCACTGGCTTTTAATTCTATCTCTTTACAATTGAAAATAACCTGACTTACTTCCTTCTGGCAGTTCGGAGAGAACGCTTCCAGCATTCGCCCGGCAATCGCATCGTAAATAAGCTGTTCTTCTTTTTCCAGCCCTTTGGCTGCATTTCCGGTGATGAGCAGTGCATGGTGGTCGGTAATTTTCAGATTGTTGACGCAGTGCCTGTTGAATGTGTTAGGCTTTTGTGCATAAGCACCAAGTGAGGTGTGAGCATGTAAAGATTTAATAAGTCCCGGAATTTCATTCCAGATATCTTCCGGAATATACCGGCTTCCCGTGCGGGGATAAGTTACCAGTTTGCTTTCATAAAGCTTTTGGGCAATGTCGAGGGTTTTGGCAGCAGAAAGACCCCATTTGCTGTTGGCTTCCCTTTGCAGGGTGGTCAAATCGAAAAGCAACGGAGGCTTTTCCTCCCTTTGCTTTATTTCAACACCGGTAACACATAGCTTCCCGGAATCTTTAATTTGCTGAAAAACTCGTTTTGCATTTGCTTCATCTTCAAATTGCCCGAAGACCGGTACTTTCACTTTTAGACCATCTTTCTCAAGTTCCGCTTCTACTGTCCAATAGGGTGTTGAAACGAAGTTTTTGTTCTCCAGGTAGCGTTTGCATACCATTGCCAGCGTGGGGGTTTGTACCCGTCCGAGCGAATATAAACCACGCCCGGCGTTTACCGTGACTCCCTGGGTGGCATTGATCCCAACCAACCAGTCTGATTCACTTCGGGCTTTGGCGGCCTGGTAAAGCTTGTCGTAATGGCGTCCCTCTTTCAGGGAGATTAGTCCTTCTTTGATGGCTGTATCGGTCAGGCTGCTGATCCATAAGCGGGAGAACTGCTTTTTGCACCCCAGGTAATTATATATGTACCGGAAAATCAGTTCTCCTTCACGTCCGGCATCGGTAGCCACAATAATGTGGTTGCACCGATTAAAGACCGATTCGATGACATTAAGCTGTTTTATTGCCCCTTTGTCAAATTCGTACGATTTTCCGGTTTTAAGCTGCCGGGGGGTTAATATAAATTCCTCGGGAAGTATCGGCAGGTTTTCTTTCTGAAAACTTCCGTAACCATATTCTTCCGGCATGGCCAAACCAATTAAATGTCCCAAGGCCCAGGTCACCAGGTAACCGTTTCCTTCCAGATAGCCGGGGTGGGCTTGGTCTGCTCCGACAATCCGGGCTATTTCACGGGCTACGCTGGGTTTTTCTGCTATTATTGCTTTCATATTCAGACTCTTTTTGTTATTTCACTTCTTCCTACTCAGGATTTTCTGTTTTTTTAAACTTTCAACCCTTTAGATTTCTGTTGTGAGTCTGCCACTTCGCTTTGTTTCTCGTCAGGTTGTGTTTGCCCCGGTTTCAATGGTTCATTAACGTTTTTAGTGGCTTCGTTGGTCTTCCCCTGCGAGTTGACCGCCTGCTGCGTTTGATGAGTGTTGTCGGGTGTTTTCTCCTGTGCCTTGTCCGGATTCCACTTAAAAAAGTCCAGCTTGCCCTTTTCCGGGTTTACCTTGATGTAGGCATTGTACTTTTCTTCTTTAGTATCGGTCAGCCCTTCCACGTAAATGGTCTTTTCTGCTTTCAGTTCGGCCTGCTGCTGCTCCGAAAGGTTTACGCCACCCAATTTTGATGGAATTTGTATACTGTTTTGCTGGTTTTGAGCCTGGTCGCTGAATATGAATTCCAGTCCTTTTTTGTCGGCATTAACCTGCAAATGTGCCGAAAAAGACTTGCCATTCCGGTTGGTCATGTTTTCCACCCAAACGGCTTTCCCTTCCTGCAAATCCTGCTTTTGCCGTTCATCCAGGGTTACACCCTTAATTTCGCCGGGTATTTTTACCTTATCGGCACGCAAGGCAATTACTTCGTTGGTTAGCTTATCAATACTGACATATACCGGAAGAGTGGTGCCATCGTTTTTTTGCAGGTCGAGCACCTTTCCCAGGTTGCCGGTTTCCCAGAGCGTTTTCTTTTCGTCATCCGTAAATTTGTGTCCATAAAACGGTTTGTCAAGTTCGGGCTGCGCCCTTACCCCGTGCACAGAAACGGTCAGCTTGTCATCGTCCCCTTTGCGGAATGCCAGCCGCGCCTGTGTATCTATGCTTACGCCATCCAGCTCCATTTTTACGGGGAGTAATGGTGATTTTCCGTAATTCAGCAGGATTTCCAGGCAATTCTTTTCCTTCAGCATTTCTTTACTGATACCTAACTTGCCCAGGTTGCTCCAGTCCACTTCATGTTCTGAAATGGCAGTTTGTTTTTCCTTGGTGTCGTTTGGTGTTTTCATAGCTTTTTCTTCGTTTTGTTTTTGTTGACGATCCTGTTTATTCTGATAATCTTCGGGTTTTACCCGGTAAGCGTCCAGTAAGTCACGGCCCGATTCGTAACCGTTTTTGATGATGTCACCAATTACGGTTGCCATTTGCTCAACACCATCGGTCGGTAGTTTGAAGAAGGTGAATTGCGTCGGGTTTTTGCACTGGCGCATGAAATTGGAAAAGAAGTTTTCCAGCGCATTTTCATGTTTATTGATTTGCAAGAAATCCGGGTTATTCTTCTCCCACGGGGGGACCGTTTGGGGATTTCCGTTGTTGTCTAAACCACCGGTAGCTACTTTTACCGTCGGTTTGCCTTTTTCTTTTTCGTCGACAACCAGTAAGGTCTCGGAAGCTAAATTTTTGTCCATAATTTATTCATTTGAAATTGATATGGATCGAAGTTAAGGCATTGACATATTGGTCATTTAATGGCTGCTGTACTTGTCCGGGATGTGGTAGGGTTTGTCCTTTGGAGTGGTATTTATAATAAGCCTGAACATACGGATTCTTGTAAAAACTTATTTTATAATATATTTTTCTATTATTTGGGTTAATTAGACTGAATATCTAATACCTTGTGTTGATTTAGAATTCTATAAGACAAAAGAGAATGCCAACGACCTATAAAGAAAAATTTGAAGCTTCTGAGAATAGGGCTCATTATCAAAACATTGCCACGAAGATTCTCCGGGAGATGACCAATTTGCGATCTTTAGTTGAAAACTCATCCATTGCCCCCAGAAGATGGGTGTGGGAGTTAATTCAAAATGCAAAAGACGTACATCAAAATGATGGAATTAGAATAGTTCTTGACTATCATCGAAATGACGATAATTCGTATTTGTCATTTCAACATTCTGGGAAACCTTTTACTGCTGACAATATTCGTTTTTTGATAGAGCAGATTTCTTCAAAAGACAGAGAAAAAAACGAAAATGGCAAACCGAAAAATACCGGGAAATTTGGCACAGGTTTTCTTACCACACACCTACTTTCTGAAAAAGTGCTGGTTAGAGGTGTCGCCAAGGAACCGGAACTGGATTACAGACAATTTGAGATGGAACTTGACCGAAGTGGATTTGAATTACATGAGATTACGGATTCAGTTCAAAAATCCAAGGAATCAGTTCAAAATCTTGATGATCGGCCTGTTTATAGAGGCTATGTTGAAGGAGAATTTAATACGACATTCAATTATTTGTTGACAGATGAAGTAGGTCTTGCTGTAGCAGAACGAGGAATTGAAGACTTAATCAGATGTCTTCCCTATACCTTTGTTTTTGTTGAGGAGTTAAATAATGTAAGACTGAAGCACATTGATACGATTTTTCGAAACGCGGAAGAATATAACGAGCTTTCTCCGGATAAAGGTGTTAGAACCATTGATATAAAAGTAAAAGAAAGTGGTACGTTAAAGTCATTGTCTTTTGCGCTTATGTCAAAGAACCTGACCAGCATTTCAGTTCCTATAGAAATCGAAAATAGCAAAGTGACAATTCTTCCAATAGACCAGCACGTACCCAAATTATTTTGCGATTTCCCTTTAATAGGAACAGAAATATTTAACTTCCCTGCAATCATAAATAATCCAAATTTTAATCCGACTGATCCAAGGGATGGAATTTTTTTGACAACATCTCAAAGGCCAAATCCATTATCTGACAGCAATAAAGAATTTATTAAGGAGGCGGTTGAGCTCTATTACGAATTATTGGAATATGCATCCGGCAATAACTGGGGAAATTTGCATCTATTGGCTCAAATAAGACCCTTTAATAATTGTCCTGACTGGATTGATGAAAGTTGGTATAAGAAGAATGTTCTAGTTCCAATTCGAACAAGATTACTTCAGGTTGACATCGTAAGAACAGCGGATGATGAATTGAGACCTATTCTCAACAAGGAGGGGAAAAAATATATTTGGTTTCCCAGTTCGACAAATCCTAAAAATAGAAGCAAGTTGTGGGAGTTATGTAGTCAATGGTTTCCACATTGCTTACCCAAAGAATCGGACGTCGAATTATGGAATAAGCTAACATGGAGCGAGTGTGGCGAACTGACTTCCAATCAATTGGCTTCTTTTATCGAAAATAGAGGAACAATGAGCAATTTATCAGAGGCTTTAAAAGGTAGTCCACCGAATGAATGGCTGGGAAAATATTATCAATTTATAGAAAGCGAGGATAAAGAGTATGATCTTATTATTAATAACAAGGCTATTTTCCCAAATCAACATGGAGACCTGGTAAAAAAGAACAGTCTTTGGAAAGACAAAGGAGATATTGACGATGCCCTTAAAGTGATCCTTACTGAATTAGGCCAAGATATTAAATCTCGGTTGTTAGATGAAGAGAACGATTTTGATCTGGGGGAAGAAAGAGTACTGGACATTAAATATATAGCAAAAGAGATCAGTACAGAAGTTTCAGCAAAAGTAAACGATCGAGAGGTGGCAAAAGAATATAGAAGTCCGTTTAAAAAATTATTGATTTATTTTAAAGAGTATCCGGAAAAATCTAAAACGCTGTTCCCTTCGCTATTTCGTCAGAAACATCTACTATATGATGATGATGAGATTCTTGGAAATATTCAGAAAGCGGAGCAATTCGATGATTTACTGAAAGAATATGATGTAAAAGACCTAAGTCAAATTAAAGAATTACTCAATAAAGGGCAACGAAATAGTAACAGTCTTCTTCCTGTAACAGAAGGCATTCTCCAAAGTATGGGTATCACTTCGATTGAGAAATGGAAAGAAGCAATAAAAGATAAGAATCTGGCTGTTCTCTTTTCTCATGAATCAACACCCTCTACTGATATGTTTGTTTATGTACAAGGCCTGATCGACAAGGCAAAGAAAAACATTATCAGTGCTTTAACCGCAAGACCAAAGGAATACGATTTGACAAATTTAGATACGACAACTGCACCCACCATATTAGCCGGAGTCCTTAAAGAAGGGAGAGAGATATCTATTGTTGCCAGACCAGCATACAACAGTGAGGTCATTATATATTATGGGTCGGAGTTAGATATTCTGGACTATGAACCATCAGAATTATGGATAGATGATGGTATTGAGCCCAGGATGATTTCTTTAGGACATATTTTAAGAAGCGCAAACATTGTAAAATTTCCAGTTTGAATATGAGCATCAGTTCAGAAATACAAGACTTAATAGGGCAACCCGAAAATGAAAATCTGGAATATAAACCAGTATTGCCGCCTGCAAGAAATATTGCACAGGTTATGTCGGCATTTGCCAATACGAATGGCGGATATATTATTCTTGGAGTAAAGGAATCTTCTTCAGGAGTTATAATTAATGGACTTAGTGAAGATTTTCATGCAACTAGTGTCACCCATAAAGCAATCGATTTGCTTTCGCCTAAACCGATTGTCAGATACGAGAATGTTATTTATGACGGGCGGAGGCTCTATGTGATTAAAGTTGATAAATCCCCAGTCCCCATTTCTGTAGAAGGGAAAATTTACATAAGGAAAGGATCCTTATCCCATTTGACGAATCCTGTTCTGACAAACGCAAGCTCAGGCAAACTTGCGGAATTGTCAGAATTAGAAAAGAAACTGGAATTAAATTTAAACAATGGGACAGCAGCTAAGGCTAATTTCATTAGCCATTATCAAAGCATTGTAAATATTGCGGCCAGTCTTGCCAATATTCTTTACCCGACATCAGCCCAAACTCCAACTCCAATCCAGGAAGGAAAAATTTTAACAAGAATATTATACTCATCTTGTGCCGATAATTTTGAGACCTATTTATCCGATTTGCTATACGAAATCTATCTTGCAAAGCCGGAATCGTTGAAATCGAATCAAGAGGTTACGATTAAAGAAGTATTAGATTGTGCTGACATGCAGGAATTTGTAGTGTACTGGTCTAAAAAGAAACTGGGCAAATTACAGCGCGGAAGTGTAAAAGGATTCTTGTCTGAAAATAAGCAGATTGAAAAGCTCCAGGTTTTTGATAAAGAAGCCCAGGAAAAAATTGAAGGCATTTTGCAAATTCGTCATCTTTATGCACATCGAAATGGTATCGTGGATGAAAAATTCTTAAAATTCCATTCCGGAACTTTTAACATTAACGAGGAACATAAGCTCTCAATTTCTGAGATGGTAGATCATTTAACTTACCTGGTGAATTGTGTTGTGTCGATTGATAAAAAGGCTATCGATATTTATGATTTGGGTACAATGGAATAATCAGTGTATTTATGATTCTGCAATGCTATTAGACTTTAAGTTTTTCTTTTTTTCACTAAATGAGCCAGGTCCGGATCATTTTGAATGCGCTGCATCTCCCTTTCCACGATTTCCACGACTTCCAGTTTAACTCGTTTGTAATTGGATTGTATTTCCTGTTCCAGCGTATCAAATCCGGTTCCATCAGTAAAATCGACGATAGTTGGAATTGGTTTGTATCCGTCCATTTCCTGTTTTACCCGCTCGTTGTCAACCACAATCTCCGCATGAAAAATCTTTTGCTCAATGCGCTCGTCAAAGTTGTCAGAAACGGCACCGACAAACACCCCTTGGGTGAGGTTACTGATTTTGGATGCCGGGATAATGCTGTCCAGTTGGGTATTGATAGATGTCGTCTTGTCCTGCCGGCTGATGGTCATAGACTGGCGTTTTTGCAGGATTTTTCCGAAACGTTCGGAAAGCAACCTGGCAGTGTCGCCAACCACCTGCCCCGAAAAGATGTTGCCGACAGTGTTCTGGATGACCTTACTTTCCTTATCGCCATAGTCGCGGGTTAACTGGCTGTAATCCTGAAACCCCAGGCAAACGGCTACCTTGTTACTTCGTGCCGTGGCAATCAGGTTGTCCAGTCCCCGGAAATAAATGGTCGGAAGCTCATCAATAATCACGGAGCTTTTCAACTGGTGCTTCTTGTTGATCAGTTTTACGATCCGCGAATTGTAAAGTCCCAGCGCGGCGCTGTATATATTTTGCCGGTCGGGGTTATTGCCCACGCAAAGTATCTTCGGTTCTTTTGGATTATTAATATCGAGGGTAAAATCATCGCCCGTCATGACCCAATATAATTGCGGCGAGATCATCCTTGAAAGCGGAATTTTGGCGCTGGCAATCTGCCCCTGCAACTGGTCCTGTGCCCCACCTTCCCAGGCATCCATAAAAGGCGACAAATAGTTTTCCAGTTCCGGGTAAGAAGTAAGGATGGTAAACGTATCAGCATACTTTTTATTCAGGAACTCAATGGCATGAGGAAAAGTGCAGTATTTCCCGTTTTCATAAATTTTCAGAAACCAGATGATGGCTGCCAAAAGGATAATGGGCGATTCGACAAAAAAATCACCTTGTTTTTGAATCCAGGTGCGATTCAGGTTCAGCATAATGGTATAAGCGCTTTCGTAGGCATCCGATATGTCGGTCATAAATGCCGGGTTGATCGGATTGCAACGGTGGCTTTTACGGGGGTTGTCAAAATTAATCACGTAATATTTAGGTTTAACCTGATAACCAGCCAGATGGGTTAATAAATGATTGTAGGCAATCTCACTGAGGTCCGGGAATTTGTAATCGTAGATATACATGGCAAACCCCTTTTCAATCTGCTGCTTGATGAAGTTGTTGACCACGGCGTAGGATTTTCCGCTACCGGGAGTACCCAGCACGATGGAAGCCCGAAACGGATTGACTACATTAATCCAGCCTTTGTGCTTTTTCCCTTTGTAAACAAACAGGGTTGGCAGGTTAACCGAATATTCATTTTCCATCAGTTGCTGTTCCTGCATAAACGATTCGTTTTCGATGTTGAACACGTCATCCATCAGGTTGTTTTTTAGCAAACGGCTTATCCATGTCCCGGCAACCAGCATCAGGATAAACCCGGCAGAAATACTCAGGATATAAAGTATCGACTTGCTAGTAACCGGCAAAGGCAGCTCCAGTATCCACCAGTTCAGATAAAACAAGCTTGCCCCAAACCCAAGGCAAACGTTTATTTTTGTCCAGGTGATTTTTTCTGCCTTCACTCCCTTTGTACCGAGGCAGGATAACGCAAGCAGAACGGTGGCAAAAAGCTTGGTGTAAAGCATTGACGAGAACAGTCCGGTTGATCGCTGAAAATTTAGCAGTATTTTATCCACAATATCCATGTTCAGGTTTTGGCCGGATATCATTTCGTAGCAGTACCAGTAAACGTGGATAATCACCAGCAGTATGCTGACGGCCCGCATAAAATCGATGATTTTACCCAATGCCCTTAAATCGTCTTCCTGTGCCATATCAGTTTTTTGATTTTCGTTTTCGTTTCATCCTGCGGATAAAAGCTTCTTCTTCGTAATTTTCTCCCTGTCTGTCAAAGTCAAGGAATGAAAACAGACCGTCGGAGAAGTCTTCATATTTGGTGTAATGGTCTTCAGTATTTATTTCAGCAACAGTTTGCGAAGTATCCTTTGATCCGAATCTCTCGTTGAAGGCATTGGCTGAAAATTCCTTTCCGTACCGGGAGCCGTTAAGGGCGGTATGCTGGTTGTGGTCGACAAAAGTAACACCATAGATGCGGTCGTCTTTGTTTTCCCTAAAAACCACATCAATGCCTTGTTTTTGAAGTTGCCGGATAAACTGGTCCCTGTTTTTCGATGTTTCCAGAGCTGACTTGATCGTTGACCGGGTAGCTTCTGTAAGGTTGTTCTTTTTGAGGAATTGAGTGTTGTAACTGCAACGCTTCTTCAAAGCTTCGGCACCTGCATGAGCGCCAACAAGCGATGCCTTGATGGGTTGTCCCTGTTTTCGTTCTTTTTTATCCAGCGCGAAGTAAACAATGCCGTGATAGGCCTTGCCATCAAATTCGCCTTTAACTTCTTCCATTCCGATGTTATAAAGCGACAGTAGTGTTTTGTATTCACCGATACTTTGAAAACGGTAAGAGTCGGTCAGCCTTTTGGTTAGGTTGGCAATTTGCTTTTTTAAATTTCCTTTTTGGTAATCAACTTTAGGAAGTACCGGCGCTTGGGAACGGCTTTGCTTATCAGCGGCTTGTAACCCGTATTTTTGTTCCAATCCACGAGTGATTTCCTTGCTCCGCCTGAACTCGAATTTATCATTGATTTTTTTACCGTATTCGTCCACCCTGAGCGACACGATGTGGATGTGATCGCGGTCAATATCTTCATGTTTGTAAACCACAAAAGGCTGGTTAGCGTAGCCCATTTTTTTCAGATATTCCATCGCAATAGCAGAAAGCTGTTCATCATTGAGGATATCTTCCGGGTGCGGGTTCAACGAAATATGGATAACAGGCTTTTCGGTTTTAACGTCTTTGGGCAAATGGTTCTCAAAACTTCTCATGCAAAACGCCAGGGCCAGGGACGCATCGGTTGGCCAAAGCACCTTGTTGGAACAAAGTATTTTTCCTTCTCCAGAATTAATTTTCTGCTGGTTGTAGGACAAAGCCCCAAAAAGAGAGCTGCCGATATTTATTTTTGCAACCATTGCTGTTCGTATTTGCGGGTGAGTTCGACAATTTGCCTGTTCAGGTGAATTAATTCAATGGTCTGTTTTTCAAGTTTGTAAAGCGCCGCCAGCGCCTTTTTCTCAGTGAAATGCGTATTGAGGGCTTTGACCACCTGGTTATAGTTGAGCCCGATGGCCCGAAACTGGCTGTACAGCGTGCTCAGTTTGCTGTAATAATCATGCTCCGCTTTATTGATATGGACTACCTTGAAGGTTTCGTCAAAAACGCGGGCTGCAATAAAATGGGCTTTGGTTTTCATTCCCGACCGTTCAAATAAGGCCAAAAAGCGGGCATGATCCTCCGCATTGAACCGGACGGTGTAGTTTGCTACCACCGGGTTAGGCTTTGGCCTTCTCCCCCCCCTTGTATTTTTTATCAACATTGTGCATTCTCTTTACTGTTTAATTTTAGCGACTTCGGAGCAAAACACCGTCCTTTCAGGGGCGGTCGTTTTGAGCCTCCGAAAGTATTTCGGGAGGCTCAAAACACACCTTGCTATTTGCCGTTGCAAATATTCCTTCACTACCGTTCGGTTAGTAAATCCCTGAAAAGTTCAATGTGTTTGCACTTTCGATTCACGAAAACAAAAGTAGGTCAGCTTAAAATAGTGGGAAAGAGACAAATGCGGACAAGTGAGGACAGGTTGACCATTGTTCTTTCGGTATCCGTTTCTTTTGGCTTTGTTTGCCTGAGTATTTGTTTGAGTAACTGCACAAACACGCAAAAAGCTGAACGATCGATGAAGTTCACAAATAGGCAAATGCGCAAGTGGGTAATTGTCCAAATACATGTTTGTTTAATTGCAGAAATACAAAAATAGGCACTTGCGTGCGCAGGAAAGCATAGACCAATTCCTATAAATATCCGGGCGTGACTCCAGGTACTTGAATATTTGGACAACGACACCTCAAGGCAAATAATGGGATATGCAAACAGGTAAATGCAGGATTGAAGAAATAAACAGACATCTGAACAAGCAAATGCTCAGTTAAAAATGGAAATGAATTGATAATTACTTACTTATTTGATTGCATCTGGGAGTAAAAACACAGGTACACATTGAATTATATGATTGAAAACACAAACATCAAAAAAAATGGAAACACAAACGAACAAACCTTTATTTATGGCTTACGCTACCCAGAAAGGCGGTGTGGGCAAAACGACGTTTACCGTATTGACGGCAAGTTATCTGCATTACGAGAAGAATCTAAACGTCCTGGTGGTCGATTGCGATTACCCGCAGCACAGTATTTTTCAGATGCGTGAACGGGAAGTGGAAACCGTTTCAAAAGACGGACAGTTAAAAGCTCTTGCCTACGAGCAATTCTCCAGGCTGGATAAAAAGGCCTACCCCATTCTGAAAGCTTCTGCCGAATCAGCGCCGGGGATCGTTGAAGAATTTCTAAGTCAGGCGCACAATCCTGTTGATCTGGTTCTGTTTGATATTCCGGGGACGGTCAACACGTCGGGAATGTACAAATTGCTTTCTGAAATGGATGTATTTTTTATCCCGATAAGCGCTGACCGGGTTGTACTGGAAAGCAGCCTTAATTTTGCAAAAGCTGTCAGTGAAATGATTAAGACAAACCCGCAAAAGCAGTTGCACCTGTTCTGGAACCTTGTTGACCAAAGGGAAAAGACAGCTTTGTACACCATCTACTCCAAAGGTATCACCAGTCTGGGGTTATCCCTTTTACAGACCCGCATCCCTGACACCAAGCGTTACCGAAAGGAGCTCCTCCGTGCCGGACAACGCCCCTTTCGCTCCACGCTGTTTCCACCGGATAAGCAATTATCCAAAGGGAGCAACATTACCGAATTGATTGATGAAATTTCGGAAATCCTGAATCTATAAGGTATGAAAGAAGTTGATGATAACGAATTTATGAAAATGGTAGCTTCCGGAGGTGACAATCCACCAAAGGCCGAGCCCCGAACTCCTGTTGCAAGCACTACAAAAAGCAAGGACTCCTCTCTTCCCAAGAACCGCGAACAAAACTACGTGGGCACTTTTTTGCAACGCGGCAAGGACGGAGAGAAAAGCACGGTGTATCTGAGTAAAGAAATAATAGGTCAGCTTAAAAACATTGTAGGCAATATTGGCGCGGACAAAGCAACACTGGGAAGCTATGTGGAAGCCATTATTACCGGACATTTCGAGCAATACAAAAGCGAGATTATCCGGCTTTTTAACGAAAACGTCAAAAAACCATTTGAGTAATGATCCCCTCAACAGAAGTTATTTTGGCAGTGCTTGTTTTTAGCTGCATTCTTCCGGCAGGTTACTACCTGCTTGTTGACACAAAAAAAGAGAAATCCCCGGAACCTGAAAATGAACAGGGGAAAAACAATGACAGCATTGTTGGCCCAAGCAAAACACGATTGGGATTGAACGCTGATGTCGTTGTGCGGAATAGCACAAACAAGCGACTTGTTATTCCTTCGGAAGAGATGGAACAGGTTTTCTATACCCGGGAAGAGGCCCTGATAAGCATTGATGTGGATATTGAACCCGGTCTATTGCACAGGGAACAGGAGGAAGAAGACGAATGGCTTCTTTTTGAAGATACGGACGTTGTCCCGGTACTGGCGACTGGTGCCAGTTTCGACGAATTGGCTGAAATGTCGGAGGCCATCCAAAGCCATCTGTGTGATTTGTCTCATGCTCATCTTGTAAAAACGGCTAAAACGATCAGAACAGTAGACAACACCGACCTGCTGGAACAGCTTGTCAACCAGGTGGAAGGAGGGAAACAAAAGATTGCGGATATTCTGGATAGGTGCGATGCGGAGTTGAAGGCTGCTGATCGCTCCTTACCGGATAAGGCCAATATTGAAAGGTTTGATCTGGAAAGGTATTTGTAAAGCTATAATAATATGTCAAAACAATTCCAATATAACATAGAGCATCTAAAATGCCGAAAAAAAATTACAAAAAGCTTGGTTCTGATACGTCAAAAACATAAGTTTGTGATTGCAAAAGGGGTTGAAATGACGCCCTTTTCGCAATCATCGACTAAAATAATGGCAGAACAATACAAATATCTGGACTCCTTTATTGATCAGCAAAGAGCAAATGGTAAATATAGCTTTACCACTGAAGGATTACATAGTCAATTGGAAGTTTCTGAGAATGCTTTGAAGAAAGCATTGCAACGGCTCAAAAACCAGGGAGCCGTGGTGTTGGTGCGAAAGAGTTTTTATGTTATCGTACCTCCTGAATATCGGGCAAAGGGTATTATTCCGACCAGCTTTTTTATAAGCGATTTGATGAGGTTTCTGAATAGAGATTATTATGTAGGATTATTGAATGCCGCTGCATTGCATGGTGCGGCTCATCAACAGCCACAAAGTTATACAGTCATTACTGAGGGTATTGCTCTAAGGGCGATCAGCAATGATAAAGTGAATATCACTTTTTATATCAAAAAATCTTGGAATAAAAAAGACGTTATCAAGAAAAAAGTAGATACAGGCTATATCAATATTTCGTCTCCTGAAATGACAGCTTTGGATATGGTCAACTACTACAATGAAGTGGGTGGATTTAACCGTGTGGCAACAGTAATAGAAGAGTTGAGAGAAAATATACAGGCGGATAAGTTGGTTGAAACTGCGAAACAATATGAGGAAATGGTAGTTGTTCAGCGTTTGGGGTATCTGTTGGAATGTGTCTTAGAAGAAAATGAATTGTGTAATGCGCTCTACAATTATCTTGAACCTATTGGCTTTTATACGACACTATTACGTCCTCAAAGAAAGAAGCCGGAAAGTATGATAACTGGCAACAGATGGAAAATAGTGCCTAACATTGAAGTAGAAGCAGATATATGATACCACAATCATACATAACAGCATGGAGAAAGCAGGCTCCCTGGCAGGAAAACTATCAGGTGGAGCAGGACTTGATTATTCAACGGTCTTTGATTGCTTTATTTTCTGATGATTTTATAAGGGAACGGCTGGCATTTCGTGGAGGCACAGCCTTACACAAGCTTTTCTTAGCTCCGGCAACGAGATATTCGGAAGATATCGATCTGGTACAGGTAAAAGCAGAACCATTCGGAGCCATCATTGATAAAATACGGGAGCAGCTTTCCTTTTTAGGGACACCACGGATCAAACAAAAGCTCCATAATAATACCGTTGTATACAGTATACAATCGGAAGATGATGTACCTATAAAACTGAAAATTGAAGTCAATACCCGGGAACATTTTTCGGTATATGGGTTACAAAATATTTGGGTTAAGTTGGACTCTGAATGGGACAAAGGGGAAGCTTTAGTAGCAACCTATGGCTTGGATGAATTGTTGGCAACAAAACTTAGAGCCTTATACCAACGAAAGAAAGGGCGTGACCTGTTCGATTTATGGTATGCTTTTAATAATGCTGCAGATGTAAACGTTGAAAAAGTTATTGAAGCCTTCAAACATTATATGAATGAGGAAGGGAATGGAGTAACTCAAAAGGAGTTCATTGAGAATATGGAAAGGAAAGTTGAAGATGATGAATTTATAGGTGATATGAATGGCTTATTGAGGAGTGGTATTGAATACGATATAATCCAGGCATACGAATTTGTAAAGAAAGAAATTTTAGAAAAAATATAACAAGCATATGTTATCACAGGGGATCAGAAATAAAGTACAGTTACTTTGGGATAGGCTTTGGGCCGGCGGATTATCTAATCCTATAACAGCAATCGATAATATATCGTACCTGATATTTATGAAGCGCTTGGAGAAGTTTCATCCTAAAGTTGACGATAAATATAAATGGAGCAATTACAGCATCTTAATCGGGTCTGAACTCAAATCTAAAGTAGATGATGTATTCAGGTTTATCCAAAATGATCTATCTAAGGAAGATGAACCTTTTGCAATTGAGATGAAAAATGCTCGATTTGGAATAAATACTCCCTCTCTATTAGAAGAAGCTGTAAGGATAATTGGTGAAATATTTTCTTTAATTGAGGAAGAAGAAAGAAAGGATCAGCACTTCCAGGATTTATTAGGAGATGTGTATGAGTATCTGTTAAAAGCAACAAACGAAGCTGGGAAGAATGGTCAATTCAGAACTCCCAGACACATCATTCAAATGATGAGCGAGTTAGTTGCTCCAGGCTTCGATAATGAAGAAATCAAGATTTGTGATGTAACCAGTGGTAGTTCGGGTTTCCTTGTTGGCGCATATCAATACATACTCAAGGAGAATAGCAAAGTGGTTAGTCTTGATGAAGACAACCAGTTAGAAAAGGGTCTCGATGGAACAAAACTAACAGCAGAAAAGAGAAAAC
The DNA here is from genome assembly GCA_937915865.1 of uncultured Prolixibacteraceae bacterium. GTDB lineage: Bacteria > Bacteroidota > Bacteroidia > Bacteroidales > Prolixibacteraceae > Aquipluma. The sequence goes on along the minus strand of CALGIG010000054.1, from coordinate 40,071 downwards.
AATTAAAAGAGAATGTATTTTATGGCTTTGATATTGATGCCACTATGGTTAGAATTGGTATGATGAATATGATGATGCATGGAATAGAAAAGCCTCATATTATTAATCTAAATACTATTTCAGGAGAATATGAAGATTACTTCTATAAAGCGAAAAAGAAAAATTTTGCTGACATCGAAATATTAAAAGGGGAAGAAAGAGCGTACTTTGATAAAATATTTCCGACTTTAGGCAAAGAAGAATTTTCATATATTCTGGCGAATCCTCCTTTTGCCGCAAAAGTTAACGGGAAAAGCATTAGCAAAAATCTTCATCGGATTTATCAGATCCAGGGAGAGAAAAATCAATCTTTACAAACAGAACTCTTATTCCTGGAACGTATTGTATATATGCTTAAGAAAAATGGAAGGGCTGCTGTAATTATTCCAGAAGGGGTTCTGTTTAATTCGGGTAAGGCTTACAAAGCAGCCAGGGAGATATTATTGAAAGATTGTGACTTGGAAGCTGTTGTATCGTTACCTAGTGGTGTATTTAATCCTTATACTGGGGTCAAAACCTCCATACTTTTATTTACTAAGAAGCAATTTGATTCTGATAAATACCATACTAAAAAAGTGTGGTTTTACGGGATGGACTCTGATGGTTACACCTTAGACAATGGCCGTAGAAAAATAAAGGGGGATTTTCCATTGCCGGAATCCGTTAAACAGTACAAAACAAAAGACGAAAAAAGCAATCCTCAAAAAGACCGTAGGCAAAAACACTTTTATGTTCCTGTTGATGAAATAGAAGAGAATGGATTTGAATTGAATTACAATCTATACAAGGAGTTTGTTTTTGAAGAAACTCAATATGAAGAGCCGACTACGTTGCTAAAGCAAGTTTTAAAGATTGAGGATGAATTGCTTCATTCTTTAAAACAATTGGAAAAAGAATTGTAATGGAATATACTAATACGACCATAGGAGAAATTGTTGAGAGTACCCGGACGGGAAAAACTCCCAACACTAAAGAGCTTCTTTATTATGGGGGTGACGTGCTTTGGGTTACACCTACGGATTTACAGGGGCAACAATACATATCGGAAACAAATATTAAGATATCAAACTTAGCTCTTTTAGATAATGAGGCTTCTCTATATAAAGAAGAGACTGTATTAATTAGCTGTATTGGTAGTGATTTAGGTAAGGCAGCCATTGTTGATAGGCCTGTTTCAAGCAATCAACAAATTACAGGAGTTCGCGTTAAAAGGGATTTTATTCTTCCTAAATTTTTCTACTATTGGGTTATCAGAAACAAGGAATATTTAAGGTTCAAAGCAAATAAAGTAACAATTCCGATTTTAAATAGCACTACCCTTAGGAAACTTAGAATTAGCTTCCCAAATGATTTAGAGTTTCAGAGAAAAATTGTTTCTCAATTGGATAACATTCAATACAATATAAATAAAAAGATTGAGACATTGAATGTGTTAGAAAAACTTGTTCATTCTATCTATTTCCAAATGTTTGGAGACACTGTAAATAATCAGAAGGCTTTTCCCTTGAAGAAATTATCTCAGGTAACTCCTAAAGATAAAATAATTACATATGGAATTGTTCAGGCAGGACCACACATTGAAGATGGTATCCCATATATTAGATCAGGAGATATAAAGGCAGGAAAGGTCACATCAAATAATTTGCTTAAAACAACTAAAGAGATTTCGAAGAAGTATTCGCGTACAATTTGTTCAATTGACGATATCATTATAACTATAAGAGCTACCATTGGAGAAGTTGCAATGATAAATGCTGATAATGAAAATTTTAATTTAACTAGAGGTGTTGCATTAATCTCTCCAAATAAAAAAGTTATTGCTCCCAATTACTTATTTGCCACTTTGCAAAGCGATGGATTTCAGTTTCTAATCAATAAATATGTAAAAGGATCAACCTTTAAAGAAATAACCTTGGGAAAGTTGAGGAATATTGAAATACCTGTTCCTAGAGATCTTAACTTGCAAAATAAGTTTAGTTTGATTTATGAAGTTATTGAGGAAGTAAAAAGTAAAACAAAACAATCATTAGAGATTTTGCAGCAACTGTTTCAGGTAATTCTCCAAAATGCTTTTAACCCAGATGTACAAATAGATGAAGAGCCCATTTTTAAAGACTTGATCAAAAAATTTACCGTTCAAGATATAAGGGGCAATAAGCAACGACTACAATACTTGATCAATTTGTTTGAACAGCAAAATTTTAATGAGTTCAAAGATTTTACGGAAACAAGAAAAATCTTATTTGCACTTATGGAAGAAGAAGAAATCGTACAAATTTTAGACGATAATAAAGTGAAACTACAGGTAAAATGAAGTTAGTTCGATTAACAATATTAGAAAAGTTTCGAGGCCTTGATGAGATAATAACTAATCACGGGAAAGAAAAGTTTTCTGTCATTTTCAGGGAAGATACACCTTGTGAGGAATGGCAAAACTTTCATCCATATTGTTTTGCCGGACTAAATGGAAGTGGAAAATCAAATGTATTAGAAGCAATTGCTAATATTTTTTATCATTTGGAATGTTGCACTCTTGCCTCAGAAACCTCGGAATTTCTGGAAAACGATTTTAAAAGGGAAGTAGCAGACCCGGTAGCTTATGAACTGGAATATTTCATTATCCCTCACGAAGCAGAAAAGAGAATAGAGAATTACCATAACGTCATAATAAGAAAAGAAAAGAACAAAGCGCCTCAAATAAAAATAAAGGCACTAGATCAGTTAGAGAAACCTGAATTTATAGATATCACGAACTCAATCCGTACTTATTTGCCGGAATTAGTTATTGGCTATTCCTCTGGGGAAAATGAAATCCTAAGTTTACCTTTTATAAAGTCAAGACTGTTGCAATTGGATGAGTACATTTATCATTTACGAAACAGAGAAAAGCTTGTCTTAAATTATAAATTAGAAGAAAAGCCGGAAAGCAGTTTAGTGTTTATGGATTATCATTTGAGTCAGGCTATTCTTTTGGCAAACTTTCTTTTACAACGTGAAGATACAATTGAACCCATTAAAGAACAATTAGGTATTGACAAGTTAGACAGTTTTCGCTTAGTAATAAATAATCACAAGTTGTATTATGATGATGAAGATCCAGAGTTAGGTTACTTGTTGCCATTGGTTAAAGAAACATTGGATAAATTACGCAAATGTGCAACTGTAAAATTTACCCAACTATCTGACGATGAAAGAGGATTTGAGTACGAAGTGCTGGACTTTTATTTTGATGAAAATAAAAAAACAAAAGAAAGTATTTTAAAATCAGCCTTTCAGAAGCATTTTAATTCACCATTACAGTTGTTCAAAGCTTTTCAAGTTCTTTCCTTACTTAATTTAAGGGTTGTAGATAAGCAACTGAAAAAGGAAGTCTATAACTCTGACAGCTTGTATGCTATGTACAAAATACCTTCTTTCAAAGAACAACAGCATATTTTTCATTTTAATTTATTCCGGTTAACAAAGAAAAATTCGGATGACAAAATGCTTTTAAAAGCATTTTCTGATGGAGAGCATCAATTTTTGCATACGATGGGAATATGTTTATTGTTGGGAGATAAGAGCACTCTGATGTTACTGGATGAGCCAGAAACGCATTTTAACCCGGAATGGCGTTCAGAGTTTATAAGTCTATTGAAAGATTGTCTGAATAAAAGTGATACTAATCATTTAATGCGTGATATTCTCATCACGTCACACTCGCCATTTATTATTTCAGATTGTTTCCCTGATAAAGTAATTGTATTTGACAAAGGCAAACAACCTCAAAACGCTCAGGACCTAGAGATAGATACTTTCGGAACTTCAGTTAATATATTAACTAATAAAATTTTTAAGAGAAAAAATACTATTGGCAATTATTCACTTAAGAAACTAAATGCATATAGAGAAAGATTTTTAGAAACTGGTAATGTAGATGAATTAATCGAAGAACTGAATTCAGAACTGGGGGATTCAATAGAAAAGGTCTTATTAATAAAAGAAATGACTGATAAAATAAAGAAAAATGATAAGACCTTATAAGCATATACATTCAAGATTTCATGAAATACAATCGTTCGTGAATCATTTGTTTTTAGATGTTGTATTTAGATCTCCTTATATTTCTCAAGCTACCTTTGACTCTTCCTTAATTCTTCCTAAATATAGACCATTAATAGATGAAGTAAACGAAGAATTTCTTTTGAATCCCGTCAAAGAGTGTTATCGTATCTGCAAAGACCTGTCTATTGTAGATTTAAAAACATTAAAGCGGGGTGTGCATAATAACAATAAGATTAGGTTATTGTGCAATGGCGAGTTGAAACCTGTAGAATATTCCGACATCGATTTGATAGATAAAGATTTAAGTAAGCAAATCAAAAAAATTTTTGATTTGCTTTATGATGAGGCTGTGACTAAAGCTATATTCTATCATAGATATGGAAAGATTGATGATTATTATAAAAGTCTTGTTGGCAAATCAAGAACTTGTCGATGTTGTGGTGTAAATAAGGTTTTAATTAAATTCCATTCAAAAAGAAGTGCATTAGATCATTACTTGCCAAGAAAACACTTCCCATTTACATCAATAAATACAAACAACTTATTACCAATCTGTGACACTTGTAATAGTAAATACAAGTTAGGTGAAAATACCATTTTTGAAATTATAAAAAGAAATAAAAGAGTAGTTTCAAAAACAAGAATGCGAGCTTTCTTCCCTTTTAGCAGAATTAGCCCATATCCGAGAATTGATGTTGAGATTAAGCTAAACAGAGCACTTGCTGATGACATGGAACCAGTTGATATGAACGTTAATTTGATATGTACGGGTTATGAAGAACAGATCGATTCTTGGGATAGACTATTCGGAATAAAAGAAAACTATTTAGCTGAATGTTGTTCCGAAGAAATGTACATGTACTACGAAGAACAATATATGGCGGATTTGAATTTTGGGAAAACACATAATGAATATATTGAGGCTTTGGATTGTAATAGATTTGGAGATATGAATTTTTTGAAAGCGGCATTTTTAGATGGAGTTAATAATTATGTGTGATGGACTTGCATTTTCATAACGATAAATACGTTACACCTCCCGGCTCGTTGAAGCAGTTAATTTCTCATCCGTATTATGGAAATAGCAAGAGTATTGAAATATCCATTTTCAATGATCATCGGTATGCTTTGTTTTTCTGGAATAAATGGACGCAAACGTTGATGAATGAGCACGCCATTAATTATCCTCCCAGCTTGATTACATTAGATTGGCATCAGGATTTGGTTTATCCCTCAGATGGCGAGAAGGAATGGCTTAGTGAATTAGATTTAAGGAACAACAAAGATGTAGCCTTATATTCATGGGCTAATTTAAGCCATCTTAATGATACTCATATTATGGCTGCCGCTTATCTAAATATCATCGGAGATATTTTTGTGCGGTGTCGTCAGGGAAGACTTGATCGAAATTGGGAAGATAAAGAATTTATTGATAGATATGGTAATGTTCATACTATAAAGAAGTTTAAAGAAGATCAAGAATTAGAAAATTCTCTTTTGTCCAGCGATAAGTGCAATGTTTACTTTGACATCGATCTGGACTTTTTTACATTGAATAATCCTTTACAGGTTGGATGTGCTGGAAATGGCAACTATACCTACTTATCAGACAAAGCAATAAAAGAAATGCTCAATTATCAAAATCCTCTAATGCAATGGATATTCAAGCGACTTCAGGGAATTACTATAGCGATGGAACCCGAACATACAGGTGGTTTATTGAAATCGAACAAGCTGTTAAATGTCATCAATAATACTTGGTTTCGACCATCACTTTTTACATCCTATCCTGGGAAGTGGGATAAAGAAACACAATGGAGACATCTAAGAAGGTAAAACAAATTCCTAGTGTTCAAAAAGATACAATCTTACCGAAATACTAAAAGTATAATGCTACTCTTTTGGTCTTTTCGAGTAAAGCTTTAAACAACAGTCAATATCTTTGCGACTATATGTCTCAAGTACTTTCGTAATTAGCAATGCTTTGTACACACAATTCCTGACCGAGACTAGACAAATAAAGACAGCCGACGACACCTTGACCCCACACTACCAAAGCCTTACAATTTGACTTTAGGTTTGCGGAAGTATTAACCGCCAGGGCAGATTTTGCCAGGCATAAAACTTCCAGATATGATAAAAAAAGTAATTTCACTTTCAGTATTTGTCTTTTACGGCTTAACCCTTTTAGCGCAGGGCGACGGCAGCGCCGGTATTGCCGAAGCAACCCAAATGGTAACCTCTTATTTTGATCCGGCTACTAAACTGATCTATGCGATCGGAGCTGTCGTTGGTTTGATCGGCGGCGTAAAAGTTTACGGAAAGTTCTCAAGCGGAGACCCCGATACTTCAAAAACAGCAGCCTCTTGGTTTGGGGCCTGTATCTTCCTGATTGTGGCAGCCACCATTTTACGGTCATTCTTCCTATAAGTTATGGCCGAATTCAGCATCAACAAGGGCATCAACAAGCCCGTTGAATTTAAAGGGCTGAGAAGTCAGTACCTGTTCATCTTTGCAGGCGGGCTGCTTGGTATCATCATCCTTTTTATGGTGATGTACATGAGCGGCGTGCCTCAATCTGTTTGCATCGGGTTCGCCGTAATAACTGCCCCCGTGCTTATCTGGCAGACCTTTTCCCTTAACAAAAAATACGGTACCCACGGGTTGATGAAACTACAGGCCGTAAAAAGGTATCCCCGTCGGCTGATGAACCGGAGAAGGGTATCGCAACTGTTAAACCGGAGCAGGAAAACATCCACCATTCACCTTCAATTAGTCAAATGAGAAGTATTTTAAACACAAGTACATTGGAACGAAAGTTCCCGCTAATGGCCGTTGAGAACGGTTGTATCCTGTCGAAAGATGCGGATATTACCGTTGCCTTCCGGGTTAGCTTGCCCGAGCTCTTTACCGTCAGTGCAGTCGGGTATGAAACGCTCCATTCCGCATGGTGCAAAGCCATTAAAGTACTGCCCGACTATTCTGTTCTCCTGAAGCAGGATTGGTACTGTGAAGAAAAATATGCTCCGGAAATACCCGAAACCGGTGATATCTCCTTTTTATCACGGAGTTTCCAGAGGCATTTTAACGAACGGCCTTTCCTGAGTCATTACTGTTACCTGATGCTGACAAAAACAACCAAAGAACGGTCCCGGCAGCAAAGCACCTTCAACAGCCTTGCCCGAGGCTTTATTGTTCCCAAAGAAGTTAAAGACAAAGAAACAGTAACCCGGTTTCTGGATTCGGTAAGCCAGTTTGAGCGTATCATGAACGACAGTAGCATGATTACGTTGGAACGGCTTACAACTGCTGAAATCATTGGATCAGCAAAAGAGAGCGGCATCATTGAGAAGTATCTGGCCCTTACCCAGGACGATGACCCTGTATTGAAAGATATGCGTATCGATCCGGGCGAAGTTCATATCGGTGACAACGCCCTTTGTTTGCATACTATTTCAGATGTAAGCGACTTGCCGGGAAAGGTGGCTACCGATTGCCGGTATGAGCGACTTTCCACCGACAAGAGCAGTTGCCGTTTATCGTTCGCCTCACCGGTAGGGTTGCTTTTACCTTGTAACCACATCTACAGCCAGTATGTGTTTATTGACGACCACGAAGAAAACCTGAAACGGTTCGAAAAAATGGGACGCAATATGCAGTCGCTGGCCAGGTATGGGCGTGGCAACCTCGTGAACAAAGAGTGGATCGATTTGTACCTGAATGAGGCGTATGCTCACGGACTGGTTTCCGTACGTGCCCACTTCAATGTGATGGCTTGGTCTGACAACCCGCAGGAATTAAAAATGATCAAGAATAATGTGGGTTCTCAAATCTCCCTCATGGGTTACCAGCCGCGCCACAACACCATCGATGTACCGACCCTTTACTGGGCAGGCATCCCTGGTAATGCGGCTGATTTTCCTTCCGAGGAAAGTTTTTATACCTTCATTGAACAGGCCTGTTGCTTCTTTACAGGTGAGACCAATTATCAAAGTTCACTTTCGCCCTTCGGCATCAAGATGGTGGACAGGCTCACCGGGAAACCCCTGCATGTGGATATTTCTGACCTGCCGATGAAACAGGGAATTATCACCAACCGGAACAAATTTATCCTTGGTCCTTCGGGAAGCGGCAAATCCTTTTTCACCAACCACCTGGTCAGGCAGTATTATGAACAGGGCGCCCATATTTTACTGGTGGACACCGGCAACAGCTACAAAGGACTGTGCAACCTGATCAACCATAAAACCAGGGGTGAAGACGGGGTTTATTTCACCTATACCGAAGAAAACCCGGTTGCTTTCAACCCGTTTTATACCGAAGATGGGCTGTTTGATATTGAAAAACGGGAATCCATCAAAACCCTTATCCTGACCCTTTGGAAAAAGGACAGCGAGATACCCACTCGGGCAGAGGAAGTGGCCCTGGACAATGCCGTTAACAATTTCATTCGGTGCATAAAAAAGGAAACCGGAATAATGCCTTCATTCAACACTTTCTACGAGTTTGTCGGTGGAGATTACCGCGAGGAGTTGCGCGCAAAAAAAGTCCGTGAAAAGGACTTTGATGTGGACAACTTCCTGAACGTACTCGAACCTTATTACAAAGGCGGAGAATACGATTACCTGCTCAATTCGTCCCGGCAACTGGATTTGCTGGGCAAACGCTTTATCGTTTTCGAACTGGACAACATCCGCGACCATAAAGTCCTGTTGCCTATTGTCACGATTATCATCATGGAGACTTTCATCAGCAAAATGAGGCGGTTGAAAGGCATCCGCAAGATGATCCTGATTGAAGAGTGCTGGAAAGCCCTGACTTCGGCCAACATGAGCGAATACATCCGTTACCTGTTCAAGACGGTCCGCAAATACTATGGCGAAGCGGTTGTGGTTACCCAGGAGGTGGACGACATCATCAGTTCGCCCATTGTGAAAGAGAGTATCATCAACAATTCGGACTGCAAGATTTTGCTCGACCAGCGCAAGTACATGAACAAGTTTGATGCGATACAGGCCTTGCTCGGGCTTACCGAAAAAGAACGCGACCAGATTTTATCCATCAACATGGACAACGACCCCACCCGCAAATACAAAGAGGTCTGGATTGGCCTTGGCGGGGTTCATTCAGCAGTCTATGCCACAGAAGTTTCAACCAGCGAGTATATCATATACACAACCGAAGAAACTGAAAAACTGGAACTTACCCGCCTGACTGAAAAGTTGGGCGGGAATATTGAAATGGCCATCAAACAACTGGCAGAAAGCAAATAACAACTTCAACATTAACATTTAAAATTCAGAAGTATGAAAATAAAACTAATAACAGCAGGCTTGTTTGTCTTTCTTGGCCTATCAAGCCTGAAAGCGCAGTTTGTGGTTACCGACCCGGTTAACCTTGCCCAGAGCATTGTCAACTCTGCCAATGAGATTATACAAACTTCAAGCACAGTTTCCAATGTGATCAAGAATTTTCAGGAAGTAAAAAAAGTGTATGACCAGGGAAAGGAATATTACGACAAACTAAAAGAGGTGACCGACCTGGTAAAAGATGCGAGAAAAGTGCAGCAAACCCTGATTATGATTGGAGAAATCTCGGATATGTATGTCAACTCCTTTGAGTTGATGTTGCAGGATGAAAATTACTCAGCCACGGAACTGGAAGCCATAGCCTTTGGTTACACCAAACTGCTGGAAGAGGGAGCGGCAACGCTCAAAGAATTGAAGGATGTAATCAGCGCCACGGAACTGTCCATGACGGATAAAGAACGGATTGACCTTGTTGACCGGTGTTACAACTCAGTGAAGCATTTCCGGAACCTTACACGGTACTACACCAACAAGAACATATCCATATCGCTCATCCGTTCGGAACAGAAAGGCAATTCGGCCCGCATTCTGGCCCTTTACGGAACAGCAAACGACAGGTACTGGTAAATTATCTCAGCTATGGATACATTCGATAATTTACACCAGGCACTCCGGATGCTCTATACCGAAATGATGCCCCTTTGTTCCGACATGACTGCTGTAGCCAAAGGCATTGCCGGGCTGGGCGCCCTTTTCTATGTGGCTTACCGGGTATGGCAATCGCTGGCAAAGGCCGAACCCATTGATGTTTTTCCACTGCTTCGTCCTTTTGCCATCGGCTTGTGCATCCTGTTTTTTCCGACCATCGTGCTCGGAACCATGAATGCTGTTTTAAGCCCGATAGTCCGGGGAACGAACGGCATTCTGGAATCGCAGGTGCTGGATATGGAGCAGCTTAAAAAGGACAAAGATGCCATTGAACGGGAAAAAATGTTGCGAAACCCGGAGGAAGCTTACCTGGTAAGTGACGAAGCGTTTGATAAAGCGATTGACGATTTGGGGTGGAGCCCCTCCGATCTTGCTACTATGGCCGGAATGTACGCCCAGCGCAGTTGGTACAAACTGGAACAATCCATTCAGAAGGCGTTTCTGAACCTTTTGGAACTGATATTCCAGGCGGCCGCTTTGGTTATCGATTGCCTTCGGACTTTCTTTCTGATCGTATTGTCTATCCTGGGACCAATTGCATTTGCTTTCAGTGTCTTTGACGGGTTCCAGAACACGCTGATCACCTGGCTTACACGGTACATCAGCATTTACCTGTGGCTCCCGGTTTCCGATATCCTTTCAAGCATATTGGCAAAACTCCAGGTTCTGATGCTCCAGAAAGACATTGCCGACATGACCGCCGATCCCAATTACATCCCGCAAGGCACCGATGGGGTGTATATCACTTTTATGCTCATCGGCATTGTCGGGTATTTTACCATTCCCAGTGTGGCCGGATGGATTGTACAGGCAGGTGGGATGGGAAATTACGGCCAAAACGTGAGCAGTTCTGCCATGCGAGGAACATCTGTAGCATCGGGCACAGTCGGGGCTGCAGCCGGAAACATAACCGGGAAAGTACTTAAACGATAAACGATTAATTGATAGATTATGGAATTCAAACCTTTAATGAACATAGAGAGCAGCTTTAAGCTGATACGGCTATTTGCCATCGTCTTTGTGTGTGCCTGTACCGTTGTTACGGTTTACTCGGTATGGAGTTCGTACAGCTATGCTGAGGCACAGCGGCAAAAGATATATGTGCTCGATCAGGGGAAATCGCTGATTTTGGCCTTGTCCCAGGACTTATCGCAAAACCGGCCGGTAGAAGCCAGAGACCACATCATGCGTTTTCATGAATTGTTTTTTACGCTTTCGCCGGATAAAAATGCCATTGAATACAACATCAACCGGGCCCTTGCCCTTTCCGACAAAAGTGTTTTTACCATTTACAAAGATTTGGTCGAAAGCGGATATTTCAACCGGATTATTTCGGGCAATGTAACACAACGGATTTGGGTTGACAGCATCTCCTGCAACTTCAACAGTTATCCTTATGAGGCTATGGTTTATGCGCGGGAACACATTATCAGGGAAACTACGGTAACGGAGCGTAACCTGGTAACTACCTGCCGTTTGCGCAACACATCGCGCAGCGATAACAACCCGCATGGGTTTATCCTTGAAAATTTTATCATAAAGGAAAATGAAGACAAGTCAACCTGGGACCGGTGATATTCCCAATAGAAAGGGGATATCCAATTTAAGGGCAAATCTTCGGAACGGCTTACGGAATGCCTGTGAAAAGCTAAGCCAAAAGCAGCGCAAAATGATTATCGGTGCAATGCTAATTGTTTTTACCGCTTTGGTCGGCCTTTCCATTGCTGATATTTTCAGAAATGGGGCAAAGCTTTCCGAAACGGGACATATTTCGCCACTAAAAATTACAAAACCGATGAAGGCTGCCAACGATACAGTTTCACTTAAAACGATTGACCATGAAACAGAATAAGGATAAAAAAGCACCACCAAAGGTGCTTACCTCCGAACAATTGCAAAAGCGGAAGAAAATGGTTGTCTTTCCGTTAATGTTTGCAGTCTTTGCCCTGGCCATGTACTTTATCTTTAAACCTGCCCCGCCAATGGGAAAGGAACAGAAAGGGCTTAACAGCGATTTGCCTGTACCCAAAAATGAAATTATAGGTGACAAAAAAACAGCCTATGAGATGGAGCTTTTTGGAATAAAGAAACACCGGCAAACGCTATCTCTGAAAGACTATGGCGTTGAAACGGATTCAGTGAAAAGTAAAGTTGCACCTGGTCCTAACGGGAAATATGTGTCCCCGGGAAAACGATCATCTTCAGTCCGTTCATCAGCTGAGTCTTATAAAAGGGTGAACCGCGATCTAAACAACTTTTACGACCAGCCACAGGCAGGTTCCAGAGAAAAAGAGTTGGAAAAACAGGTAAAAAAGCTACAAGCCGACTTGGAGGAAAAAGAAAGAGGGAAAAATCCCGATCAGGATGAAAGGCAGCTCCGGATTATGGAAGAAAGTTATAAAATGGCTGCCAAATATATGCCATCGGTTCAGGGACAGGTTCAACCGGCTGCACTACAATCGGATAAAGTTTTTCCCTCTGACCCGTCGTCGAAAGAAAACAAAAGCATCTCCCCGGTTTCTAAATTAGGGACGAACGAAACAAGCGCCCTTCAGCAACAAGTGAGTGATTCTGCTTTTCTGGGAGAATTTACCCGGTCTGCCGGAACCAAATTTTATACTTCAGCAGCGGCTAAAAGTAACAATGAGTCCGGTGCGAATACGGTGCTGGCTTGTGTCCACAATGACCAGGTAATCGTTACCGGGCAAAGTGTGCGGTTACGCTTGCTGGAGCCTGTAAAAGCCGGGAAAATCATAATTCCGGAAAATGAACTGATTACCGGTATTGCAACCATTCAGGGCGAACGGTTAAGTATTGTTGTAAGCTCGCTTGAGTATAGGGGTAGGATTATCCCGGTAAAGATTTCGGTGTATGACATGGATGGGCAACAGGGCATTTTTATTCCCGGCTCCCAGGAAGTCACCGCACTCAAAGAAGTTACCGCTTCGATGGGGCAAGGTGCCGGAACAAGCATCAGTATTACCCAGGGCACAACAGCCGGTCAGCAACTGGCTGCCGATGTGGGCCGAAGCCTAATCCAGGGCGCTTCGCAGTATGTTTCAAAAAAACTACGAACTACAAAAGTGACACTGAAAGCCGGGCACCGCCTGTTGTTAATGCCTTCCAATTAAAAATCAAATTGTTTAACTAAAAAATCAATCATCATGAGAAAGCTGTTTTTCACATATCTACTTTTTTCAATTTGCATGTTGTCTTTATTTGCTCAAAACCAGTTTACCAAAACCATCTCTACCGACAGGGTTATCCCATCCTATTGTCTGGATGTGACCTATGACAAAACCGTTCACCTGATTTTTCCTTCCGGTGTTTCGTACATTGACCTCGGCTCACCCAACCTAATTGCCGGTAAAGCCGATGGAGCCGAAAATGTGGTGCGGGTAAAAGCTGCCATAAAAGGGTTTAAAGAAGAAACCAACTTTTCGGTAATTACCGATGAAGGCAGTTTTTATTCGTTTATCGTAAATTATTCTGAAACTCCTGAGAAACTGAATATTGAAATGAAAGATTTCCGTTTCAGGAACACACCTGATAATCAGCCTGAAAACTCAATGGAGGTACATCTCTCGGAACTGGGCAATGAATCTCCAAAAACCGTTGATATGGCAATGAAAAAAATTTATAAAACGTCCAAGGGAACGGTTAAACACGTAGAGAGCAAACAGTTTGGAATAGAATTCCGCCTCCGGAGTATTTATAGCTATAACGGGCTGTTATTTTTTCGAACCGAAATTAAAAACGATTCCAACATACCTTTCGACATTGATTTTCTGACTTTCAGGATCGTTGACAGAAAGGTCGTCAAACGGATGGCGATACAGGAAACGGTGGTTGAACCTGTCCGAACCTACAATAACCTGACTTCGGTAACCAGAAAAAATGCGGAATCCACTGTATTTGCATTTCAAAAATTTACCATTCCCGATAAAAAGCAACTGGTGGTGGAATTGTTCGAAAAGAATGGTGGCAGGCATCAGCACTTTGTTATCAAAAATGGAGATTTGACGAAAGCAAGTGCTATTGAAAAGCTTTAGATTCTCATTTTCATCCCTATCTCAGTAGATTGAAGGTCTATTGCATTTTTGAAAGACCTGAAAAAGCGGCTTAATCATCGCCTTTTCAGGTTTTTTTTGTTCAGAAATACTCGTCTCAAATTTTCCTTACTGATTCTGTACTGAAGTAGTGAGAACAATTGTGTTTCCTGCTAAATATTCTATCTTTGAACGATGTTTCAAATATAAATGCAAATTACTTATAATCAAATACTAACAAAGATGACAAAAGCAGATATTGTAAAGAAAGTAAGCGAAAGCACCGGTATTGAAACCCAGTCTGTACAAAAAACTATTGAGGCTTTTATGGAAACAGTAAAAGATTCGTTAACGGATGGACGGAACGTTTACCTTCGTGGATTCGGTAGTTTTATCATTAAAAAAAGAGCAAAAAAAGTAGCACGAAACATCTCAAAAAACACAACGGTTATTATTCCCGAGCATTTTGTACCTGCATTTAAGCCTGCCGATGTATTTATGGAACAGGTTAAAAATAAGTAAGAACACCTATCTGTTATTACTTGGTTAATTTGTTTCTCGCGGGAAAACAAATTAACCAAGCTTCTCAAGACACAAATAGTTATTCTCCGTTCATCATGATTGCTAAATAGTGTCCGCCATCGTTTTTGTACCACGTAATACTGGTTATTTCCCAACGAAGTCCTTTTACAAATTCGGGGATATTACTTACCTTAGATTCAATATGGTCATCATGGATAACCTTAAACTTTCCTTTTTCAAATATGTCCCCAATATGGACATTCTCCCCGATGCGGGGAATAACTGAACACTGCCAGTCATAATGAAATTCCCCGGCAATACCATGTCTAGTCACTAAGTAGAAAATGATTTTCATTTGTTGTTTTTGTTTAAAAATAACTACTTGTTAAGCAAATTTCTAAATGATGATTTGCGGATTATAACATTGCAGCCTCTTCAAAATATTCATCTATCCCATTGATGCCCATCAATAAAAACTGATCTTGTAAACTCACAGCCCGATTAATAAGCTCTATATCATCCATTTCGTCTGCCTCACGCAAAATCTTGGTTAAGGTAGAGATCAAGGGTTTTGAATGCCATAAATTAGGCTTAGATTTTAATGATTGCAACCTAGAAAGCAGATTCTCACATAATTCTAATGCGATCATCGGATTAATCGTCGCCTGATATTCAATCCAGTCGATAAAAGAATACATTTGGTGAATTTTATCGTCATCTAAATTCAAGTATTTTATAAATAATTCACCTGTTTTAGCGTCAATGTATTTACCCTTTTCATCTAACCTAAAAGCGCCATCTACCTTATGTCCGAATTCTTTTTGAACATTATTTATCGTAATAAATTCTCTAAATGATTGTTGGCATACCCCATCCTGATTCTTCTCTAAATTGGCTATAAATACACTTAATGCCCCATCCCAAACATCCTTTTTATCAATCTCCTTTAATTCTTCAAAGAATTCTTGCTGATCAATATGGCCTTGTATCATACAAAGAGCAGAAAGTCGTCCCCATGTAGCTCCTGCTTCATTTATCGCTTCATTTTTTATCCTATCCAAATATGGCTTGACCATCTCAAAATTTTGGTAATATTGGTTATATAAAAATTTTTCCCCTAAATGCCACAGATGCTTTTGTTTTTTTCTAAAGATGATGTTAAAAATCTGCCAACCCAATTCTTTACTTTTATAACCCGTGTAAGATAAACGCCATAATAAAGCGGCTCTAACCTCTTGCGCCTTATCGTTAGCTAATTGCTCTATGAGGCTAATTATGGACTGTGATGGCACCATTCCCATATCCAGAAACTTATTCAGTACTTCTATTGCAGAATTAGCAACAACCCCTCTTGTGCAATTTATTGAATTGTTTGCGATATCATCAGCTGTAACTTTATTATCGTTAAGCCTCTGAATATTTAATCTTTCGCCATCCGGGTCTGAATGAATGCTCAATGGCACTAGTAATTCTGTAATCCGCTCTAGATCTCCTTGAGTTGATAATGCTTCTATGCAGCTTTCTACCATTCTTGCATAATTAATGTCACTTTCAAATGAAGCATGTTTTATTTCAAATTCATCGAGTAGGTGACGAGCGATGTTGTTGATATCAGGCAGAGGGCTTACTGGTTTATAACCGTTATCATTTACTCTTCCCAGCCTGCAACTTATATGAGAACCAACTCCTTCCAATATTGATTTTGCTATGGGATCTGAAAATTCATCAAGTTTAGGGTTATTGACAATTTTTAAGTATTTAGCAGGATTATTCTTCGCCAGGCTTGAAATAGTACTACTTAATTGTCTCAATCCTCCCTTGTTTTCATCAGCCGGATGAGAACTATTCCCGTTGTAATCTTTATAGTATTTGAAAAGAGTGTACAGTGTTTCAATGCTTAAATCATCTAAATTTTCAGCACTAACAGGAGAACCTATCACTCCACTCCAAGAATATCTTTCCCTAACCGGTTCGTAATAACCAAATTGTGGCACTAACTTGTCAATAAAACGATTTACACTATCAGATCTTAAGCAAGCTGGAATCCGTATAAACAAATCGAACCTGACACGATTGTACCAATTTTTAAAATGTTCCTCTTCTTCAACACGCGCAGAGAACAAATTTTCAATTACTGTCATTATATTATCCCGAATTTGCTCTGGTAACAAATGAAAAGATTCATTTATCAGCAAACCCAATTCATAATTTAACTCACTTGATTCAAAAAGCTCTTTATCTAATAATTGTGATGCAATTCCAGCTAAATTATTCTCAATATTCTCCCGATAAGCCTTTGTTAATATATATCTAAAAGCCAATTCTTTAGATTCCTTTAGTTTTGTTTCCTCTTTCTTCCACCAATCTGAATTAATTCTTGCATGATTTAAGAATGCCTCTTCCACAGCCTGCATAAGAATTGATATATTTCCAATATTGATACTGCCAGAACGAGAAATACTATTAGGCACACTGGTATATTCTAATAATTTACGGGTTAACCCATCTTCCTTCCAATAGTAAGAACTTTCGAGCCATACTAGTAATGAGTTTAGTACAAGATTTAGAAATTCTTCGGAATTTTTAAGATGCTTTTTCAGAAAGTCTCCATTCTTTAAGTCGTGGCTTTCGCAATGCAGTTCATTGTCATTACTCCAGGTATTCAATTCCTTCACTGAAATATCACGAGTCATCCAATTCCATAAAATCTCATAACCATCGCCTGTTGCTTCTATGTAATTACAATAAATATTTCCCATAAAATGAGAGTCTGTATTATTGTAATCTTTAAGCGTGTAAACAAGATCTTCCACACCATCAACATGATAATGCTTAAAATGTGTTAGATTATGACATATTATCCAAACATTGTCTCTTCCCCAGTATTCCGTTAGTGCATTGTTCCATATTTTGACTATTTCATTGGGGTAAATATTCATCCACACATCCAATTTTCTTATAAAAGCGGAATACCACTCATAATTGTCAGGCTGATGAGTCAAAAATGGGTACCATTGGTTTGCAATTAATTCAAACCAATGGCTGGATTTTAAAGTCCAAAAGAATCTTTTAAACAGATCATTTTGGTATAAAAACATCCATCTAATTAAATTCCAATCATCATCTATCGGTAGCATCTCGGCGTATGTCTCTACTACTAACCATTTAAAATGATGAGCTATCTCTCTATTTGATAAAGTTTCACGTACATTTCTGGTAAAAGACTTAAACGATTGGCTTCTGACAAAAAACAAATAACTACGAACTGATGGCCGATAGAAAGGTAAAGGTGGGTGTCCTAATATTAATTCAGAGAGTGTGGTTCCATTTTGTAATGCAATGCTAGCAACAAAATTATCAAACAAGGTCTGGTGGCTAAAACCAATTCTTCCATCAGCTTCTTCGTTTAAAACGCCTTTACTTACTAAGCTGTGAAGAATATGCTCGTCAATATTTATAACTGTTTTAGTAAGACTGTGCTCCCTCTTTTTCAGTAACTTTTCAGCAATTGAGAATATCTTTTCAAAAACTTGTCCTTCTATATCCACATCTTGTTTCAATGTATAATCTATAAAAGCCTTATATAAATCGTAGGTGGTTCTTACGTTAAATACGCCGTTAAAACCAGATACTTTCTCAAAGAGACTTAAATTTTGAGGAAGACATAGCAACTCCTTTAGATCAGAGTTTATTTGTTCAGCATTAACAGCCAACTTGTTTAAGATTGGAACTACCGTATTTTGAAAGTCAAAATCTTTGAGCTTAAGTTCGGCATCCCATTTCCTATCGCGAAGGCTTAGGTCGTATTTCAAATCGAATTCACGACAAGCTGCAACAACAGTAACATTCTGGATAATTTGTAGTTGATCTATAAGCTTCAGAAAGAAATTTAGCGCTGCATGATCGCGCTGGCAAGAAAGAACATCTAACGAATCAATTATTACCACAACTTGAGAAGTTGAACTTAGCAGGCCACAACTTTCTACGATTTCTTTGGGCAGAGTGCTGTCAACAGAATTAACTTTTGCAAATCGATCTCCTTTTAGAAACAATAAATGAAACCGACTATCTTTTTCTATAACATCAGCTAAATCCAATAACAAACAAGTTTTTCCGCTACCTGGCCTATCTTGAACTATGATGGTACTTTTTTTATCTTCAATATATTTCAAAATATCATTTAGTTCTTTCCTTTTTACCTTTTCATTTGCAATTGTTCGTTTCCAATCACTTCTACCAACGGCCGATGTTCTTTGGAATTGATTAACAATCTCCTTTTCACTTAAATTTGGAAATCTGGTTAACCCTTTACTTGCTAATTCTTCCAATACATCTTTCGATCTAATTTCGAATTTATTAGTTAAATCTTTTGATTGATGCTTATTAATAAGGGCTTCCAGAGCATCCAATGCAAGAGACGAATGCGTTACAATTTTACTCAACGACTCTTTGTTAACTTTACTCCATTTTTCAGTATTGTGATGCGAACCGGTACGAAGCCTTTTTAGTAATTTAAAAATCTCCTCCTCAGAACGTCCCCATTCTTTGACCAAAATTGAAAGTGCTTTAGTATTGGCTTCACTTAATTCGTTTTTAAAATCACTAAAATTTGGGTATAGGCGACATCCGGTTGATAGAGTAGTAAATTCACCTAGCGGAGTGGCCGAATACAATTCAACAATGATATGTTCACCTTGTTCTAATTGAGAAAGAATCTTTGTCAGTTCACCTCCCCAATCTTTTATTGACCACGACCTTTCCTGAGTTTGATTTTTTTTTGCTTGAATATGTCTTCTAGTGCCATCTTTGTACACGATGACAATGTCGTCAACTGTAGTTTTTTCATTTATTCCGAATAATCCATTTGACTCCACCTGTACATAATCAATAGTATTATCGGTTAGCAATTCAATTATCCAATTAATAGCGATTGCTCTCTGGTAATCATCTCCTTGATTTGAATAAGTTCCTGCTTTACTCATAAAAGAATTAAATTATTGAGGAATAGCAAATTAAATGCTTTCTAATATTCTGGCAAAGTTAGCCAACCATCATTTTTTAGAAATTTCACTTTTTGTTATTCGAAGTAAATTTGTGCATTTTTTTAGAAATTGGAAGCGGAAGTGAAATTGACGAGTTGATTTTCAGTTTAAATTGAAGCCAGTTACCGGGCCAAGCTGACCACTTTAAACGCTTACTTTTCACATGTTAACTACCAAATGCAACAACAAAAGGCCCAAAAACAATGAAAGAATTAAGACTTAAACGAATCAATTGTTGGTACAAGCTATGGTGGGCTCTTGCAGTAGTTAGCTATTAATCTTTTACAATTAATTAATCATCGATAAAAGATTGTTCGATTCCTCCTCAATCCATTCTTTTTTTGCGATTAATTCTTTGATCAATGCCATGGCCTCATCACTATAATAATCAAAGCTTTGCTCTAAGCCTGAAAATGGCAAGTGATATAACCAATCACTCTTATGATTTTTAGAATAAACTGATTTTGATGCGTTAACTGCTGAAGGAAATAAAAGCTTAATCTGAGGTATCTTTTCCTTAATGCCTTGATAAATCAGTAACCCATGGTAGTCCCAATCGCAGGAATAGTAGATTGGCAAATCTATTGGAGGTAAATAATCTAACTTTTTAATGTTGTTTCCTCCAACATACCAAAGCCAAATATTATTTTGTCTGGCAAGGTCCGGATATAACAAGAAATCTATATTTTCACATAACACAATGAGTTCTGGAGATTTACAATCTAGCACTATTCTGTATTGCTGATCTTTAGGGTCTGAACCTAGGAAATTATCAAGTTCCAGAATATTAAGTATTGCTTTTTCTAAAGAAGAGTCGGGAAGGAGATATTTTGAATCATCAAAAAAATCAGTCGAAAACTTTTTTCTACTGTATTGATTCGTGAGAATCTGGTCTCTTTGTTCAGCAATTAGCATAAGTACCCTAATATCTCGTTCTTTATAATTAGATTGTGGTTTTAAAAATGAATGTCGGGCAAAAAAATCCTTGTATTCACAAAAGTTACTTTTGTGCCGATCTTCATAGTATTGATCAAATCCAAGTGTCGGGATTAATACCTTTGTATTTGCATATTTATGATCCAATAAGCCTTTATCATCAAATAGATAATTGATATAAGGATGCAACTGAACTTTTGCTGGACTCTGGCGCTTAATGTAAATATCATTTAGAGCTTTTAGTTCCCTCCAGGTTAGATTTTCATTCATTTTTCCGCTACATTGTGATTGATGAATGATTCAATATCCTCAACAAGGACTCCATCAGAAAAAATGCCTAATGGAGGAACATAACTTGATTCATCAGCCAAATTATTTTCATTCATAATGTAAATGTACTGTTCGCCTTCAAGAATATCACCAGCTGTTTCTATTGACATAGAAACAATTTGGTACTTTTCTTTCCTCGCTAATTTGTGCAACATAGCATAATTTCCACCTAATCCTTCGGCTTCATCAATTGGCATAATACGTAAGCCCTTTCTTTCTTCTGTTTCGATAAGAGATAATCTTGCCAATCCAAGTAACGCATTTGCTGTATAGGTTTGTCCATTACTTCCGGCATTTGACTCCCCGCTATCCAGTTTCAAATCAAAATCAAGGTCAAAATAAGATTTTGGATTCAGCAAGTCTTCTGGGGTAACGTTACTGCTACCTCCTGCGGCCTGAAATGCTTTTATCATCATCTTTGAAATATCTACTTCTTGCTTTAATCCTTCAAAAAGCCCTACATTAATCACTGCTTCATCCAATTGCTTTCGGAATGGAGACATCCATTTGTCTGGATAATCCGCAGACTTTCTATGCTTTATAGAAGCTTTATTGCCTCCCGTAATCGCATGATTTTTATTTCTTAAATAAATATCGATACCATTAATCTTTGCCAAGTACTGATTATAAGTTTTGTACACTTCCGAGAATACCCTTTTTAAGATTTCCACCTTGCGAGAGCCAATTTCCTGAATATCACGGGTCAATTTAGTCAGACGTTCAGCTATGCGTTCCTGAATTAGTGAAGAATCAATTTTTGGACTTTCAAATACAGTGGGAAGTAGCTTGTGTGCTAACATTCCGACTGAATAATCACATAATTGATCTGGTTCTTCAGTCGATTTTTTGATCTGATCATAACTGGTTTGGAATGCTAATTCTGCACGTTGATATTTGCTTTTTAGACTATCATAGCCTATGTCTGGATCTTGATTTACAAATTGACTGCCAGAAAAATTAAAGTCTTTTCTAAAAACTTTCAGATACTCCTGCTCGATATCATTAATCATGTTTTTAGCATGAGCCAACTTTCCTGTTAAATCATTTTTTAAGTTCTCTTTTTTTACATGTTCGTTTGTCCGATCAACTTTAAGATTATATATTTCAATAAAATCAACATTTTCTGAAAAGAGCTCGTTGCCAATTAGTTTAACATTAATTTCTTTTAAAGAAATACCGTCTAATTTCAACCTGGTGTCTCTAATGTACTTTTCTTTGTTTACTATTTCCTCCTCAATATCAAGGCCATTTAGTTTATTGATTTTGAGTTGGCTTAACAATAAATCCATCTCTTTTTCTATGGAATCAATTTTGATATTCTTAAGCTTCTGTTCGCTTAAATAATCTGTATATTCCTGCTTAATATCCTCATAGGTCTCATATATCTTTTCTTTTGCATTGAACAACATAATATGCCGATCAAACTCTTCTTGCAGCAGAACCGCAGCACGTGAAGAAGTATAAGCTAACACCTTATCCCTTTTCTTATACAAGTTAACAGCCTGCTTTAAGCCGCCATAACTATACAAGACTTCTTTTAACTGCCTTGAGGATTCTTTTTGTTCGATAAGCAAATCAAGATGCTCTTTAATTCCTGAATTAATACTTGTTAATTGAGCGAATAATTCATCATTATTTAGAGTTCCAAGTAATCTTTTGAGTGTATATTCAATGTATTCATACACACCATCCAAATCAATCCAAAACCCGTTCTTTGTTTGATGTTTAATGTCCAGATTGTCAAATAACTCTTTAGGGAAAGGTAGAAACCTGCCTTGTTGATTGGCATCAGGTTCTTCTCGAGGAAATTGCTGAAAATGAACCAACACACTTACAATCTCATGGGACAACGGGAATATAAGATTATCTTTAGCCCAGAGTGCAAGAGAATTCTCATCTCTTAGATCGGAAAAAACTGAAAGTGATTTTAACGAATAAATTTTTTCCTCCAATTCTCTCATTTCTTCTATAAATCGTATTTGCTGATTTTCAAAATCAGAATACCATTCTGAAGCTTCAAATGCATCTACTTGTCCCTGTTGTTCCAAATACTCAATAAATTGAGTAAGTATTTCCTTTTGGCTAAGTTTCTCTCGTTCACTTTTATACCAACTTATTATTTTACGGGAATCATTATCGTTAATGATCAACCATTTTTCAACTTCATCTACAATTAGCTTCTCTTCTTTGACCTTTTCAAATTTCTGTTCTAGAGCCTCATCGTTATCCTTATGCTCTGCATCTTCTTTCTTAATATATTGAAGCTGGTTATTCAAATCTTTAATCTTGCGAAGAGCTTCTATTTTAAGACTTGCTTCTTTTTGACTAATCAATAAATTCTTGCACTTACTTATTTTATATTGAGTTATCGCATCGTTTAGTTCTTTCTCAAGATTATCAAACTGATTTTTCCAATACCAAATTTTCTGCGTGAAGTACTTTCCCTCAAGAGTTCTATATAAAGAATTCAGTTTCAGTATTTCATCTATGCCTGACTGCTTCTTATTTATAAGCTCAATTTCAGCCATATAGCGTTGATGATCTTGATAATCGTTATTGATGGCACTAACTTCTTCCTGATATTTTTGCATCAACTTGTTTTGATCGTCATCTCCAAACAGAAACCTTTTTAATGAAGCAGAATCGGTTTTAAATCCTTTACCCCTTGAAAAAGAACGAAGGATACTTGCATAACTTTCCAGGGTTTTATCCTTATTCAGATCCAATGATAATAACTCGTTATCATATAACAACTGATGGTATCTTTTCCATGACAATTGCTTTAATCTAATGTCTGTCAGCTTGTCTTCTAGTATTTCAATTGGTAATATTTTATCATCAATCAATAAGTCACGATAAGAAACTGGATGGGAAAGTGGAATAAGTTTGTCATCCCAGCCAAATCCAGATTGTATTATAAATGCCTGTACCTTATTGTGAGAACTTTCTATGTAAGAACCCATAACAAGGTATTTATCGTGGTTCACTTTAACATTCAGAAATATATATCCAATCCCATGTTGCCTGCCTTTTGGTTCAAGGACCATACCTTTAGGCTCACGGGACTTATTGCTGTCCGTTGAAGATTTATAAACACCTGAACCAACCAGAATCAACTGTATCATATCCGCCACCATACTCTTGCCGCTACCGCTTTCTCCGCTAAAATCAGTACGATATGGGTGAAATAAGTAATCGCAGTTATAATGTTGCTTAATTCCGATTGTAGAAAGACTGTGTATTAATGGAAAATTATCTACCATTTTTCAAGTTCTTTAGTAGTTCATTAATACCCAAAATCTGGGGTTGGTATAACAGCCTCAGCCGTTCGAATGATGGCATATAACGAAATCGATCCTTATCCAGTTCGTCATCCCAGGCAATCCACCCTAGCTCATTAAACTTCTCAAATGCTTTTCTTATAACACCACCGATCTTATCTTCATTTAAATCAGAGCTTTTGTCATTCATTGTATCTGCTATCAGCTTTTGTAAAGCCTCTCTCTCATCTTCATATTCAGAGAAAAGCAGATTCATAAAATCAGAAACTCGGTCAAGTTCAATATTACCGTCAAGCTTAAATAGCTTAAAAAACAAAATGCCTATAATTATGTGCTCTGTTTTGAGATATTCTCTTTGATCACTGGGGATATTTCCACGGCTTCCTTCTTCAAAATTGATAAAATAGTAGGTATTAAATTCGCTTCCTGATTTATCAAGAACAACCTTGTAAATTTCTTCATAATAAAGTTTGAGACTTTTATAGTTCCGCTCGATAAAACGGAATAACTCGCCAGGAAGTGGGTAATCATGCTGAATGTGTACACCGCTTCGAAGCATATAATCTATTTTTGCAAAAACCTGATCTGCTTTCTTATCTGTTAAAAAAACATACCGCGTTATTTCCTGTGTATTTTCATTTTCCATATACTGATGTTTGGAATATTTTCATCTTCGGCCCTTTCTGATATTATATCGATTTTTAACGTCGGATCCTTTAGACTTTGTCTCACCAACCTATGTGCTGTTTTAACTGCAATGGCTAGATTTCTATTCTCTTCTTTTAATATATGGAAAAAGAAAGGGGAAAACTCTATAATACCTCTGTCTTTAATTTCCTCATTGGCGACTTTTGTCCAATACATCACCCGATCCTTTTCATACTTCCATATCTTTACTTTTTCAATGAGCTTTTGACGTCTTTCTACATCAATTTCTTTTGGAGATACTTCGATGGGTGGTTTAGGCCCAATTTCTCTTAAAGGCACAATCGTAAAACAAGGAACAAATTGACTGTCAAATACTTGCTTTTTGGGCACTCCTTTGGGCAATTGCAACAGTTTTTTATTATCTTCTTTTGAATATGTTGAGTAAGTAAGCAACACATCTAAAAATTGCTCTGTTTTCCTATCAAAATCACGTTGATTAAAATCATATATGAATTCTCTTATCCGTGGCTTTATTTTCTCAATGCGATTACTTACCTGTTCTAAGTGAGATCGAACCTGATCATTAAAAGTCATGACTCTCTGAATATCAGATAAATTATCTCCTTCTTGTTGCCTTTCCAGTATTTCGGTTAATACATCATCGATATCGTAAGTAGTCTGGAAAGCTCTTTTTAATTCAATAGCCTGTTGTTTTATCGTTTCAAGGCTTATTCCTATTTCGACAATAGTTTGGATTATACCTTTGCTATTACTGTTACGCTTTATTTCCCGCTTAAACTCATTTACTGATTCATTAACTTGCTGATCCAGAATCTCAACTTGTTCTCCTAATTTTGTATGGCGGAGATCAAAATGGTCTTCAATCCAATGTCTGAAACCTCCATCTGTCTTTAAGGCCTCATTCAATCTATTATACATCTCGTCAAACCATCGTTTGATTTTGGCCGGACTGTAACTGTCTTCAAGGCGCTTGTGAATTCTTTTGCAAAATTCAACTCCATAAGGTTTAAATCGGTAGACTTTCTTTATACCGTCTCGCCACAAAAAATAATCTTGCAATCTTAAAATAATAATGTTGTTGCGCTCAATCTCAACTCGTGATGAACCTTGCCCCAAATCCTTTAAGGTTGCATTTATGACACGAATTATATCGTCTTCTTTAAAATCACCCTCTCCGTATTTGTCATATAAAGATAGCAAGATCAGTCCCTCGTTCTTTTGAGGTATCAAGCGATCGTAATAATCTTTTGCTTCTCTATATAAATCAAATCCTTCCATCTATGACATTAATTATGCAGAGTAATCGATTAATTTATAATTTCGATTTCATTTTCACTAAGCCACATGTTCTTTAGAACCGTATCCTTTACTGCCATTAATTCATCAGTATATACAACAATAGCTAAGCTTTCGTTAACCCTACTACAAGCAATATAGAATATGCGGTTAGTCCTGTTGGTTCCTGTTTCCTTCCCTTCATCAACATTTTTTTATCATTTGTACTCATTTCTTCGGCGCCAAATAGTTCGTCATAGCTAATTAAAAAACCACTGGCTTCTTCGTCTTCAATAATGACCATTACTCTCTCATATTCTAATACTTTAACTCCTTGATGTGTGCCAAATTTTGAGCTCTCAGATAAATATTTGTTGTAGTACTTTACTTGTGAAAATGGACTAAATAAAGTTTCACTCCATGTGATTAATAGATCTATGGATGCTAGCTTTCTTTTGAGATAAGAAAGATAACAAAATATACTAATAACTTTTATTCTATTTTCCATAGAAATATGAAGTTTCAAAGCCAATAGTGAAAAACTACAGATGAGGAGTATTGATTCATTATTGGCATTAATTCTTTCTGCACTTACCCTTTTTGCGCAAAAGATGGTGCTGAAATAATTAATAAAGCATCACAGTTGAAGCATTATCAATAAACAAGATTCTTATACTGGAAAACAAGAAGCTAAAAAATAAGCCGATCTGAAACCTTTATGGTTTGAGCTTTTTCTGTTGCTTTTGAGAGTCTATAAACTGCAAAACAGCCTCATAATCTTCAATCAAAAAGTTCGATACCTCTCCGCTTGGGACTACTTAAAAAGCCATTCAACTAATTGGTATTGAATGGCTTTGTTATTTTTGACCCCCAAAATTGTACCCCTGATTTAATAAATTATTTCAAGCGAATAATTAATAATAACCATGTGGATTTACCACATATTGACAACTATTTTTTGTAACGTGAGGCAAAGATGAATAATTCAGTTTTTTTCCTACATGGTACACTTCTTTGTGCAAGTTTATAACCGTAGCTTTCCATTATATACCTTATCATGTGCCCAATTGCCTGTTTTATACGGTCATTTTCTTCCTTCGTGTTTTTAATGAATTCGTCTCCAAATCTTTCGAGTATTTTATCTCCAATACCTTCAGCGGCTGGATGACCTAATTCAGTTGCGAGTACCATTCTTATCTTAGCATCTTCTGAATTTAAGTACTTCCAACAGCCTTGACCAAATTCTGATTCAAAGATTTTAGTAAATCCTTTGGGATTATAATTTTCCATAGTTCAATTTTTATACGGTTAATAATAGTATTGTTTTTATAGACTGTAAATACATAGTCTATAAAAACACAATCCTAATATTTCGTCTGAAATTTTAGCTATTTATTCATTTTATTAATTTTCTGAACCATCATCTTATATTCTGACCAGTACTTTTTAACCGTCTGCACATTCATATTAATTAATTCAGAAACTTTTGCTTGTGTTACTTTTTCTCCACAACCATGAATCTTTTCAATAGCATCAGCAATTTTTTCTTTAGTTAGAATAACCCTTGGTTCATTCTTTTTACTGGCACTATAACTACGTTTTTCGTTTGGCTTTAAAGTACATCGCTTTGACCAGAAGAAATATTTTTTCGTGAATAAACTACTTACATCAAGATTACCATTCTCAAATTTTTTCCAATTTGAGTTGACGGAATGAACAACTTCTTTATCATCTAATGGTGGGTTACATATTTCCGTGTTTAGTTGCAACATGTATCTTATAATCTCGGATTTTAACTTGCTGTCTGGTCTATCAAGCAAATGATTGGTGTTTAGATAAATTAATCTCATTGATATTCCACCAATCGTTCTTCTACGTTTTCCAATACCTACTTCTTTATTCTTATATGGATGTAAGTTTATAACAATTACATTAACACCTTCAGGAAAATATAGCGGAATATTCGGGTCTGTAAATTCACTTTCATCTATAACTTCTTCAAACAATAATCCATTGACCCTAGCTGCAATATTGGTTATTTCTTTAAGTTCTTTTGCAGGAGAAAAAGTACATGAACTAGGTATGGCTCTATCCCTTTTATATACACTTCGTGTACCTTTTTGATCATCACTTATAGTTACACCATTTGGATTACCATACCTAGGCAACACCAATGGATTAATTACGTTTAGTATTGCATTAATACCTAATACTTTAGAATAATAATTGATGTAAATACTGCTATCAATGGGTATAACTGTATGTCTTGTTAATGATTTAGCATCTGAGTCTAATCTGTTATCAAAGTACATTGCACTAATACAATCATATTTCCTGTTATAATCTTCATTATCAATTATTCTATCTACGAGTATAAGAATATGCAAACCCAATCGTGATAACGACAAATTACATGAAATAATCCAATCATATTTACTGATGATTTTTTCTTTGTATTCCAACGCCTCTTCTCTGGATTTAAAATCATCAATATCTAAAAACATTAGATTGGTGATAGTTTTCAGATGTTTCAAAGCTTTATAACCATTATAAGTAGCATTGTAACATACTGAATTTGAGTTGTATTTTATTTTCGTATATGCTGAACTTAGCACACCATCAACGTATTTAGGAGTAAGATAATCCTTGTAATCTGTCAGGTTAATAAAGTTGTGACCAATGCCATATAAAAGGTCAAATAATGAAATATTACCTGTTACCTTGGGTGCATCAGATATATTAGCAAAAGTATTTAGCTGTGTATCCCAGAAATCAGGTAGGTCATCCGTACCTGAAATAGTTTTAAAATCTTCAAAGTCATAATTATCAATCATATATATTCATTTTTATTCAAATCCGAAACAAGTGGCAGTTTTAGTGCCACTTGTTTAATTAACACATTTTCAGCGTAAATGAACCAGTACTGTCAATTTCATTTAATAATCGTCTAACGGCTTCCCTGATGATTTCTGATGTGCTAATACCAGTTTTACGCCTGATTTCTTTAATTCTACTGATCATCGAATCATCCATACGACAGTACTGAATCTGTTCTTTTTTCTCTTTCACCTCTTTATACCCAATTTGATTTTCCATAGCTTAAAAATTTAATTCACAATTTTTTATATTGTGTAAACACATGTATTATTAATGTGCTTACACAATATAAATACTGTCATACATGAAATAATTTCAGTATTTGTAAAAAAAAAGTTTTGCTGATTCTGTTTGGTGCAGGTAGAAATTTGTCAGGTGATTATAATAAGTATCACCGAACAAAAAAGAACCTTATGGATGTCGTAGGATTTGCTTAACAAAAGTATAGTGAAAAAATTTCAATGTCAAGGATTTTTCGAACGACCGCTAAATAATTTTTTGCTTCAAAATCTGGTTTATTCTTGTGTCCAGAGTATTTATGTAAGAGGAAAAGATTAATTAATCCATTCCGAAAATCATTTATGTTCATATTCAGGAGATCGTGTTGACGGTCTCTTTTTTTGAACGAATCTCCGTAACTATTGAGTTAAAAATTGCAGTTATAATAGTTTTGATGAAAACTAATTTAGTCTTTGAAAATTTGGCTAATCGGTATCTGGTAATAGTCGGCTAAAACTAACAAACTGGATAAAGTAATATTACAACCATGCTCTACTCTGGCAATCGTATTTTTATGCAAATCGAGATCGTTAGCAACATCGCTAATTGTGAGACCGTTATATAAACGGTGTTCTCGAAAATAAAGACCTAATTCAAGTAATATTTTTTGATGTTCTTCAGAAATGTGTTTCTTCATGGTATAAACTTTACCATAAATACACAATTAATTGTTTTTCAGCTTGTACGTTAATTCGGCAATAAGTGGTCTAAACACAAACTTAATCTGTGATTTTTGAATAAAAGAACATCAATAAATCCGCAATTATTCGCTGAAAAACGCCAATTGGTGAATATTTCACTGCTGATAGGTCGAAAAGCACTGCCCACACGCACATCTTTTCAACAAATTAGATTTTAGTGGGCAATTGGCGAATAAAAACGATCAAAATAAAAATGTATCAATTTAATCTTTGTATGATGGTTTTGATACACTGGTTTATGTATCAAAAAAATCTAAAAGATTATTTAGGTACAACTTTATCGACATCCAATCAATCCTTTAATACAAGTGCGTTAAAAACAGCTTGCAGATCGCTAAAATTATTAATTCGATGGATTTTATCCCCGATTTCCAAGTACCCACGGACTAACATATTAGAATTGAAATCATCAAACAATTCATAAACCGGCACATTCAAAGCCTTTGCAATATTCGCTAAAGTACTTAGTGTCGGATTGCCGTTGTCGGATAACATTCTCGTAACTGCTTCTGGTGATACTTCCATTTTCTCGGCTAACTCCTTTAGGGTTATTCCCTTCGATTTGCAGATACCTTTTACTTTCAACATTTTCATCTGGAATTAATGATATTTCAAATATAAATAAAAATTGATTTATAAGTTAAATTATTTGTTTTTTATTGTCATTTGAGTCAATTTTTATTTGAAAAATATTGATTTATGTGTTATCTTTGATGACGGAATTAACACATAAATCAATAATCATGGACTTAGCAAATTACATTTTCTCAATTCTTAAAAGTAGCCGAATGATAATGTGGAGTTGGGGTTTCAGTGACCCAAATGCACTTCCCAACAATGAAGGTGTGATTTTTAGGGTCAATGGCTTCAAGCATAAAGGCTGGGTAAAAGTGGCTTATAATGAAGGTATAGACTTATTTGTAGTTATTCTCCTAGACAAACAAAACAACGAATTACAGCAAATCGAAGGGATTTATTTTGATTGTCTGGTTGATGTTATTGATGAAGCAGTTGAACGTACCTCAGACTATGCCGAAAGAGTGAAAAACGAGTACAAACGATAAAATAGCAATGCCATGTTAAAAATCTGTATCCTTGCCAGAGTTAGTACCCAAATACAGGAATATGACCGTCAAATAAACGAACTTACTACTTATGCACAGTCGCATCAAATGGAAGTGGTTAGGGTATTTGCAAATAAAGTATCAGGAGCAAAAAAGAACGAAGATCGACCAGAAATACAGGAATTAATCAGTTTTGTTAAATCGGAAAAAATTGATAAAGTGTTGGTTTTGGAAATCAGTAGGCTTGGACGTAATACGCTGGAAGCATTGAAAGTTATCGAGTTGCTGAATGAGCATAAAATCTGTTTGTTCGTTAAAAACTATAATATCGAAACATTGGATAGTCAGGGCAACATTAACCCAATGGCACAATTTTTACTTACTATTTTACTGGAAGTTAGCCGAATGGAACGCACCACCATTAAGCAACGCATGGAATCTGGGTATAAAAACCATATTGCCAGCGGTGGCAGAGTTGGACGGAATGAAGGTTACCGGAAAAGTACCAATGATATGAAATCCGAATATGTCGAAGAAATTAAGTTATTACGAAAAGGTTACTCACTTCGGAATATTCAGAAAATAACCAATACCAGCATTAATACGCTTCGAAAGCTTGGTGAATTTGCCTGATTTAGATACGCTATTAGGTAGTTGAATACTGTCTTGATGGGTTTTTCATTAAAAAGGGATTTTCTTATTACATTTAACATCAAATATTATTGAGCCATAAAATAAAATGAGAAAAACATCATCCTTGACAGCCTTATTAATTGTTTTGCTTTCCCATATTAGCATTGCACAATATATAAATAGGAAAACAACCGATGCAGAAGCAGATGGTCACAAGGGAAAGATTAAACAGGTTGAAATAGCACCATATTACTCTAAAGAAAAATCCGGGAAAGTTGGCATCTGGGGCTTTATCTTACCAAATGAACAAAACCATAGAATGATTAAATATGATGAATCAGGAAATAAAATTGAAGAAATCTGGTTTTGCATTGATGAACGTTTTTATGAAGTACCTAATTTGAAATACATATACAAGCATGACAAATTTGGAAATACAATTGAAGAAGATCACTTCAATATAAAAGGGAATTTAACAGGGAGATTATCCGCTAAATATGACTTAAATAGAAACTTACTTGAAACGAACTATTTCTATCCTGAGAATAAATTAAGAACTAAAAACAGCTTCAAATATGATACTATTGGTAGAATAATCGAATTAAGTACTTACAACTCAAACCTTGAATTAATAGAAAATAATTCCTTTAGTTATAACCCCCACGGAAAATGCAACGAGGTTAAATCAGTTAATTCGAAGGGAAAAATAATTGGTTTATATAAATATGACGAAAATGGTAATCGAATTGTTAACAAGAATGATAAATTTTCTCGAAGATTTTTCCCTTGGACTATGGAATACAATACTAATGGAAACGTGGTTGGCATAAACTACTACAATTCAAAGAAAAGTCCATATAAGAAATGTATTTATCGTGAAATCGGGTCTTTATCTGAAATAAAGGTATATAATCCAAAGTATTACCCCTTATATAACATCACATTCGATGAAGCCGGAAATTTTTCTAGCTTTTTTGATTCAAAAGGGGAAAAAACAGATTCATGCCAAAATGAATATGATTCTTATGGTAATATAACAAAACAGACTATCTTATATAAAAACAAGCCAAAATTTATAATGAATTGGACGTATGAATATTACTAAGATAGTCTGTTCGAATTTTTCTTTTTAATGCTTTACAAATTTAGTTGTCTTATAACCATTGTTATACAGGAATTTTAGCACATAAGAGCCAGTAGTTAAAGACGACACATTGATTTCGTTTTTAGCATTTTCGATTTGCTTTTTCATAATCAATTTTCCATCCAAATCATATATTGAAACTTCACCGGATGTATTTGCTTCAATGAATAAAATGTCAATAGTCGGATTAGGATAAACACTAATTTTATCACTTGTATCGTATATCCCGTCACCATTTGCATGTGTTAACCAATTAACCTTCAAAGAAATTTTTCTGGATTTTAGCTTTAATCCAGTCACCACCGAATTTGTTACTTCGCAACGATATACACCAGCATCTTCTAATTTTAGGCTTGGCAGGTTTAATGTTGCAAATGTTTGCGATGAAAGCAATACATCATCTTTATACCATTGATAAATGTTGTGTTCCCCACCAACATTTAAATTGTAGCTATAACTTTCTCCTTTTGTTTTAGAAACAGATTGTGCCGTTCCAATGCTATCTTGTGGCGAATAAGTAAAGTTTCCTATACCAATAGCAGGTTCAAGGCTCTCAAAAGTAAGTTGGTTATTTTCGCATCCTAAATATGTAAGTGCTTTATTCTGGCTAATATCGAGCTTTGTCAGTCTATTATTCCAGCAATAGAAATGCTCCAATTTTGTATTTTGACTTACGTCAATATTCGCCAATGAATTGAACCCACAGTTTAACCAAATCAAAAAAGAACCTTGTTGACTAACATCTAATTTCGATAATTTATTATTCTCGCAATTGAGATAATTTAGATATTTGTTTTTGCTTAGGTCTAAACTTGTTAAGTTATGGATATAATTACAAAGAAGTCCCCTTAATTTCGGATTTAAAGAAACATCCAGACTTGTTAATTTGGTGTCTTGACAATCTAAACCAGTTAAGTTTATGTTTGGGCTTACATCAAGATTCGATAAAGGGTTTTTGCCACAGGTCAAATTTGTAAGGAAAGTATTTTTGCTAACATCCAAACTTGTTAACTGATTTAATTGACAATCTAAAATTGCCAATGCTGTATTTTTGCTAACATCCAAGCTGGTCAGCTTATTTTCTTGACAATCTATGTATCTTAATTCGGTATTGTGGGTAAAATCCAAACTGGTTAATTGGTTTGTGTAACATTCTAATTTACTAAGGCTGGAAAAATCTTCAATTCCCTTTAAATCAGCGATATTCTTTTTCGAAACATCAAGGGTTGTAATCTTTTTAATTTTAACGGTTTTCACATAATTGTCCAAAGTACCTGAATCATAGCCCAAATCTATCAATGCCTGTTCAAAATTATCGTCTGGAACATAAGTTTGCGGACAATGCCCCCAAACAGGTTTGTTTAATGCAGTTAATGCCGAATTAGTCGAGAAGTATTCAGGTTCAGCTAAAATGTTAGAAACACACCAACTGCTTTTTAAATCTTGATTAAAAGCCGTAGCACCATAAAACATCTTAGTCATATTTGTTACGCTACTAACATCCCAAGAACCAATTGGCTGATTAAATACAGAAGCACCATTAAAAACAGATTCCATATCAGTCACTTTGCTTACATCCCAACTGCTGATATTTTGATTAAAAGCTTTAGCACCTGCAAACAAGGAACTTATATCCGTAACATTACTCACGTCCCATGAATCAATAGGTTGATTGAATGCAGAAGCACCACTAAACATCGAATTCATGTTTACCGCCTTTCTTACATCCCAAGAACCAATTGGTTGATTAAATTTAGCAGCACCATTAAAGGCGGACTTCATATTTGTTACGTTGCTTACGTTCCATGAGCCAATGTTTTGATTAAATGCAGAAGCACCGCTAAACATGAATTTCATATCTGTCACATTGCTTACGTCCCAAGAACTTATATCCTGATTAAATGACGTTGCATCTTTAAATATCTCTGTCATATCCGTTACAAGACTGGTACAAACTTTCGACAAATCAACACCTTCATCCCGTCTTTTAATCAATAAATCTCGATCAACGGCTTCATACATAACATCTCCTATTTTTCCTTTATCGCCAGCAACACAATTTATACACTTAACAGTTATGCCATTGTAATCCAGATAAAATGTTGGTTTACCCAATCCTAATGAATTGATATAGTCAATTGCAGATTGCGAAACAGTCCATCGCCATTCTTGAAATAGTGAGACCAAATTTTTATTTGCCGCTTGCGAAGATGCAATTACAAAATTATCAACTGCATCTTGCGTAGTAACTCTATCTGGGCGTAGTGCTGCATATTTCCAAACATTTTGCAGCCATTGCCAGCCATAGGTTTCTTCTAAGTAAAAACAGAATGAAGCAAATAAATCGGCAGCACTCCATGAAGAACCTGGAACTCCTTGCCCAACACCTAAAGTATTTGACCAATTTAAAGAGGTGTTCGCCAAATAAGTAGCTCTTAATCCCCGAATCTGATTTACAAACTCAACGTGGGAAGGGTTGCCATCAAATCCAAGATATTTCATCGACATAAAACGCATAAATACAGCGTAACCAGTAGTAATTGGGTCGTTGGTATAGGCAAGTTTATTGCCGTAGAACCAAAAATTTCGCCCCATTTCATAAAAGGTTATCTGTTCGTATTTGTTGTCGAATTTTAAAGATGTATAACATTGGTCAAAATATACATCCAGCAACTCAATTCCGGTAGCACCCAAATAACCACAACCTGCCCCGCAGGTAGGGTCAGCACTGGCAATAGTACTTTTCTGGTTGATGTATGTTGATGGTAAAAAATCTGGTTCTCGACCTGTACATTGATTATAAAAGTTATATGCTCCATCCATTGCATCAGTCCATTTCTTCATTATTGTAGCATCTAATGAATTAGATTTTGCGAGAAGCATTGTTTTTTTACCCTCATACTTGTATAAATTTGAGGTTTCACCCTGAAACGTTGTATAGGATTGTGGCGTTTGCGCTTTAACTAAAAGTGAGAATGCCAAGCCAATAAATAAAAGTTTAATTTTCATATAGGTTTAATTTTTTCTTGTCTGATAGTCAAATCAATCAGGACTCATTTTGAAATTTTTTATTTCGAATACGTTAATCCATTACCAAAATAGGATGGTAAATATTATTATGTGATGTTCAAATTTAATAAGAAATGACTAAACAATGGAATGATTAGTCCTAAATTTCAACACTTCATTGTTGTCATATATGATAACCTACTAGCAAATATAAAACAAAATCTTAGTTGTCAGGAATGACAACCAATGAAAAAAGAGCAAATTCAAATAAATGTTGGTAATCGAATAAGGCAGCTTCGTGAATCGAAAGGGATTTCACAGCAAGTTTTGGCTGCCATGTGTAACTTTGAGAAAGGCAACATGTCCAGAATAGAGGCTGGAAGAACAAACCCAACTATTTATACGCTCTATAAGATTAGTCAAGCACTTGAAGTTAAGATTTCCGAATTAATAGATATTGATTAATCTTCGAAGATGGATATTAATTGTACGTCATTCGAGTATGCCCCTAGTCCCCTGATAGGGGGGCATACCCCCATCAGGGGCGTGGGTCATACAGTTGTCGAATCACATAGATATTTCATTTTTTTCATAAATTCCGAACTTCAAAAAATTCTGAAAAATTTTTTCTGGTTTCAATAAATCCTTGTTTTATAAATTTTTATAAAAAATTATAATTCAATGGAATAACATCTATTGTTACAATAAACCTACATAATACGTTAAATCACTAAAATAAGCCAGTTATAGCTATTTTTGCTGTTCGAACGAAGGAATCACACATGAATAACAAATTGCACAAAACAGCCTTTTTGCAAGCAATAAAAGAACACGGTCTTAGTGTTTACTTTCATCGAAATAATCACTATATCTTGATCAAAAATGATGATAGCAGTAGAATCGTATCAGTGCAGTTAATTTGCTCAACCAAAATTAATCCAGTCTTTCATGGAAGTCATAACGGCAATGAACCAGAAAGTATTGGTCACTTCAATTTCACTATTCCTAAATGGGAAGAACACTTTAACTTTTACATATTCGCATTCGTTAATGCGATGAAAAATGATTCTGAATTTGTGATTGTTAGTGATGAGGTTCTAAGATCACGATTTATAGCACTAAACCGGATTTCTGCTGCCGGAAAGACCGAAATGACACTATGGTTGTTATTTGACCGAAAAGTTTATGACACCACTAACATTAGCATAGAAGGTGAATGGTATTATCTGAGCAATGAGATTGGCGGACGAATGGCTGATGGTATGGAATGGGATTATTCGAAATACCTGAATAATTGGGATGAATTAACCCAGCAATTTTAGTTTGTTTCAAGTTTCTCAATGGTTTCGGGTTTAACTTCATCAAGCATAACTTTCACGTCTTTTTTATGAATTTGCTTGTAGTGTTTTATCATTTCCAAATCACGGTGACCCGTTATTGCTGCAATTCTATCATCTGGATAACCTAATTCAGCTAAAATAGAAACCACACAATTTCTTGCCCATTTATTACAGATTTTCTCATGGATCGGATGCCACGTAATTATTGCACCCTGAGCATTAGAATCCTCGAATGTGAAACTTATTTTGCGCTTTAAACCCGCCTTTTCAGCAGCAGTTTTTAATATTTTGTTGTAATCATTTACTTTTAAGAACACTGGCAAGCCGCCATTGTATTTATCAAACATTGGTTGCAAATAGTTCTTATTAACTACGTTAAAAACGTTATCATTAGTCTTTTGCTGACTGAACCAAATACGATATTCACCACTTCCATCTCTTTGTATATTATTGGCTGTCAATTTATATAAGTCAGATTGTCGGAGTCCGCCTAGCCAAGTTTGAATTACAAACATATCTCTAGCTAATTCATGTTGTTTGTCGTCAAATTCATAGGCAAAAAACCAATCAAATTCGCTCTTATATAGAGAGTGTGTATTGATGTATGGGTCTGCACTATATTTAATTAGTGATTTCTTTTTAGATGAATCTTTTAGTAAAAACCTACTGTATTCTTCATTTGAAAGCACTTTGATTTCTTTAAAAAGGTATTTGCCGAAACTTTTCAGATGTTTTAGGTATTTGTTTATGGTTGATATTGAATAACTTTTTCTATCACTACCATCTTTTTTTAGTGAATATCCATGTTTTATGATGTAGGTAAAATACCGCTTTAACCAAGCTTCAGAAAAATCCGCAACACGGCAATTGTCACCAGTTTTTTCAATATATTCCACGATAGCATGTTTCCCAAGATTATAAGAATCAGCGGCAAAATCACGAATAAAATCATCCCAATAATCCAAAATATATTCTTTGGAGGTAATTCCTAAAGCCTTTTTAATTCTATCAAATTTGGGGTCACTGCTTTCTGCTATATATTCATTAAATTCTGCTTGGCTGGCAAATGCTCCACCTTCGTCATTAACGATTAACTCACCGCTTTCAATTCTTTTTTCATCAATTGCAGCATTATCCTGATTAATATATGCCAGTCGAATAATATTTTCACGGGTTATAGGTGCATTTCTTTCCAGTAATTCAAATACAGCATCTTTTACTCGGTATTCAACGTCCGAAATCAATCTATTTATGGCACGAATGCTAATGTGATATGAACCGCCAGTAATTGTGCCTTTACTCCAGTTTTCTTTTTTAACGCTAATAGGTAGCTTTGTGTCATTGATATAATCATATACAGGGATTTCAGTCTCAAATCCATCTCGAATTCGTACACGAATAAAAATTTGGTGACCTTGTTTGCTTTTATATGGTCGCAACCATGCAGTTGTTCTTACTATCTTTGCCATAAAATTGTACCCCTTTTTTGTACCCCTGCAAAGATAGTTAAATATCAAGTATTTACAAGGCTTTTAGAAGTAAAAAACGGGACGTGCCGTCCCGGTGGGACTACTGAAAATGAAGTTAAATTGAACTAAAAGCACTTAAATTCAATGATTTAAGTGCTTTTTATTTTTGTCAAATAGTCAAAAAATGCACTAAAAATCAATAAAAAAGGGACTAATTCGGGACCTGTGTAATACATACTACCGAAAGGTCCCGATTTATGCTATAACTCGCTGTAATTCAATACAAATTAGTTTCAAATGGTTCGTTTTGATACGCTGAAAATCACTTCTTTTTAGGTATGTTTAGCGATGAAAACGGGACCTATTTTAGTAATATTGTAAAATAGGATTATGAGAGTTTCAGTTTTATTTCAATTAAGAAGGTCAAAATCAAGACCTGACGGCAAATCTCCTGTTTATTTAAGGTGTACGATGGGTGGACAGCGCTTTGAAGCGTCCACTGGTTTTTTTCTGGAAAAATCTTCCTGGATTGAGTCCGCTCAGCTTGCAGACGGCAAATCTGAAGAGATAAAGGTCATCAACAATCGGCTAACAAAAATCCGAAGTAAGATCCTTGATATCTATAACCAATTAGATTCGATTGGGGAACCATTTGATATTCTGGCTATCAGGGACAAATTTCTCGGTATAAGCAATGGTCAGGGATTTTTAGAGGTCTTTGATTCAATAATTCGAGATGTAGAAGCAACGTTGGGGAGTGATTATTCTCCGCTAACCCTAAAACAATATCGGACGGTTCGGAGCCGATTTGAAGAATTCCTGCAAAAAAAGGAAAAGCGAAAGGATATTCCCGTTGCCGGGTTCGATTTTAAACTGATCAAATCTTTTGATGTTTACCTGAAAAGTACTTACCACGTGGCGTCAAATACGGCCTTTTGCTACCATAAGATTATTAAAAAGGTATTGAATCAGGCGGTTGCCATGAATTATTTACTTCGAAACCCTTACAGCTCCTTTAGATTTTCAAGAAGTGAAGGACATCGGGACTTTTTGACACTTCAGGAGGTTCAAAAAATTCATAGTAAAGAACTGGCAATTCTCAGAATGCAGTTAGTCCGTGACATTTTTGTTTTTGCTTGTTACACGGGATTATCTTATGTAGACATTTCAAAATTGAATTCAAAAAATATTCAAAAAGGTAATGATGGAAATGATTGGATCATTCTTGACCGGACAAAAACTGAATCAAGATGCAGAATTCCAATTCTTCCGGTTGCACAGCAAATAATGCTGAAATCTAAGTACATGACAAAAATTTAAAAATACCAATATCATCTTGAAACAAAGCATT
>CALGIG010000053.1 GCA_937915865.1 uncultured Prolixibacteraceae bacterium | reverse complement strand
GATTTGCCGCTCGATGTCTATTTTGATACGGGCTTGACTTTTTTGTCCTAACACAGATACTGAAGAACAAAAAAACAGGACCAAAAAAATGACGATTTTCAATGCTGATATTGCCGTTTTCATTATCGTATTGTTTTTAGGTATTTCTTCGTCTGTTCAGGATAAAACTTCATTCGCACCTGCCAGATCAATTCCTGAAGGCTAACCACTTCATACGAATTGTCCAAATGATTCCGCAGTAAGGTTGCTATTCCGCTTCCCATAACGTTGCCCTCCTTCGTCTCCGCCAGTTCGTCACAACCTTTCCCCTGATCCGAAAAATGGCTCCAGGCATGGATACAAACCAGGTTAAATTCCGGGTTGTTCCGGTCTTTATCCAGGCAATTGGCGATGTATTTCGGGGTCCCTTCCCGTTCGCGGTTGGCAGGTTCGTTCCACAACGAATATTTAATGGTGATGACAGGGATTTCGTATCCGTTTTTATTCCTGAACCAGTAAATATCGCCCTTACCACCGGCATACGGCGTATATTGCAGGGAAACAATTCCTTCCAACTGGTCGTTGGCCTCGATAGAAGTACGGTAGGCTTCTTTTGCCTCGTCGGAACCCACCGATTCTTTGGCCATTAGCCCCAATACTTTAACGCGGTGCTGCCGCATCCATACAGCCGTTGTTTCGGCTTTTTCGAGTAAACAGGTTGCCCGGTCTCTGTTCTTCCCATAAGTATCTGAATAAAAAACACCTCCGCCCTGAACTTCGACCAGCGTCGAATTTTCAGGCTGATGTTTCAAAATGTAGTTGTAAGCAGCAGGGGCCATTTGTGGCAAAGTAGTTGTCGGTATGCCAAAGGCTACCTTGTTCGCGCTGCTTTCGGGTACATCATACCAGTTTTCGATAAATCCACCCATCATCCATTGGTTGTTATCTCCATCCGACATAAAAAAAGAAACAAACCGCTTCTTTTTGGTGTAATCGATTGTTTTGGGGTTAATTACACAAGCCAATACTGAATCCTGGCGATTTTTATAACCGGCATTCGCCATGCAATTGTTATAAAACCAGTCGTTTATTGCCGATGCCTGAGCATTCGACGAAGCTACATCGTTGATTTCCCGCTCATCGCGGGGCCCGGCTTCCCATCCGTAGATCAGCGAATGGGGCTCCATTTTTTTTGCGGCTTCCCGGTACAAATACCAGTAGTCTCCTTTCGTCGCGTCATGCGGACGGGCATACAAATTCATAAAAAACCAACCATTCTGAATGGCTGCATCGCGTAGCTCCCAGGTATTGTTTGGCATGACCACCAGTCCGTTCCAATGGCATTTGTCCGCAAATTCGTCCCAGGCATCCCGAACATGTTTCCCTGAAGCATCGTACAGCATTTTATACCCGGCTTTATCAAATATTTTCTGAAATGTTTTATCAACAATCAGTCCGTTAAGCACATGGGAAGCATTCACGGCTACTGTTCCGCTTTCAGGATTGTTGTCCATATCGATCAGAATATAACCATTGAACAGGTTTTTCAGGTTTACCCCGCTTCCATCCGGTTGCTTTACCTGGCCGGTTAACAGGTCTATGGGATTGACCGGCCCCAGGAAATGGCAACCGTTTTTTTGCAGAGATTCTCTCTCGGCCCGGTAAGCCACTCCATTATCGCGACCGTTTACGATCCAGAGGCCAACATCAGCTTTGCCATCTTTTATTGCCCTGGCAATAAGCCCCGAAGCAGAACCGGCGAGCAAATATTCTTTCAACGCAAGTTGCTGATCAGAAGATTTAACTTCTATGTCCCAGCAGTATGGAGGAACTTTATCCAATGCCGGTAACCGGTATTGGCCCACATCTTTTATTGGATCATAAAGTTTTTTATAGTCTGTTTTTTCGATATGGCATGAAAAAACGAACAAGCAGGCAAAAGCTGCAATAGCTAAAAAATAGTTTCGCATGATCGTATTTATTGGTAGAAGTTTAGGTTTTTATCGTTAGTCATTTCAAACTCAAGCATCCCTCCGTTTTTTAGTTCATCGTACCTGATTTTGAATGTATTGAGCGGTTTCCCGTTTAGTTTTACCGACCGGATGTACTTGTTCGCATCCGACAAGTTTAAGGCTTTCATCTCAAGCATTTTACCATTTGGCAGGCACCATTTCATTTCATGTACCTGTGGAGCCCCGATCAGGTATTCGCCCGATACCGGATCGACCGGGTAGAAACCCATCGCCGAAAAAATGTACCAGGCCGACATCTGGCCGCAATCGTCGTTTCCGCTTAGCCCGTCACGGCCTGGCAGATAAAACTTGTCAAATACCTGTCGGATAATCTCTTGTGTTTTACAGGGATGGGCGGTATAATCGTACAGGTAAGCCACATGATGGCTGGGTTCGTTTCCATGCGCATACTGCCCAATCATTCCGGTTACATCGCCATGGAAACCACCACCTACCGAACGCACATCGAGAAAGAACAACGAATCGAGTTTGGCTTCAAAATAGGCTTTGCTGCCCATTAACTTAACCAATTCAGGAACATCGTGCTGAATATGCCAGGTATATTGCCAGGCATTTCCTTCGGTGTAATCGCCGCCACTAGTCGAAGCATGTGATAGTAAAAACGAGTCGAAAGGCGTACGCCATTGCCCTTTCGAATCTTTGGCCCGCATTAATTTGGAAGCCGGATCGAAGAGATTTTTAAAATTGTCCGACCGTTTTCTGAAAAAAGCTTCATTTACAGGGTCTTTCACCAGCTGCGCCATCAACGAGGCGCAATAATCGTCGTAGCAATGCTCCATCGTCCGCGAAACTGACTCTACCGCTATTGAATCGAACGGATAATAGCCATACTTATCGTACGTCGCCCAGTCCGACTTCGGGTGCGGTGTTGTGAGCGATTTAAAAATAGCTTCAGCCGCCAGTTCCTTATTCCCGGTTATCGTTCCTTTCAGGTAAGCATCGGCAATAACCGGAACGGCATGGTTACCAATCATGCACCAGGTTTCGTTTTGCCCGTACTCGTTGGTGCACAGCACGCCCCGATCTTTGTACAACTCCAGCATCGACTGCACAAACCGGGCATTTTCATCGGGGAACATCAGCACATAAAACGGATGGGCGGCCCGGTAGGTATCCCATAATGAAAAGTTGGTATAGTAATCTTCCTTGTATTTTTTCAACGTACCATCAGGCAGACAGTAACTTCCGTCAACATCGGTTATCAGGTTGGGCATCAACAAGGTGTGGTACAAGGCGGTATAAAGCGAAACCCGCTGCCCGTCGTTGCGCGGATTAACTTCAATTTTCAGGAGGTCGTTGTTCCAGGCTGATGACGCTTCGGCCCTGACCTGATCGAAATTCAATCCTGAAACTTCCTGCTCCAGGTTTTTCCTGGCCCCTTCGATGCTCACCGTCGATAAGGCCACTTTTACTTCTACTTTCTCGTCTTTGGCTGTTTTAAACTGAAGAAAAAACTTCGTATTTTTCCCCTGAATATCAGTATTTTCAGAAATTAAACTATCGGCAAAAGAGGTGACTTTTTCGACCGGTTTGGATAAAACCGCGTAGAAATACCAGGTATGATCTTTCACAAAACCGGCTGACCTTCGTTTCCCGACGATTGTACGGTCGTTCAGCAGCCTAAGGCTTGACCCGGTGGTGCGATCGCCAATCCCGTGCCCCAAATCAACAACAATCGCCGAATGGTCAGAGGCCGGAAACGTGTAGCGATGGAAGCCAACCCGTTTTGTAGCAGTCAGTTCGGCCAAAACGCCCGAATCATCCAACTTCACTTTGTAATAGCCGGGATGCGCTTCTTCGTTCTGATGCGAAAAGCGGGAACGGTACCCTGATGTTGTATTTTCGGGGCTTCCGGCGTTAAACCTGACTTCGCTGACAACCGGCATAAACATAATATCGCCCATATCGGGGCAACCGGTTCCGCTCAAATGGGTATGCGAAAACCCGATGATCGACGAGTCGCCGGCAAAGTAACCCGAACAATGCTCCCAGGTATCGGTACCGGTGTCGGGGCCAACCTGCACCATGCCAAACGGCAGCTGAGCCGCCGGATGTGTATGCCCCACATAAGCCGTACCGATAAACGGATCGACATACCGGGTCATATCTTCTGTACCGGAATTTTTACAGCAAGAAAAGCCCAGGAACAAACAAATACTAAGCAATAAATTGGTTTTCATTAAGTTATAATTCAGAGCCCCCTCCAAACCTCCCCCACAAGGGGAGGCTTAAAAAAAGCGATGAGAATATTTTGATTCATAATCATCTTCAGCTTATTCAAACGAAGGCGGAGAATAGGTGGTGCCCCATTTCAATTCAGGGGTATGGGATACCGAATAATCAATTGTTCCACCTTGGGATATTTTCGACCAGTCGATCCAGGTCTTGTTATAGGGTTTCCCATTCAACTTCATCGATTTGATAAAAGCATCTTTTTCCGATCCCCCGTTTATGGAAAGTATTCCCTTATTTAAATGAATTTTTACTGAATTGAATATCGGAGTGTTGACAGCAAACCCGCCAACTCCCG
Source organism: uncultured Prolixibacteraceae bacterium (assembly GCA_937915865.1). Lineage (GTDB taxonomy): Bacteria > Bacteroidota > Bacteroidia > Bacteroidales > Prolixibacteraceae > Aquipluma. The sequence goes on along the minus strand of CALGIG010000053.1, from coordinate 143,359 downwards.
GAATCTCAGGATAAAGCCCTATGGAAGCAAAAACATACCACGAGCCCATTGAGCCTAAGTCGTCGTTACCTGGTAATCCATCAGGCTTGCCGGAATACTGTTCCGTTAAAATCCGGCGAACAACTTGCTGGGTTTTGTATGGTTTCCCTACCCAGTTATAAGCCCAGGGAATCCCAAAGCTGGGTTCATTCCCGCTGGCGTACCAGTCGTCGTCGTAGCCTGCATCCAAGCGGCGAAACAGCACATCGAGCCTGGATTCGCCCTCTGATGCGCCTCCGATTATCTTAATCAAGCCCTGGATATTATAGGGAACCATCCAGAAATAATTGTTGTACGTCGATTCACGGAAGTCGTATTTCAGGGGGATAAAGCCTTCCTTACGCCGCGATTGCAACCACCCGGTTTCCGGGTTATACAGATTTTTCCAGGATTGGGCCCGTTTTAAATAGATTTTACCGATCGAGTCGTTATTGCAGGCATCCGTTGCAAAGCGTGATATAGCAAAGTCGGCTGAAGTGTATTCCAGTTGCATGGAAGCATAACAGAACCCATTTTCGAGGAACATGTCCAGCGCCGGACGGGTGAGCTGATTTTGTGATTTTGTACCGGGAATTTCGGCTCCCCGCCGCATCGTTTCGAGAATGGGGCACGGATTGTATTCCCTGGCTCCAAACGCCCAGGCATTCGCGACCAAAATAGTTGTCGGATCTCCCTGCATGACACCGGTTTCAATGTTGGCGAGTACCCAGCGCGGAAATCCCCCACCCGATTGTTCGGCAAAATTTTGTAACGAAACAACAACATCGGAGGCAACTTCGGGGTCGAGCATGGCCATCAGCTGAACCTGTGTACGGTAGGTGTCCCAGTTGCTGTAGTTGGTATATTGCTTGCGCAATGCCTTGTGAACTTTAAAATCGGCGCCCATGTATTCGCCGTTTATGTCGCTGCAAACGCTGGGATGAATCAACGCCCGGTACAAGTGGGTGTAAAACTGGGTCAAACGATCTTCGTTTTCGCTTTTAACTTCTATTTTCCCGAGGTAATCATTCCATCGGTTAATGGCTTTGTTTTTGACTTCAGCAAAGTTCCATCCCTGGTTTTCAGCATTTAGGTTCTGCCGCGCATTTTCGACAGACACATACGAAATTCCTATTTTATACTGAATTACCTTTTCGTCAGCAACATCAAAAGTGAAATATAAGCCTGAATTTTTACCCTCGGAAAACGTAGTTCCGGGTTTCAACCGACTGTCTTTCCATGTTCCCGACGAAAGCACTTTTCCTTTAAACTCAGCCACAAAATAAATTTTATAGGGTGCAGGTATCCCGCAAAAATCGCCGCCATCCGAAAACCCTTCGCAGGTATTGGGCCCGGTAATAACGGTTGTGGCAACATGGATTGGCGTTCCGGCCAGGCCTCCACCAATAATAACCGTTCCTTTTTTTGTGTCCGGGGCATAGGTGTATTGGGCCATTCCGGTTCTTTCGGTAACCGTGAACTCTGCCTGAATCGTTTTCTGTACTTTAGCCTGGTAGTACCCTGCAATCCCTTTTTCTCCTGAAATGTCGATATTCAGGTTAAGAATGCTGTCGGGCGAAACCGTCAATTCGCCATTGATCGGAAGTGTCGGGAAATTTCCTTCATTCGAACAGCCTGCCCCGCTTAGCTGATTAATGCCAAAACCTGTACCCGGCGAAAAGTAAGTTCGGGTAAATTGCACCATCCCAAACGGATACGATGCTCCGGGATACAAATATCCCGAGGTTAACCCATTTCCTTTTGTGCCGATCATTGTATTCACTTTTTCGGCATAATTTGTTTTTTCTTCCGCCTGCAGATTGGTCAACGCCCAAAAGAAAATGGAAACGAGTGCAGCTGTCTTAAAATGTATTCTCTTCATTATCGAACTATTAATTCATATCAAATTCAAGCGTTCCTCCATTTTCGATGGCGTTATAGGCCACCGACGAATACTTGGCCGGAGAACCGTTTAGCCGCACCGATTTTACATACTTGTTTGCGTTTGAAAGGTTGTTCGCTTTAACAGTAAATGTCTTTCCATTAGGCAAATGCAGCGTAAGTTCGTGAACCTGCGGCGCTCCAAGCACGTATTCGCCCGATACCGGATCGACCGGGTAAAAGCCCATCGCCGAAAACATGTACCAGGCCGACATCTGCCCGCAGTCGTCGTTTCCGCACAGCCCGTCGCGCTTGGGAAGATAGTACTTGTCGAACACTTCCCTGACAATTTTCGCTGTTTTATCAGGATGGCCGGCGCAAGTGTATAAATAAGCGATGTGATGGCTCGGCTCGTTGCCATGTGCGTAAGTGCCAATCAGCCCGGTAACATCAGGAATTTCGACATGGCCGGGAAGTGAATCCACATTCACAAAGAACAAAGAATCCAATTTATGCACAAACGCTTCCTTGTTCCCGAACAAATCAATTAAGCCCGGCACATCCTGTTGCACATGCCAGGTCCATTGCCAGGCATTCCCTTCGGTATAATCTCTTTTGCCTGTCTTATTAATCAGGGCATAAGGATCAAACGGAGATTTCCAGTTCCCTTTGGAATCCTTCGGCCTGGCCAATTTATGACTGGGATCGAATAAATTCCGATAAAACTTCGACCGGTTCATAAAGAACTCGTAATCATCATCTTTGCCCATTTTTTTAGCCATCTGAGCCACGCAATAATCATCGTAACCCGACTCCATTGTCCGGGAAACAGATTCTTCTCCGCTAATATCGTAAGGAAAATATCCCAACTTATCGTAATTCGACCAGTCGGCTTTGTTGTGTTCCGAAGTTTGCGCATGTTTTATCGCCTGGTAGGCCAGTTCAGGGTCAATGGTTTTGTCGCCCTTCAGAAACGCATCGACAATAACCGGGATGGCGTGGTTACCGATCATGCACCAGGTTTCGCACATCCCGTATTCGTTGGTTACAAGCAACCCGGTTTGCTTGTGACGTTCGAGCAGCGAACGTACAAATTTACTGTTTTCCTTCGGGTACATCAGCGCCAGGAAGGGATGTTCGGCACGGTAGGTGTCCCACAGCGAAAAGTTGGTGTACATATCGCCCGTGGTACTTTTATGCAACTGGTGGTCCCAGCCCGAATAACTTCCATCGATATCGGTGACCAGGTTCGGCATAAGCAAGGCATGGTACAACGAGGTGTAAAACGAAACCCGTTGCCCGTCGTTCATCGCTTTTATGTCAACCCGGTTCAAATAGCTGTTCCACAGCGCCTCTGTTTGTTTTCGGACTGCCGCAAAATCCCAGCCCGGAACTTCGGCATCGAGGTTACTGATTGCCCCTTTCTCGCTGGCTGTTGACAAGCCTACTTTTACCTCAACGGCTTCCTGATCGTTGGTTGAAAATTGAACCAGCAGCTTCGTAATTTTCCCGGAACACTGCTGGTTCTTTCCAGTTACGCTATCCTGATATGAAACTATTTGCGTAAAAGGTTTTGAAAAACGGGCACAGAAATAATACCGGTGGTCGCCAACAAAACCGCTCGACCGGCGCATTCCAACAACTGTTTGTTTATCAATTACATTTATATAACTTTCTGTTGTTTTATCTCCAATTCCATGAGCAAGGTCAATTAAAACTCCAGACTTTTCGTTGGCCGGATAGGTGTAACGATGAAACCCAACGCGTGGAGTAGCTGTCATTTCAGCAAGGATATTGTATTTATCAAGCTTTACCCGATAATACCCCGGGCTGGCCTTTTCGGTATCGTGCGAAAAGGAAGACCGGTAACCGGATGCCGGGTTTTCTTCGGTACCCGGGATAAACGGAACATCGCCAACAACGGGCATCAGCAAAATATCGCCCATATCGGAAGCGCCAGTTCCACTCAGGTGAGTATGCGAAAAGCCCATGATCGTTTTCGACCCATCGTGGTAGCCCGAACAAAACTCCCAGCCGCTAACGCCGTTGTCGGGTCCCACCTGAACCATGCCGAACGGGGTTGTCGCGGCAGGATAGGTATGCCCGGTATAGGCCGTGCCTATAAACGGATCGACAAAACTGGCCAAATTGGGTTGCTGTTGCACGGAAGAACATCCAAACGCGCTAAAGATAGCAACATAAGCTATTAGCCTGAAAAAACGGGAAAATTGATTTGCGTTCATTTTGATTGGTCTGTCTGTTAGTTTTTTATTTACCACCATGTTTTTTAATATCAAACTAAAACGTTTTAGCATAAACATATATAAATACGAAATTCAACACATCACAAGTAAGTACAGGAAATTCGCTTTTAGAATTTCAAAGACTAACTTGCCTTTTCAGGGCGAACCCAGGGCTGAAAGCCCTGGGCAACTCAGCCCTGACGGCAATGCCTCAGGTAAAAAGTAATAATATTACTGATTTATTACCTCCACCTTTCTTCCGCTCAGGTGGTTTACATGCAATATTCCTCCATCCTTCAACTTTTCCCATTTCCAGCCTTCTCCGGTTGTTAAATTATCCATACGCTTTAAAACTTTACCATCAACCGTAATTTGTTTCGGAAGGCTTGTCAGCCGTAACACCTCTGTTGAAGCAGGCAAAAAAGTACGATAAACAATATTCTTTGTATCATAGTTGATTTGCTGAACAATACCTGTGGAACCCAGCAAATGGTTTTCACCAGCCGGAGCCCATTCAGGAATAGCGGCCATACCATCCAAAAAATGTTTGATATAATCGCTATATCCATCAGAGAACCAAGCGGCCATCCATTCCGAACCAACTGATACAAATCCTGATTTACTGGTGCAATACGTGGCCCAATTGAAGTTCTCAAAAGCCTCATTTTTATACCATTCCGATTTTTCCAGAGCATACCACATTGCACAAACAGAAGCATACCGGGCAGTGTGGCTTCCCATGGGAGTCATACATTTCAGTTGTTCGCACTGGGCATTGTACCCCAAAGCAGCCTGGGTGCCAAAAACGCTGTTGCACCAGTGAATTAACGCCGTGACATTTTCTTTATAGTACGGATCGAGTTCGGGATGTTGAATTAAATAACGAGCGACCTCCATAGGAGTCACCTGCACCCTGTTTTCATTAATGGCATCATATTCCACATCTTCAAAATAGGCTTTCCAAACAAAAGTTTTCATCGACCCATGCCACGAAAACAGCCATTTCCAGGCTTTATCCCGTGCTTTTTTATATCTGGTAACAGCATCATCAGGTAGTTGTGCCTGGCTTTGTATCCGGACCAGTTCATCAAATAACTTAACCGGAGGCAAAACGTTCGAACAGTATTCTTCAGAAATAGCGCCAGTCCTGGCATGTACCCTGAATGGCCAGGGCGATTGAGTGTAATTGCCTTCTCTCACATTTTTTGCAAGAGCATCAGCACAATTTAACGCAGCTTTAAGATAAACAGGTTCTTCTGTTATTTCATAAAATTGCAGGTAAGCAACTCCCATTTCACCCACCTTGTCAGGTTCAAGGAAATACTTCCCGTCACCTCCTCCGTTACCAAAATCGCCCGACCCGTTATATTCCGTAGCCTCATTGGTGGCACTCGAATAAGGACAATTGCCCCAAAGCCATTCAGAAGGAGCAGAACCATGTTGAATCATGTGATCGAGACAATCCCTGACAATTTTTAAATACGATTCATCACCTGAATAAATCCGGTATTTAACAGCTAAACTTTCAGTCAGACCAGCAAAGACACAAGCCGGGTTGTTTGACCCACCTCTCCCTGAATAGGAACTTTTACCGCTTTCGGGGCCATCAATTTCACAAAACAGGTAATACAATTTCAATCCTGTTTTCGGGTCGGTTGGCAAAACATTTTTCAAAAATTCAGAAGCCAGTTTTACAACCTGATCATAGCCAGCTCCATTTGTTTCGGGTTTATACCACGACAGAAGTTTTCCATCAGCATCCCGGACAATCCGGTGAGTACATATTGAATCCGGTTTTACGTTATTTGCTGCATTACCCGGCACATTGAGTGCCAGTATTAAACCAATGCCAAGAATCGTTAAGATTTTATTTCTTTTCATTTATCAGATTTTTAAATATTGAGTTTAGGTATTATTTGCTGTCACAATAGATTATCGTATATCAAAACTTATTTTATCTTCTTTATTTTTTGACAAGCGAAACTTCGGGGTCGCCAATTTTTCCGAGAGAGATATCCGGTGCTTTTAACCTCAATATCAATTTGTTTATCGCTTTCGCTTTGCCGGGCGTATAGAGAGAATAAACCCACTGCCTGCCATTGCCGATAATACCAGGCTTAGAGTTGCTCATTTTGTTTCCCGATTCAGTCCATTCCAATACTACATTTTCCGGTTTAGGCATTTCTGCTGTTTCGGGCCATTGCAGGATGAGCTGCAATACTTTCTGAGGCGTATCCCATAAATAACAAAATATCACCGAATTGCGGTCGTATTTTAAATCGGCAAACAGTTTTTGCATTCCACTTGTTACCTTTTCTTCCGGAAGGTTGCTCCGGTAGATTACGCAGTCATCTTCAGTATCTGAAATATCTTGTCCATTAGAAGTCTCATGTTTTGTTTGAGGTTTGACCTTCGGAAAATACACAAACCCTTGTCCGCCCTTTTCAGCCAAATCCAAAACCGGGACAAATGGTTCGTCTGCCGTTTCGGTTGCCGAACATAGCAGCAACGGGCCATTGAAATACCTGACTGCCCCCAGCGATTTGCCGGGATGAAGTGCGGTTGTGGCACCCTGTTTTTGTTTGAATGACAGTTCAACAGTTGTTCCCTTGCTTAATTTCAGGTTCAACTTAATAAAAGAGTTACTTACCTGGCAATTCATTGCTTTACCGTTTATCTTTATTGTGAAACTACCCGGTTCGATCCACGATGGCACGAAAAACTGCATTGTTGTCTTTCCCGATACAGTGCTTTCAACAACCTCGAAATTCATATAGCCTTCGTATGGATAGCGGGAAGTTTCTTTGATTGTACAGTTGCCATTTTGTAGCCGGAGGGTGGCGGTACTGGTTTCATAAAATGGAACAGCTACGGTATCTCCTTCGATAAAATAACTATACTGCAAGGCCCGCGACAAACCTTCAGATCCACGCATGGAGCAGCAAAACGGAGCTTCATCGTGTTCCTTTACAACACAAACACCGGTTTGATCGCACACGCACTTCGAAACGCCAAAGCCACCATTTCGCAGTTGTCCGGCCAACACCCCGTTGAAAAGGATATGGTGCGCGTCTTCCAGACACTCAGCTTTTCCCGTCAAACGCCACAAAGTTACAGACAGAATATACGAGTCGGTTACAGCACAGGCTTCTGTCCATTCCGGTTTGTTGAACCAGTTGAAATTTTCATAGGTTTCGGTCATGGCTAAGTCGCGGTATTGTTTGTACAACTTTTCGGCAAAGGCCAAATCTTCGGGACGATGCTGTATTTCGTACCAACGGGCAATAGCCGTAGTGGCCGAAAGCATGGCATGTGTTTGGGCGCTGATGGCCACCAGGTCTAATTTCCGGTACCGGTCGATAGCCGTTTCGATGGTTGCTTTCAACCCGGCGCAGGGATAAACGGTATATGCGCGGGTCATGCCATCGAGCGCCAGGAACAACTGGCCGATATCGCCGCCCGACAAAACCCAGCTTATCTTTTTCCCTTCTTCCGAATCAACGCGGTAAAACTTAATCGCTTCGCGAACTGGAATAATCAGGCTATCAACTACCGATTTTAACCGCTGTCTGGCTTTCGCATCGTTTGTCCAGAGAATGTACTCGGTCAAACCGCACAAAAGCCCATTGTGGCCAGCCATCACATCCTCGTTGGCCCGGGAGGCAGGCAACAGCGCACCCAGATAGCCTTCTCTGTTTTCGAGTTCATGGTAATTGGCCATAATGTCCTTCAAATTGGAAGGAGCCGGTTGGTGCAAAGCCTGCGATAACAGCGTTAACCCATTGATGCACCGACCAACCGCATCGCCGGGAAAAGATTCTCTGTTGACCTCCGAAATGGACTTCCACTGAAAATAGCCATCCTGAAGACGGTTGAACGACAATTGAAGGTGCTTTTCCAAAAGCCCCTGAGCCTGAATATCCTGAAAAGCAATGGCCTTTTTGCCCGAAAATTTGCTTTGCCCGTTCGCCTGAAAAACTAAAAAGACAAGCAATGATAATACTATAAGATTTTCCCTTATTATAAACATATATTTAGATTGTCTTTCTGTAAACATTGGAACATCTGCTTTCACTATCGTTCGTTAAAAAGGTTTATAATATGGAACCACCTTGTTCCTTTTGAATTTCCCATCAAAAGAAAAATTGGGAGATACTTCCAGCGAAATAGATTGATTATTGAAATCCATTTTGGCCTGCTTCGTTTCTGTTTCAATACCGACAACTCCAAGCAATTGGCCTTTTCGATCGGTTACCACCCGGATGCCTTTGGTGAACGAAAGCACTTTTTGTCCATTTATAAAACAATCCACATCGTTCCCTTTGGTTACCATCAGGTAGTTTGACCCCAAATAATACTGCGAATACTCATACGTTTCAGGTGTATCGAGGCACGACCACCAGATTTTATCTTCGGTGAAATGAATGCCATACATGCGCGAAACAAACTCCAGCGACGCAAGTATCGACGGTCCGTAACCGTCAGGAGAATTGTTCGGTATGCCAGTAAACGGATCATATTGCTGGGTAAATTTATTATACTTCTCAAGGTTCTTTAGAAATATCTTTCCAAGTAAAGTCAGTTCAGCATAATGCCCATAGTTTTCAAGAGCACTTATTGATCGTTGGTAAGTCAATCCTTCAGGTTGCCCGCTCCAGTTGTTACCTGATTCATTTCTGAACATTCTATCGTTGGCGGCAATGGATGGCAGCGGGAAGGGAGTCCAGAACTCTTTCCGGTTTATCAAGTGGTAACGGACAAATTCGTCGGCCATTTGTTGGTCGAAACTTCCAAAATACATACAGCGTAGGTTGTTATGAATCAACACGTCGATCTTTTTATTGGAATTATCGTGATCATAGCAGGCATGGTTTTTCGCATCCCAAAGGTGCCTTTTTAATGCATCCCGCACCGATTCTGCCTTTTTCCTCCAATACTTTTCCTTTCCATTCCTGATTTCTTTTGAAATTTTCGACAGAACATCCCGACAGGTATACGAATAGGACATGATGTCCATCGATTCAACAGGCAAAAGGTATTCTTTGATGTTTTCGAATTTTATTCCACCTACTTCTTTATCCCTGATTTCTTTGGGCAAGGCTTGAATTTTTTCCCATGTTGGCGCATAATCAAAAGGCCACCAATTCGGAATTTTACCCAGGCGGATACATTCGTCTTCGCCCGCATCACCCAGGCACCATATTTCCAGGCAGCCATCGCCATTGGAATCGCGGGTCTTCCATAAATATTCATCAAACCTTTGCAGCGATTGATACACTTTGGTTATAAACTCCCTGTTTTTATTCAGTAGGAAATACGTTTCAAAGGCCGGGCCAGCCAAAAACAATCCCTGAAACCATCCGTAATGGCCCTTGAGTGTATTATTTTCGTTGGATACCATACCGGGGAAACGACCATCTTCACGCTGATAATCAATGAATATCTCAATGTTATTTCGGGCAATGTTTACATCGCGTTTGCCGTACATGTAGCCGCCCATGGGCTGCGTTTCGAGCCACACATTTTTATACCAGCCACCTTCAACCAACACCTTGTATTTCCCAAATTGGGTGATGTTCCATTTTGCTTTCTCAACAGCACCATCATATAACTTCTGCAAAAGGCAATCCGATGTTTTGAAGGAAACTGGTTCTTTGGCATTCGCAGGATTCTTCGAGCAGAAAATAAGAAGGCAAATAGATATAACAATCAGGATAACTGGCACTTTCATTTAAGACAATTTTATTGAATGTTGCATCATTTTCCAAAACCCTCCGAGACAAAAGGCAATGCCATATATAAAGCTGATTGCCAGTATTTCCAATCATGATTTCCATCGCGTACCCGCAACTCGCAGGGGACTTTTGCCCGTTGCATTTCTTGGTAAAACCGAAAATTTGCATCCAGCAAAAAATCATCGTCGCCACAATCGACAAACCAGCGAACAGTTCTTAATTTTTCCAGGGTAACCTCATCGGTAAAGGCAACAAAAGCAACACAATCGTTGGCCAACACCCACTTTCCTAACTCAGCCAGTTGGGAATCCGCTTTTGGTACACGGTCTTGTCTGGGTAACGTCATTAAGGCGCTCATGGCATAAACCGACGAAAACAACCCGGGATGTTTCTGGGCATAAGCCGTAGCCCCGCCCCCGCCCATGGAATACCCGGCAATAGCCCGGTGCGATTTATCTCCTAAAATCCGGTAAGTTTTTTCAATGAAAGGTATAAACTCGTTAAAGAAATAGGTTTCATAAGACCAACCCTCCTTATCGAAATAACCCTCCTTTCTGCCGGCATCAGGTACGACAATAATCATTTCACACGCCTCACCAGAGTCGATGGCTTTGTTGGCGATCTCCTGAAGGTGGCCACTATCAAGCCAACCGACGTTGGTGTCGTTCCACCCATGCAGAAGGTAAAGGACAGGATATTTTTTTTCAGTCCGGGTTAAATAGCTTTTAGGAAGGTAAACCGAATACTTCCGGGTAACTTTCATGATTTCACTTTTCATGCTGTCAATTTTGATCTGGCCTTTGTCGGGCATGCATGGCCTGATTGCGAAAGTATTTGCAGAGAGTATTACAGCAAATACGAAGGAAAAGATTCTTTTAAACATACCTGTTTTGCTTAGAAATTCGTGGTTATATTCTTGTTTACTCGTTATCAATTTGCATTTTTCAGAATGTTCTATTTTTGTTCAGAGGCTTTGTGTTCTCTGAACAGTTTATCGCCTGGCACGAACCTGATTGGCATTTCCGGGGCTTCGTAATACACATCCAGCGAGCCGCTATTTTCGTGGGTAAAATACTCAATATTAAATGGATACGACCCTTTGGCAAGCAGAATGGTTCCTTCACTGTTTGAGCCGCTCAGAATATTATTTTCGGTCACCAGCGTGGAGTTGATAAGCAGCCGGTATCCCCCATCAGCCCATATTCGGAAGGTATAATTAGCATCGGAATCAATTTTTAGCCAACCGGTAAGGCACATTCCATAGTCGGTTTTGTATTTCTTTTTCAGAACATTTATATCAGGGGTATTTAATCCTATCTCATAGCAAACACCTTTACCCACAGGTGTTTTCGAATTGAAAGAGGGCATATTTTTTTCTCCGGACAAACTAAAAAATGAATAATTCACACCATTCCCGTTTTTGCTGTACACCACCCGATATTGAGCCGGTACCAGAGGGCTTTCGGCATTCTTACCGAATATTTTGGCCTGAACAATTGCCGATTTTTCGAGCGTAAATGGTTGGAAATACAAAGCAGACGTTCTTGTAGGGGTGGTACCGTCGGTGGTGTACCTGATTTCACCTTCAACCCCGATGGGTCTTTTGATTTTTACTACTGCAACCGTATCAACAAAAAGACCACCATAAACGGTTTTTACTTTTTTTGAAAGGAAAACAGGAGGAGGTAAAATTTCAGTCCCGGCGTAAATATTTTCAGGTTCGCTAAAACCCTCATAAGCAGCTTTGACGGGCCGTCCCAACCACTGCTGAGGCATTTTTAATCCCAGTGCAAAGGCCACATCAGCAGCAACATCGTATTTGTATATCTGCTGTTTTATCTGGTACCCTTTTTTTATTCCTTTTCCTGAATAGATGATCGGCGTGGTTAGTTCCTCGTACGTGTTTTTCCCATGACGGAAAAAGATTCCGCCATGATCGGCCACCACCATAATCATCGTATGATCGCTGATGCCGGCTTTTTTTACTGCATTCACAATCATACGGACATCCCCGTCGACCTCATGAATGGCTTTGATATACTCAGCCGACATCCATCCCGATTCATGCCCGGCAGCATCTACGTCATCAATATGGACAAAAACAAAATCGGGTTTTTTATCCTGAATATAAGCGGCAGTCTTTTGAGCATCTTCAAGAGCAGTCTCGCAGGTTTCAAACCGGCTCATACTCTCTACATCCAGCAACGTCTTTAAATAGGCCCATTGATTAAAACAACCAATTTCCGCGTCAGGCTTTTGCTCCCGGAACACTCTGAAAATATTGGGGAAAACGTTATTTTCAAGGACAGCTACAGGTGGAAATTTATCAATGCCTCTCCCCCATGAATTGTCGATTACTCCTGTAATTTCAGGACCTGCGCCGCACAACATGGCATTCCAATTCGGAGCGCTAACTGATGGCAAAACAGAGCGAACCTTATAATTATAAGCTCCATTCCGAAGCAAACTATCCATACAAGGGGCTTCCGCTTCCAGCAAACCCTGAACGCTCATGCCATCAATACCAATTATAATTACATGCTCAATTCCTTCAGGATGTTGTTTATTCTGGCAACAGGAGGTCATGAATAAAAAAGCTAATGCGAATATTGATATGAAAAATGTGTGATTAATAAGTTTTCGGTTCATTTGCTATTTTTATAATTATGTGTTTATCAGGTTTAATTTATTAATGCAGCCATGCTTCATTTCTAAGTATTTCAGCAATAATCTTTTGACCGGGGGCCGTCAAATGGATTCCATCTGCCGTAACATTCTCCCAAACAGGGATCAGTTTTGAATAAACATCAATAAAATGACATCCCTTCAGCTCTGCTACTTTTTTTAACTGAGGATTCAACCACGCAATTCGCTGATAACCACCCTTGTATTTTTCAATTAGCTTATCGTCGGTTGCATAAGGAGGAGGTGAAATCACATATATTTCAGGATGGTACTTTTGATATACCGGATGAGCCTTTATCTTTTCCAATAAAGACTTCATGTTTTTCGGAACAAGCTTCAGGCTATCGCTAAAAACAGTTTTACAATCATTTGTTCCAATCATGATGAATATTTTGTTCATCCCATTGAGTGCCTTATCTGCTTCAGTCATATACCGGTCAATCTGGCGAAGCGTATTCAAATCTTTTCTGCCATTATTGTCAAATCCAATCGTATTGCCCGAAATAGAAGTATTGTAAATGAAATCAGAAAACTGCGCCTCTTTTAACTGATTTACCCATCCCTCATTAACCGTACCGTTTGAATCACCAATAACAAGGATATTTTGTCCTTTTACGCCATCCAGTACACGGTTCATAATCATTTCATGGCCTCCTTCAAACAGATTAATCTGGACTTTATCAAGATATTGACGTTGCAATAAAATCGTAAGATGGTCTTTGAATACAGGAATCCCGGTTGACTGCCAATCCATAAGACGCAACATTTCTTCGGTGGAAAAACGTGTTTTCGGATCGGAATAATCGAAATCGGAAACGATTTTATTAAACATTTTCAGGCTGTGTGTAAAGGGAACATCACCCGATAAACCGCCGTCGTGAATTCCTGCATAAATGAAAATTTTACTATTCTCACGCTGAGAGACCGGAGTGTCCATAAAAACAGGAGAACGTTTAACCGCTTCAGCCTCATTAAAATAAGGAACAAACCCATTTTCAGGAAGGCCTGAGGTTACTTTTTCCAGATCGTGCATGTATTTTTCATATTTTTCTCTGCGTCCGGCACATTCGTAATAATAATCCACCAAATTAGTAATGGAAGCCCATGCAGTGAAAGTTTTAATTTGGTGTTTAATTTTCATATAACACAACAAGGTAGCATAACCTCCTCCGCTTCCTCCGATAATATGAATACTGGTGGTATCAACGTTCGCATTTTTGATGGCATAATCAATTGCATCATCAATATCGCTGATAACCAAAGGACTTCCACAAGCTTCCGGTCGATCGTTCGGCCCCCTGAAATTGGGATGGATATAGTTGTAATCACTATTAATACATAACTGAGCCACATCATCTACCTTGGTGTAATCGGCACTCCAGGCATGCAATCTAACCACCAGAGGACGTGGTTTGCCTGATTTAGCCCTGAAAAAGTATGCTGGTTGTATGGTACCATCGACAGTCGAAACAATTTCAACTTTTTCACATCCGGAAGGCCAGCTTTTTGCAGGATCGTCATTTTTTTTTATTTCGTCCTGCCCAAACACCGACAGAAAAATAAGAGAACAACTAATTACTCCAGCAATAAACTTCATCACATTGATTATGAAATACTTATTTAAACTACAATTAAAGAGGATAATAGTTTTCTATTATCCTGAGTTCACGTTAACAGAAAGAGGCTGTTCAAAAACACGGTGTTTCCTCTTTATTTTAAGTCCGTGTAACATTGTGTAACGAAATAAACAATTGGAACACAGATATTCACAGAGAAAAGCTAACGTACTATTTGCTTTTTGAACAGCCTCTTGATAAAAACCTGGAATATACCTTTCTGATTAATCTTCAGAGAAATCGACTGTTTGCCTGATGGCTCCCAGTTTTTTAACTTCATCAGCAGTCAATTGCTTGTCCCAGATTGCAATAGCAGAAGCGTCGATTGTGCTGTCATCCCCATCATCATCCGAAAAAAACAATACTCCTTCAGGTAACAGAGAAAAACGACCATCAATAGGGCCATTGGCTGCATTTCCGCTATAAACCTTAACACCATCAACATAGTATGTAAATGAAGTACCAGCTTTTGCTGCCAATACCACACGGTGCCATTTGCCCTTAACGAGCACGCCACTCGAAGAATAACCTAAATTTCCAATACCAAAAGCACCCGAACTTTTGATTGCAAAATCCTGATCTTTAGAATTATCCAAGGTTCTTGAGGACATCAATGTATAGTAACCAGTCTCGGGCATTCCTTCTTCATTAGGCAAACGAATATCCCACATAATGGTGTATTCATTTATTTTTTCTTCTCCGTTTTTTGGTTGAAACCCATGAAGACATTTGATAAATGTCCCTGTCACTCCCGCACTTTTCGGATCCCATGGCACACGAACCGCCTTATTGTCAAAACGTGGCCCGTCAATTGAGGTAATTCTTTTATTGTCCTGAACAAAAACCAAATCATTCCCGATTGTTTTTTGAGGCAGATTGGAAGCATCTTCAAATTCCCAATAACCCTTAGCGACAAGAGAATTAATTTTGTCATGTAGTGTTTCAACAGTATTCACCTTAACTGCTATTGTCGCGGTAAGGTCTTGGTAATGACAAACAATATTTGTTTCGCCAGGGTCAACGCCAAGTATTTGTCCTTTGCTATTCACTTTAGCTACCGCGGTATTTTCTGAAGTCCATGTAAATTTCTCCTGTACTTCTGCGTCCCAGGGTATAGCAAATGGAATCACACTAGTAACTACATCCACATCCATCGTAATGTTTTTTGTACTTACTGCAATACCCGTCATCGCTTTTTCTTCATCCTTACAACCGGACAAACCAGCTATGAATGCAAACAGACTTACACCTATGATATATTTCATTTTTTATCAGTTATTCAGTTAATTCAACTATTATTGAAACTCGGAATTATTATTTGCCAAATTCGGATTCAGAGTAACTTCTTTACTCGGAATAGACAAAAAATAATCTTTTTTAGTATACTGTTTCACAAGTGTATATTTACTTTCAGTTTCATCACGCCATTCAGTATTAGCTTTTTCCACTAATTCCAATCGTTGCAGATCAAACCACCTGGCAGAATATTCCATGCCGGCGAACTCATAAGCCCTTTCCCAAACTACGGCATCAATGAATGCGTCTGTACTGAGACCACTTACTGAGGCTTCAGTTGTACCAACACCTTTGTAAGCACGGTTACGTACATCGTTAAGGCATTTATAAGCCAGTTGGTCCGGGCCATCAGTACGTGCTTTTGCTTCGGCATAAGTCAATAATATATCAGGATAACGCAACATTATAATAGCCCGAGAGCTAAACCAGTTAGCTGTTTGCTGCATGTTTGAAGCCCAAAGACTTGACGGATCATTTCTCTTTTCCCATTCCCAACCGGCAGATAAGTCATCGGCCCAAAGTTTTCTGTAACAAGGATGTGCACATTTTAAATCTTTATAAGTATAATGTAATCCACCATTGATGTAGAAATCTGTAACGAATGTAAAGTCCTTACGTTCGCCGGCAGGGAAACGGTTGAAAAATCCATTTTCAGCAATCATAAATTCCCAACCTCCAAATTCTATTGGGCGACTTGCCAAAGGAGCTCTGGCTGTATAATCGTCAACTGTATGTGCAATCCATAAGATAGCTTCATCAGGTGTGGTTTCGTATGCGCCCCAATATGGATCCCATACCTCATAGAAATGATTGCGCAAAGCGTACCCATACTCAGAGGCATTATCAATCACTTCTTTGGCCTTGTCCCTGGCTTTGGCATAATACTCAGCGCCACCATTAACAGGGAAACCAGCCATTTGCAAATAGACTTTGGCCAGAGTCGATTTTGCTGCTCCTTTCGTAACGGCACCCCCTTTTTTCATATACCCGGTCCAGGTTACAGGTAACCATTCTTCGGCAAATTGCAAATCAGAAACAATCAGGGCATATATATCTGCAGCTTTAGAACATGTAACTTCTTTTTTAACATCCGGCGTAAATGCAGTTGTAATTAATGGGATATTATTATAAAAACGTACTAACCAGAAGTAGGTGAATGCGCGGATAAAATGGGCCTGAGCAGCCCAGGCATTTAATTCAGCCTCAGCTACTGTACCATCTGCATTGTGATAATTATTAATAATAGCGTTTGCCTGATTAATAGTATTGTAAGCACGTTCCCAGCCTAACTGAATATCATTATCAGCGCCAACAGTAATATCCATATTAACTTCCATCTGATTATAATATGGTCGCTGGTTTCCTGTGCCAAGCACATCGTCCGAACTGGCGAATTTAATATCCATGCTTTCATAAGGACGCCCCATTGCCCGGTCAAAGATTGCATACAACGAATTGTTCATCAACTCTAGTTCTGTCGCGTTGTTTAAGAAATTATCAGGGAACAATTGTCCTTTGGGCGTTTCTTCCAAAAAATTTTCATTCGATTGACATGCTCCCAGAAGAAAAATGACAGATAATAGTGTTATTATTTTGTATTTCATGCTAAAAATTTTTTACGATGATTTTTTAATATTTTATCGATATTCCAAAAGAAAAACTTTTGGGGTTTGGATAAGCAAACCAATCCATGCCTGAGTTGACATCGTCACCTGTAGAAGAACTAATTTCAGGGTCATAACCTTTGTACTTAGTAAAAGTCAGCATATTTTGTGCGCTTACCGAAACTCTGACATCAGCAAATGATATAAGTTTTTTAGAGAAATGATAGGACAAACTAATGTTTCGTAATTTCACATAACTTCCATCTTCCATATACTGAGAAGAATTAGGGGTTAATTTATTTGAAGTCCCAATCTTTGCAAATTTTGCATTAGGAGTATCTTCTGTCCAACGGTTTCTTGATTCCCGTAGCGTATATAATTGCTTAAAATCGATACGTTCAGCTGCTACCATATACGACCAGTTCATCACATCACGTCCATGTACTCCCTCAAACAATACATTAAAGTCAAAATTTTTGTAAGAAAAATGGTTATTAAAACCCCATGTGAAAGAAGGATTTGTATGGCCTATAACCTGGCTGTCTTCCGAACCGTAATTGTAATCTCCGTTCAAATCTTCATATTTGTAATCGCCAGGTTCCTGTTGGTACTTAGCGGCCTCTGCAGCTTCATCTTTCTGCCATATACCCAGGTATTTCAATCCATAAATAGTACCAATAGGCTCTCCGGGTTTTAACACAAACGGACTTAAAGAAGAAAGCCCACTGGCATACGTAGCCCCATAAATTATAGATTGTTCGCCAAGATCGAGTACTTTATTCCGGTTGAAAGCGCCATTCAAATTAATGTCGTACTTGAAACTTTGATTATTGATTAAATTATAATTGATATTAAACTCAAACCCTCGGTTTCGCACCGAACCAACATTGGAAATTACACTATTGCGCCCATACTGTGAATCACCACCATTGTATGCAGCAACAGACACAGGAGCTAATAAGTCTTCAGTTTTTTTATCATAGTAATCTAATGAGATCGACAAACGGCCAGCCAATGTGGCTAAATCAAGCCCTAAATTTAATTGTTTGGTTGATTCCCATTTCAGGTTTGGATTGCCACCAACCTGTGCATAGTATCCGGCCTGTTGTACATCTCCCCAATAAAAGCCCCTGTTACCCAAAGTTGTATAAGTTGCATAACTGCTTATAGCCTGGTTTCCTGTTACACCCCAACCGCCTCTCATTTTTATATTCTGGAACACGTTCTGATTTTTCATGAATTTTTCTTCAGAAAGCTTCCATGCCAATGAGAATGAGGGAAAATAACCAAACTGGTTATTCCCTTTAAATTTAGAAGAACCATCAGCTCTAAAATTGGCAGTTAAATAATAGCGTGAATCATAATTGTAATTCACACGTCCAAAATATGACCTCATGGCACTGTTTGAATAGCTTGACCCAACACTAATATTTGGTGTAGCCAGTCCCAAGTTATACCAGCCTACTGATTCGATTGGAAGTATATCGGCAGATCCGCTTAACGATTGTGAACTACCTTTAGTTTCTTCAAAACCGACCATTGCAGAAACATTATGAACACTGGCAAGCGTTTTTGTATAGTTCAGAAACGAGTTTACCAACCATGACTTACTTTCATAAGAACTTTGTGAAGCTTTAGCATTTACCCCATTATATTCTTTGCTTTCGAAATATCTGTTTCCTCCGGTACCGAAACCAACAGAACCTTTGGCGTTAAGTTCCAAACCATTAATAATTCTAATTTTTAAATTACCAATGCCACTACCCGAATTGCTATAATTTGTATTCAGAATTGTGGTCATCAACACCGGGTTCAACATTATTCCCGTACCTATACCTAAACGGTTATATGTGCCATCAGATTCATAAACAGATTCTGTAGGCGACCATATTATAGCACCCATAAGAGGAATTGATGTTTTACTACCTCCCGATGCCAGCCCGGGATTTAAATTATCGTTGTGACCTACGTTGGCCTCTACTTGTATAGTAACCCGATCACTCAAATCCATATCTACCTTTGAGGTTAATCCATATCCACTAGCATCTGTATTTAATATAGTTCCAGTACTTTTCCTATAGTCTGGAGAAACGTAAAATCTTACATTTTTAGTTCCTCCTGAAAGTGTAGCCTTGTATGTTTGAGAAAAACCTCTTTGGAAAATCTCGTTTTGCCAGTTCGTTCCACCATTCGTTTTATAATATGCAATTTCGTCGTCAGTAAAAGAATAGGCCCCAACTCTGTTGTTGTATTCAGCAAATTCATACGCATTCATCATATTATAGCGCTGCGGCACATTGTCAAAAGAAAAATTGGAATAAAAATTAAGGGTAGGTTTCCCTTCTGCACCACGTTTTGTCTTCACCAAAATAACCCCGTTTGCTCCGCGCGAACCATAAATGGCGGTAGCAGAAGCATCCTTAAGAATCTCTATGGATTCTATGTCGTTTGCATCGGGCATAGAACTATAGTTCCCATCAACAACAATCAAAGGGTCATTACCACCGTAAAGTGAATTTGCTCCCCTGATACGGATAGTTGACTCCCGGCCTGGGGCGCCATTCATCCTGCGCACAGTTACACCAGGCGCCCGTCCCGAAAGTATCGAATTTGTTGAACTTGTTGGTTGATCCAGAAAAGTTCTGGATTGAACTGAAGCAACAGAACCAGTTAAGTCGCTCTTTTTTACAGTTCCATATCCTACGGCTACCACTTCCTCAATGGCTGTAGTCTCTTCTATTAAACTGATATCGATGACAAGCTTACCGGCAACTGCAACCTCTGTGGATTTCATCCCTACAAAAGAAAACAAAACAGAACCATTGACGGGAACATTAGCAAGTGTATATCTACCTTCAGAATCAGTGATAGTCCCATTACTCGTTCCTTTAACCAATACAGTTACGCCAGGCAACGGGGCTCCAGAAGAGTCTGTAACTTTACCGGAGATAGATTTTTGCTGAGCGTTATTGAGTTTAAAATTGTTATCATTTGGATTAATAATTATCAGATTCTTTTCAGTTATAACATACTTGATGTTTTGACCGCTAAAAATCTTATCCAATACATTATTAATAGTTTCGTCCGTAACTTGAATATTGATTTTTCTGTCAATATTTATAAGTTCATCCTGTAGCAGAAACTTATACCGGCTCTGGCTTTCAATGCATTGAAGAATAGAACGGATGGTCATGTCATTTAGGTTCAGTGATAGTTTAGTCTGCTGTGAGTAAACACTTGCAGTCAGCTGAAATGCCCAAAGGAAAATTAGAATAGCGGTTAGTTTCATAATCATTAATAGTTTTTTTAACGGCGGGATGATATACCCCCCAACTTTCAACTTTTTTTTCATAGTTTTGTGTGACTTTAAGTTACTAAATTCTAATGCCATGCATTAGGTTAATTTACCGTCGGGTGGTGAGAGACCTGACGGTATTTTTATTTCTTTTCAATCGTATATTTGTTGTCTTTCTTTGTGTACTTCAATCCGCTGGCAATTGAAATGGCATCTAAAACCTCAGTTACATTTTCGTTTGTGAATATACCCGAGTAATGAATTCCTTCCCCTAAGCTTTCCGGCACAAACGAAATCAATATATTGTACTGGCGCTCTAATTTTCTGGCCAAATCTTTAATAGTCTCATTATCCAGGTACATCTTATTCAATCTCCAGGCCGAATATCTTTCTGTTTCTACCGTTCCTGACTGGAAGGCAGAACTCTTTCTTTCATACTTTATTAATTGTCCAGGTTTTACTGTAATTTCCTCGTTCCCTTCTTTTTTGATACTAATTTGACCTGACTCCAGGCTTGTCTGGAAATATTGATCATCGGGATAGGCCGAGATATTAAATTTTGTTCCATAAACCTTAATCTTAAAATCTTTCACATCAACAACAAAAGGTTTAGTACTATGGCTAACATCAAAGTATGCTTCGCCACTAAGCGAGACATTCCTGTTTGATTTGCCGAAATCAGGCGAGTATTTGATCTGGGTTTGTGCATTAAGCCAAACCTTGCTGCCATCAGGCAATACCAGTTCAGAACGGTTCCCTGTTTCAGTTTTAAATGTTATTTCAGTTTGATTATTACGATCACCTTGCAGTTTGATTATCCCCCATAATCCAAATACAAGTAAAATGCTGGCTGCTATGCCCGAGATTGTTGCAACCAAATACCTTCGTTTCAGCTTTCTATTGGTTTCCATTCTCTTCGAAAGTTCATAGAACGCCCTTTTTGAGTCATATTCCTGGTGATTTCTCACATTGGGGGCCTCATCCCAGATTCTCTTTAACTGCGCGAAAAGCAAACGGCCTTCCTTCTGCTCCATTATTTCATTGAACAAAAGTATCTCTTCTTCTGTAGAAGTGCCTGAAAGATAACTACAGATTATTTCGACCTTGTCATTCATCGAGAATTGTGTTTATCTCTATGACAATCCTCAAACAGGAAGGTCGTACGCTATACTAAAAAAAAAATTAAAAATATTCGGGATAGTAAAGTTGAAGGCAATTTTGAATATACCGAAGAGCTTTGCTTACCTGGGTTTTTACTGTTTTTAGCGAAATATGCATCTTCGCTGCAATCTGTTCTTGTTTCATTTCTTTAAAACGACTTTCGAGAAAAACATCTTTGCAACGAGGTGGTAGTTTTTGAATACAACGGTACAAATGTTCCCTGAATTCTTCCTGCTCAAGTTCTACTTGTAGTACTTCATTGTTTTGTTGGTTAAGAAAACGTGACGAATATTCCTTGCGAACTGTTTCTGATTGTATTTTATTAAGGCTCCTGTTCTTAACAGCAATAAATAAATATGATTTTATTGAACTTGTTATATTAATTACTGTTCGGGTTTCCCATATTTTGACAAAAACTTCCTGAACGATGTCTTCGGCAAGAAAACTATCTTTCACAAACATTAAAGCACTATTGCACAGAAAATTATAATAGCGGTTAAAAAGTATCTCAAAAGCATTATAATCGCCAGTTTTTATTCTGACCAGGAGTTGTATATCATCTTCAGCCATATAATAGGTTACTGTGTTTTATACACCATATAAAAATCGGTTCCCTTCACATACTGAAAAACAAAGGTATTAATTAAGATTTCAGAAACAATAAATCGGGTTTACTTACACAGGGTTGAATCATCATAAATTTTCAGCTTTTTAACCTGGCCCAAGACAGAATATCATACAATTTATTATTCAAATATAGTTCTTCAATAAGTTGTTGCAAGAAAATTGTCTTAATATTAATAAAGTAACCTTTGGTTCGGAAATGATTGTCTCAATGAAATTTTTTTGTTTCAAGTTTGAATAAAATTAAGAAATTACATGGGCAACTTATCCCTCAACTGATCCATGAAATCCGAAACGGAAATCTTTGGCGGAATTGAACAAACCATGTGAACATGATCCGCTTGAATATTCTGTTCCAAAACTTCTATTTCTTTCCATTGGCTGATTGAAGGAAGATATTGTTCTACTTGAATTTTAATTGTTCCCGTTAGTACACGAAAACGGTACTTCGGAACGAAAACAACATGATACTCTCATTTGTAGTACACATGTGATAATTGTCTAAATTTATCCATGATTATTTATTTTTATTCATGGGCAATATAATATGGCATAGCCGTTTGTCCATTACCACCGTCTAAGACGGTGGTTTTTCAAATTCTATTAAATATAGCTCGCTGATAAATTGTAAAAAACGCTACATTAAATGATTCAAACACTGTATCAAATTGATCCAGATCTACTTACCAATGCATTAAACAATACCTGTGAACTCATTAACTCGCGTATGGCAATTAAAGCATTCCCATTTGTTGAAAACTGTGAAATATAGCTATTGCTAAAGTTTGTATAATCCATAAAACCAGCTAACCGGGCAATCCGCCCCTGCTTGTCCATCAAATCCTGCAACTCGATCAATGCGCTTCGTATCATTTGTCGTTCTTCCGAAACCGAAAGATCAACAGAATCAAAATCAAGCATCACTATTTCAACATAACTGTTAATCGCACTGTTATAAACCAAGTTTAGATTAACAGCATAGGGTAAACGGTAATAGGCAAATGCAAACGCCTGTGGACTGGCAACCTGGGGTGGAATATTGCGGTTTCGGTTTGCCGGATAATCGAATTTGGCTACCGGAACATTGTTAATGGCATCCTGTAACTGGCGGCTAATTTGGGCCTGAGCAGAAAACCCCGATAGAATAACCCAGAAAATTATTATACTTACCAATGGTTTCATAACTGCTGTTTTTATTGTTTAACTTCTTGTCCATTTGAATTCATTGTTATACCCTGATCTCCAACTTTACAGTAAAATAAGTCGTTGGTCAAAGCTGAAATCTCATCATAAAAAGCTTTAAGCACTACTTTACCATTCTTATCCATCAAACCTATTTTATTATTGATAATAAATGTTGTGTAATCGCTTTTCAACTGAATATCTGCCCCTTCATCGTTTACCTTGCCCGAGTTATAATAAATGGCGTTGACATCATCGTAAATCAACGGATTAATCACAGTATGGGTATCGAATGACAACTTTTGCTGTAACCCGTTGTTTGCTATTACTAAACCATCATCCGCAATAGTAATGGCATCGTATTTTATGGGCAAAACAAAATGCAATAGGCTATCAAGCAGGCCAGCTTTTTTATCCTTAATAATTACCCTGAAACCATGTTTCGGATTTCGGATATAATCGTATTCTGGTTGAATGACCCATTCTCCTTTTTTGTTGATTAATCCTTGTTTGGAGTTTTCATTGAGCATGGTACAATGGCCTTGTTTAAAGAGGAAATCGACATTATTCGCCAATACCGGGTTAATAAAAAACCGTAGAGGAATTACTTCGTTGCCCCTGGTATCGATAAATCCGAGCCGATTGTTTTTAATTACTGCGCCCAGCCCCTCGGAAAACTGCCAGGCCGACTGGTACTGAGCCGGAATAACAATTTTACCATTGTATAAACTCAGGTAGCCCCGTTTATGGTCTTGGGCAAAAACAGTCAATGAGTCGGTGGAATCATATTTGGCAATCCAGTTAAGCTTGGGTGTGGTATAATTCCCGGTTTGTATATTCAAAACCCGGACTGCGCCCGATCTGTAAAAGATTTTCTTAAGTCCGCGACTGTAATTTTCGACATAACTGCAACGTCCATACATCTTTTGGTACAGGTTCCATGCCAATATTCCAAATGCACCAGTTGTAGTGAGGGGAAGAACAATGAGCATGATCTTCCAGAACAGATTGAGTTTTTTCATAGTGATGGATTTTAGATATTTGTTTCTACTTTAGAGTAGATAAGGATTGAAAATCTAACACCAACAATGAAAAAAAATGAATTATTCTAAATCAGTTGGAATTTCTACCGGAAAGCTCAAATTGTCGTTTTCTGACAACGTTTCCCGGATTTTCATAATCAATTTACCCAGAATATTCTCGCCTGTATTGGTTTCCAGACAGACACCCCAAAACTTATCACCCCAGTTGTTCCCCTCCTGAATGTATTGATCTCCTTTTTCTAATAGTTTCGTCCGATAGGGTTCGGTATGGTATTTTTGAATCAGACAGGCTTTCATCACATGAAGTTTTTCTAACTCCCAATCCGGGTTAATTTTGATTAAACCACTCATCTTTTTCACCCATTTAGGTTCAATATCTTTGGAGGTACAAAACTCTTTCCAAACAGCTTCATCCGATTTTGCAGAGATATACGCATGTTCAACAGATGGATATTCGAACCCATCGAGCACAATTTGAACAGGAGCAAAATTGCTCAACCACCGATGTTCTTTTTGAAATTTAAAGATCATTTGGTTTTATCTATTTTCTAAAGTAATCAGATAGGTAAGCACTTTATTCCAATCGGAGAATCTGGGAGTCCCGAAATGGATATGTTCTCCCTCGAACTCGCTGACACCATTTTTAAGTCGGTCATCTATCAGATAATCTCCCTTCAACAGGTGTTTGTGATGGGAAATGATCACTCGTTTATAGAGCGGTGAATCTTCTTCTGAACCGAAGTAGCAATGAATCCAATTGACTTTTGAAGCCCATGATGAAGGATTGAGCCACGGGGCTGTGGAAAGGATATAAGTGTCGAAGTGTTTAGCCAACTCAGTTACAGCTTCAATTGCTCCGGGCATTGGCTCCATCAAGTCGAACAAGCCTGGGATTTCATCTAATATCCCTTTGTATTGCTCGAGGGTCGCGTCATCCACTTTGCGTAATGCCGATTCGAAATCGACAATCACGCCATCCATATCAATGTAAAGTCGTTGTTGCATGGGCTGGTTTTTAATGTTTGTTCTACTTTAGAGGAGAAAAAAAGGGGAATCTATCTCGGGGAATGAAAAAATGTTTCATTTCTTTAACTACTTTGGATTTCAACGACAAACGCATTTGAGCCATCTTCATAGAATACAAATGGTATTAATTGTTTGTATTCTTTCTTTGTATAAAAGCCGCATAAGTGGTATAGATTGTGCTCAAAAGTTGATTGTCGTAATTCCTTTTGTGATTGGATAAACGCTATTTTTTGCTCCGCTTCTTCTTTTGATGAACAAGGCAAAATAATTCTGTAATGTCTGTCATCCAGATTATAATCAAAATAATCAAAAAGAGGGAACCGTTCTTTCCAGCACACCATATAATTCCCATAAATATCCCGGGTAATGTTTAAAGCAAATCCCCAGTTGTTAATCCAGCCTTTATCTTTGGAAAAATCGGCGGCCGATTGATAGACAAATCCACCAATTACGATGGGTTTATGCTTTACACCTTTTAATAAGTAAGTGGTGACCTTTAATCCTTTCTTCACCTGAACTTCAGGATCAACAACAGCAACAGTTAGCATTTCAGAAAGATTCACCCATTTCTCCCGCTTTTTTCTTTTCCGGCGTTTGCGTTTGATTCCTGATTTTTTGCTGAGTTTGCTCATATTGAAACTTATTCGATGAGGAGATACTCCATAAACCTTGTTCGCTTCGTCCCTCGCTCACTGTTTATTCCGCTTCCCCTCATCGTTGGTTTGCTAAAAAAACAGGCCACTGGTCCTTCTGAACTACGGGACAAGGACCAAACGGAAGCCAAGGTCGTTGTCGCGGCCGATGGGCGAGTCGTAGCGGCGGCAAGCCACACGGCAGTACTGAGCGCTTTCGTAACAACTGCCACCACGGTACACGCGGTAAGAACCACTATATGGGCCAGTCGGGTCAAGGCATGTTTCCTCCTTCCCAAGACTATTATAACAACCCCAATACCTGTCTTTATACCAATCATGACACCACTCAAACACGTTGCCGGTCATGTCGTATAAACCCAGTGAATTTGGCCGCTTGGTAGCAACCGGGTGTGTTTTACTGCTGTTACTAGCGTACCACGCATATAAACCGAGCGCTCCTTCCGAGTCAACCCCGGCATAAACCGTGCGGTTGTTAACACCTCCCCCTGCTGCAAATTCCCATTCAGCCTCGGTTGGCAACCGGTATGTTAAACCCGTTAATTGGTTCAGCTTTTTTAAAAATATCTGTATATCGTCCCAACTTACATTTTCAACCGGACGATCAGCCCCCCGAAAATAACTCGGATTGTATTCCATAACCGCCTGCCACTGGGCCTGGGTTACTTCGGTCCTGCCCATTTTAAAGGTACTCACCCTAACCGTATGAACCCATTTTTCATCACTATTTCCATTATTACTGCCCATCTCAAACGAACTCCCGGCTACCGTTACCATATCGAACGCATATTTTGCTTTTACAAAATCCCGGGCTTTCGATTTTATCCTTATTTCAGGGTACACAAACACCGCCCACAAAACAATTCCAGTTAAAACCAATACGCCCCCCAACGATCCTCCAAGTATAACGAGCCTCTTTTTTTTCTTTTTCTTGCGCTCTTCTTCCTTTGTATGCGCCTGTATTCGTTCCTGCTCCTGCTTTTTCTTTCTAGCCCGTTCGACCCAATCTATTTTCAGGTCGGCGCCACAGTCGGGGCAAAAACGGGCTTCTTCGGGAATATCGCCACGCCCGCATTGCGGGCAGGCATCTCCGGCTGGTTCTCCACAAGCCGGGCAAAATTTTGCTCCAACCGGAATCTCGTGTTCACACTTTTTGCATTTCATAAAATGTTGATTATTAGTTGATTTTTTCTTAGTTTATTTACGAGAGAATTCGCGTCACTAATCAATAACTGCTTCCATCCCTTTATTCTCACTCAAAAAAATCCTTACCCCAATTGACCTAGGAGGCAAGAACCAAACGCAACCCAAGGTAGCAGCTGTGGTACCCGGGGGAGTCGTTGCCGCGGTTAGCCACCCGACAACTCGGTGCAAGACTGTACCGACTCCCGCCTCTGTTCACGCGGCTGGCTCCGGTAGATGGGCCTACCGGATTTTCCTGAGGTGTAGAAAGGTAATTGCCATACCAATCTTGACTCCACTCCCATACGTTGCCACTCATATCGTAAAACCCTAGTTCATTGGGATTTTTACCGCCAACAGGGTTAGTGGTTATTTTGTTGTTCCCTCCGTACTCGGCTACTTCATTTATGTTGTTGCTGCCAGCATATATATAGCCTTTGCTTTGTGTACCCCCACGGGCGGCATACTCCCATTGCGCTTCGGTAGGCAGGCGGTACGTTTTGCCGGTAAGCTGGTTAAGCCGCTTTAGAAAAGATTGGCAATCGTCCCAGCTAACAGTTTCAACCGGCAGGTTATAGCCTCTAAATTTGCTGGGGTTATGGCCCATCACAGTCTCCCAAAGTTCCTGTGTAACGGCGAATTTACCGATATAAAAATTACTCAGCGTTACGCGGTGTTGGACTTCATCATCATTCCTTCCTGCTTCATTGGGCGGGCTGCCCATGATAAACGAGCCGCCTTCCACGGCTACCATATCAAAAGGTACCCCTTTTACCGTTTCGGTAAAGGTGGCAAAACTGCCATTGGCACCGGTAAGTTTAGTACCGCAATCGGGGCAAAATAAGGCTTCGGCAGGCAAGCCACCACGCCCGCATTTCGGGCAGGTTTTGCCCTGGTTCTCAATTTTCGCCCCGCAATGGTTGCAGAATTTGGCGTTGGCGGGAACTTCGTTGTTGCATTCTTGGCATTTCATTTTCAACACACATTTTTTTAAAGAAAATTAGATTTCATTCGAGTTCATACAATTCAACCGTTCTTGGTGAACTTAAATAACTGCATGCAAAATATTTACTATCAGGAGAACACGCAATTGACATAACTGAACCGGAACAACTAATGGAATGCACACAAGTATTTGTTGAAGTATCCCAAATTTTAACACTGTAAGATTTTCCAGAATCACCATCGCCTGATATGATATACTTTCCATTAGGCGAATATGAAATTGCTGTAATTGCATGAGTGTGCCCAGTCAAGGATGCGAGTTCAAAGCCCGATTTTGAATCCCAAATTTTTATTGTTCTACCTCTACCACCTGATGCAATGCATTTACCATCTGAAGAATAAGATACTGTATTAATATAATCATTGGTACTGATAGTTCGCACACTTTTTCCTGTAGATATATTCCAAAACTTGATTCTTTTATTTGAATGACCAGATACAAAGGAATGACCATCTATCGAAGTTGAAATGGAATTAACTACATCCCTACTTCCTCCATTGTTGAAATTTTCAGAATTATTATAAATGGTTCTTAACAGTTTCCCTGAACTAACATTCCATAATTTAATAGTACCATAAAAACTACCGGAAATCAGAAATTCACCATCGCGAGTGAAAGCTAACGATTCAATATTGTCATTTTGTATTTTTATGGTATGAAGGCATGAACCTGAAGTTGAATTAAATACTTTAATAAATTCATTGCTGCCAGAAGCAACAAACTTACCATCTGGAGAATATGTTACAGTATTAACATCTGTAATCCCAGCTACTAAAGTCATAAGACATCCACCCGTAGAACAATTATATATTTTAACATTTTCCATGTCTGCACAAGCGAGGTATTTACCATCAGGTGAAAATGATAAACAACTTACAAATTTAATATCCTTTAATTTACGTATTATACCCCAATTAGCTCGATCATTTTCATTGGTCTGCTCAATATTATCAAGTTTAGCATCTGCTGAAAAATTGAAGTGAGATATAATTAATGTTAAAATAGAAGCTGAAAAAACAAATAGCAGAATTAGTTTTAACGGTTGGTAAATCTTTTTGTTTTTCTTACACTGTTTTCGCACAACAGAAGTCTCGGAGATTTCAATAGGTTCTTTATTAATTATACTTCCGCAATCCGGGCAATATACCGCCTCCGGCGGTAATCCCGAACGTTGGCATTTCTCGTTTGGACAGATTTTGCCCTGGCTTTCAATTTTCGCCCCGCAATGATTGCAGAATTTTGAATTAGACTGGATTTCCATATTACAAGCCGAACATTTCATAAGATATGTATTTAGTTCACTTAGCATTTTATAATAAAACGAATAACCAAATCATTAATCCCTGATACATCGTATTGGCATATAATACTCTTCAATACTATTCTCTGTTGAGAAAAAAGCATCAATATCACGTTCAATCCATCGGACAAGTGCAATGTTTTTTTCCTTTAAGGTACTTGTCCAAAATTCTGTCGCAGTTCCTTGGAACAAAAAGTTCCATTCCTTTCGATATACTCCTGAAGGATAAAAATTTAATCCACTGGCATTATTGCCATTATGTTCCTGAAAGAAAAGTGTATTTTTCCATCCTGAACAGCTTTTCAATTTATGTGATAATCCAGTATCTCGAAAATTTACTTTATTAGTTTTACTCAAATTTACCCCTAACTGATGATACTCCACATTACTTGGCAAGTGCCATCCGATCGGACAAATTCTATTTGCAGTGTCCCAATCATAATAAAATCCATAAGTTAAAATGCTGCTTTCACTGTAGGTCAAATAAGTATTAGATGATCGAAATCTAAGATTTTCTGCCATCCAAACTTGATTTTCAATTCTTATCACCATATATTTCTGGTTATCTCTACTATCAATAAAATAACCTTTTTTTTGATCCAACCAAACAACCTCATTTGATCGGTTTTCGTTTTTATTCGCCTGTGTAAGACTGCCGGGTAGTTTGGTTTCCTTAGTTATCGGACTAGACAAATGCTCTCCTGCCTTTTTTTGAGGATTTAACTCTTTTCCACAATCAGGACAATAAATAGCCTCTTCAGGCAAGCCTTTGCGGTTACATTCTTTGTTTGGGCAGGTCTTGCCTACAATCTCAACTTTATTGCCACACTCAGAGCAGAATTTAGCTGTGACTAAGATTTCGGATTTACAATTATTGCAGATTATCATATTAATAGATTGATTTTTTCAAAAAAAATAATATTGTTGTTCGGTTGTTATTTAGTCATTCTAAAACTCAAATAATCACTTGTTGCTAATTGTTCATGATTATAAATTACACCTATTTTAAATTTCAAATCGGTTGATCCTGAACTTAAATGAAGTTCACTATAAGGCATGAACAATTTAAAATCTTTATAAACAGACTCCTGATAAGATGGCTCAAAATCCTTACCACAAGAAACCTGCCCATCTGTTGTGTGGTAATGATCATTTTCGTCCAATAATTTTTCTCCTCCTTCGTAATAAAACCATGCAGTTACTCTTCCTTGAAGGCCTTTCATAAATGCTGCTTCAAAATGCACATGGATGGTCATGCCTTTTTCTCCATCATTATAAATGTTAGGTTCTCGCGTGACTTCCAAAACTTTTGCTTTTGGTATTGCTATTTTTGCTTTTTCTTCTTTTATCTTTACAATAATTTGATTACTAACAGAATTGTTGATTCCATAATTTATTGCTTCATTATAATAATCCAGAGATGACACCCAATTCTCTTCAGACTCTGCATCCAATGCAGATAATAGTTTTTCACAAAATTGGATTCTTGATTCTGTAAGATCAGTATTTTTATATTCCTGAGCTTTTTGGAATGTTTCTTTTACTTTTTCAACATCACTTTTATCTAATGATAAATCAGCCAGAAGCTTCTCTCCCTCATTTAAATTGGTTACATAACGACATTCATTGATTTTCGTGTCGAGAGAAATCTTATCCTTGAAAATGAGAGAACTTAAACACTCATTCGCTTTCTCATAGTATTTAATAGCTACCTCGCAATCACCTTTCTGAATTGCGACTTCTGACCATCTGATATAGCGATCATATTTTCCTCCTATAACAAATTGAGAAATAACAAATATGATCAGAACAATACCGATTAACAATCCAATTATTCCACCAACAGAAATCATTTTTTTCTTTTTTCCTACCTGTTTTGGCGAAGATAAACCGACCAAAGGAAGCTGTGCTCCTAATCCTGAGCTTTTAAGCGGCT
This sequence comes from uncultured Prolixibacteraceae bacterium, assembly GCA_937915865.1. Lineage (GTDB taxonomy): Bacteria > Bacteroidota > Bacteroidia > Bacteroidales > Prolixibacteraceae > Aquipluma. Next base: position 111,873 of record CALGIG010000053.1, on the reverse strand, counting down.
TTACACTTTCCTTTTTTATTTGAGTATTATAACTTGAATGTTCGTCTGATTTTGAGCGATTAGATAATGTTGTAGATTGATCGCATTTAGTACCGCAATCCGGGCAAAACAATGCTTCTTCTGGCAGCCCAGTTCGTTTACATTCTTTATTTGGGCATGTTTTGCCTATGTTCTCTACTTTGTGGCCACATTCGGGGCAAAACTTGGCTGTGACCACAATTTCGGATTTACAGTTGGTACATTGCATAAGTATCAGTATTATTTTGTATCATGGATTGTTTTAGCCAAGGTTCAAACTCACTAAAACTGAATAACTCTTTTTCAAACGTTTTGAGTAACCGATCTATAAAAGTCTTTTCGATATCCAGATTGTTTCTTAAAACTTGTTTATATCCCCAAAGATGAATGAAATGTTTGTTTTCCAGTGTAAACGGATTGTTTAATACCGTACCTGTTTTTTGCCCATACATTTTGGCAGTCATAGCCAACATACGTTGTTCTGCAAAAACCATCTGGCTAACAAATTCTTTTGGATATTCCATGTTTCCGATCATAAAATCCAGCGCGTGATTTGTATAAGCCTCTTTAAAATCAGCATTTTTGATATAGAGCAATGCTGTATTTAACGGTTCCACATTCCAGTCGAATTGGTCTGGAAACTCATATCTGACGGGACATTTGAGATACTCCCGATTGATATAAACCTCTGGGTTTAATTCTTCCGGGTGAAAAGTACAAACATCAAAGCCAGAAAAGAAGTGGTTAATATTGCCAGTTACAATTAAATCGTGATCGAGCATAACACAAGGTGAGCGATGTTGCTTTAGTGCGATAAGTTTTCCTGCCGCCCAAAAAATTTCCGGATTAATTCTATAGTCATGCGAATCCAGGACTTCTAAGTCAATGCCATCATCATAAAGCCATTCAAGGTTTTTAGATACGATATATTCATAACCCAATCTGTCGGTGTAAAGCTTAATTGTTCCATTTTTCTTTCGCCAAATTAAGGCAGAAATAACTAAAGTGAGCAATTCTGTCTTAGAAAGTCTAAACGGAATGCCTTGCTTTATTGAAGGGGCTGTCCAGATAATATGAAAACCCGATAGTCTGCCCATATCAATTCTATTTTCTAAGTTTAGCCAATTCCTTCTTGCGGTATTTTATACTCCATTGCAAGTGTTCTGTATGTTCTGAAATTATTTTCCCCCTACCCACCAGAAAAAATGAGAAAGGAGAAGTTAATAAAACAGGAGCTCCCAATGCCGCGCAAATTGGAATAAGAAATAAAAATAGGATAATTACTAAAGTATTTTTTAAATAATCCTCAACCGAGATTGGATTACTATCCCATGCTTTACCAATTAGTCCACCAAGTTCAGCAAACCAATATGTACCCCAACCATACTCTTTCCATGCATATTTGGTTTTTTTCCAACTATTTAATGCTTGCCAATTATAATATTCTGTAGTTGCTTTCTCAATTTCTTCTTGTTTCTCAATTTCTTCTTGTTTCTTTCTTATTGAATTCTTCGACACAACAGGGGTAGTTGCCAATAAGTGGTCTCCAACCAAACCGTAATATCCTGAAGAATAATTTGAATAGGCTGGGATATGTGTGTTTTTTATTTTTGTAACATCCACTTTTTCACTACTTATTTCAAGCTTTATACCGCAATCGGGGCAAAACAGAGCTTCTTTCGGCAACCCGCCACGCCCGCATTCCTGACAGGTTTTGCCTTGATTTTCTACCTTTGCCCCACATTCGGGGCAAAATTTAGAGTTGTTTGGTATTTCGTTATTACATTTTTGGCATTTCATATTTTGAATAGTAGTGTTTAGAGTTAGGAATTACGCAACTCCATAATTTTATCGTACCATTTATCAGGCTTTTCCAGTTTAATCTTGATAGGTGTCTCATACTTTTGGGTTATAATAATTCCATTAGTTTTAAATACATTTTTCCACAATTGAATATTAATATCTGTTGATTTTATATTGAATTCAAATCGGGTTTTATTCACCCACTTGGAAATGATTCGTTTATTGGTCAGGTAAACTATATTACCCTCAGTAAGCTCCTGCATTAGTAAATATTCTCCAGACCTTAGATCTATTTGTTTGGTAAGAAAGGAAATAACAACTATGCAAAGAGAAATCAAAGCCACCCCGCAAGCCACAAACAGACCGGCATTTATGCCAATCTCTTCATTGTTGTCAATAAATGCTATTATAAGTCCAAATACCCCGCCAAAGAAAGGAGCTCCTATAAATAACCCCAATAAACCCATTAAACGTAATTCATTCTTAGCTTCATTAATATTTACTTCTTTTGTTTTTTCTGCTATGTCATCTTCATTGCAAACAAGTTCTTTCCCACATTTCTTGCAAAAAACGCTTTCCTTATCGTTTTCCTGTTCGCAATGCGGGCAGCTTATAACTTCTTTCTTTTCAACCATCGGATTACCACAATTCTTGCAGTAAAGGGCTTCATCTGGGTTTTCTATTCCACATATTTTACAATACATATTCGTTGGTGTTAAAAACTAATCCTTACTCTGGCCTTGCGCAACACTCTGGTTTCCAGTGCTAATCCTGGAGTGACAATCTCATTAAATAAAGAACCTTCGGGTACCGGTTTCATCGGCACCGGAATATGCCTAAGTAACGAGAATGTTTCAGTTTTATCATCAATACGCTGTAACCCGGAGCGTTCGAGTATTTCCTGAAACCGTTTAACAACCATTCCGGCTATCATTTTTCCCTCACTGGATTCCAACCGTTCAACATATCCTTCAAACTCATTCATCAGGTCAATACATTCTTCAGTAAGTTTTACAAAAGGCCTGTTATTAAGCAAAGAAGTGGAAATTTCCTCAACCAGGTTCACTTGCGTTTCAATGGAAAAGTTTACTTGTACAGGTAGTTTCTCGCCAGAACCCAATTCTTCCGTTACAAATAATCCAACATTAGTATTTTCTAAATCATCTGGATTACCATGCTTTTCATTATTAGCTTGTTCTGTTAGTATTAATGTTGCTCCATCATTAAGAGCTTGGTCAATTTCTCCACTTTCAAAAAAAAACGAGGAGTCTTCCGACTTTGAAACTTCCTGTTCAGGAACTTCATTATTTCCGATAGTTGGAGTACCTGTTTCAGGGGCGGTACTGGTATTATCAGTATTTTCATTAAAATTTGTTCGCGGCCCCTCTTCGTGAATCGAAAGCAAACTATCGGTAAGTATTGTTTTTTCAAGTTCTTCTCCAATTTTAGATTCCTCAGAAACGGAGCTTGCAGATTCGGTTACTGGAATGATTTCTTTTCTTTGGGTAGGTGGCTCTTTAAATAGCCTAAGTATTGATGTTAAAAAGTTCATAGTATTCTTCCGTTTAAAATAAAGTATTCAGACTCATTAGCAAGGATACATGCCTCATCTCATTTCTCATTTTATGCAAATTACTAATCAGCTCCGTAAGCTGAAATAGCATATTGAGCTATCATTCGCCGGTCTTTGCTTCGGGAAAGATTTAGTTCAAGGTTCCAATATTGTTGCCTATGGCCACGTATATCGTCATCAATAGTTACAGATGTGCTTCCATACATTCCAAATAGGTTAAAAAGCTCGTCTCGCTCTTCATCGCTGAATAAGCTTATATTTTGCTCAATCAACTGTAAAGCACGGAAGTTCTCATCAGTTCGTTCCAGTTTTAATTGAAGGTTTTCTATATCAGGGATTAGCTTTGTTTTTATTTCTGCTATTAGTTCACCCATCTCCTCTTCCGTTTTCAGGTGAGTTTTAATAAAGACCTTCAATCGTTGTGCAGTTGTGCTATTATTTCGGGCTTGCGGATGAGAATTGACGAAATCTTCGAACTCTGCTCGTGAATGTACTTCCTTCTTCAATTCATAGAGCCGGTTACGTTCAATATCGTTCAGCATCGAACGTAATTCGCTGCTTATGCGATAACAACGAAGTATTTTGCCCCGGTTAAAGAAGTGTTTCCGTATAATATCCATGACCCGGTTTACTCCCGAAATTTCGGTTAGCTTTTCAATGGCTTCATTTAATGGGTATTGATAGAGATATTGCGAGATAACAACAAAAATTCTCCAGGGGATATCGCCTTTCAATTCTTTTCGCTCGTCAATAGTTAGTGGCGATATTTTAGAAGAATCAAAAATCCGGGTAAAAACTGAACTTGTACTAAGATATGCACTTTCTTGCCTCATTAAGTAGTCGAATGCTTTTTGTGGTAGGCTTCTTAATTTCTGCTGCATCCATTCCAGTCTGTTGTTTTCACGTAAATCGTCAAGTGTTCTCCAAACCCCAGCAGAAACAGGAACTACCGTATTTAATTCGTTTTGCATTTTCAAAGCAATGGATGATGCCAGCTCATCGCGTTGCCTGATAATCTCGTCCGAAAAATCGACTTTGGCCATTACACCGATAGCATTCATCGCAGAAGAATTGCCATTAGTTGCTGCCTGAAATTCTTGAATAAACCATTGCATACTTGCATTAGCAACCTGACCAATAAGGTAAACTACAGCATCGGCACTTTCTGTTTGTTCCTGAGTTTCCCGGCTATGCCGCTGCCGGAGATTGAAATATTCTTCCGTAACTTTCTGATGTGCTTCGCCATCTTCTCCGACAATAGCATCGGTCCCAGGAGTGTCCACCAAAGTCACTTCATCGAAAATGGGATCTGACAATAAAAAATCAAGACGTTTTATGCCTTCAGCTTTTCGCAGAGTAGCATTATCACTTCCCTGCAATGAATCGAGAAATTCTTTTGTTTCAAAGGTTTGTCTACCATTTGCCCACACTACCAATACCGGACGGTTAGGGTCGGGAGGTGTACCTTTCCTGAAAACGTTTATTGTTGCAGTTGTTTCTGTAGTCCCAACTTTGGCAAGGTCTTTTCCCAACAATGCATTCAGAAATGAGCTTTTACCAGCCTTTACACGACCCGCAATAGCCAAAACACAAGGCTGATCCACCTGCGATTTCAGGTTCTGAAGCCTGTCGTAATATAACCCACGCCACGGAGATTGTTCTACAAAAGCCGACAGGCGGTCAATGAATTGTTTAGTTTGTTCTACTGGATTGTTCATGATCATTTAATGAAAGTTCAAGACTATAACAGTCTATTTCTTAGGATTTCTTCCCATATTTCTGGGTGGCTCACTTTTAGAATTTCATTATTATTTTTTAATTGTATAATTAAATAACTATTTCTTGATCCAACTCTAATAATTTTGTTTAAAGGAATGTCCTTCTTTATTTTTCCTTTGGATAATACAACAAGACTATTTACAAGAAGAAAAACACTTTGAAATCCTACGGCAGAGGTTAAACATATCTCATTACTATTTCTTATACATCTTCTAGCCCGCCAATAAAATGCTATTTTAGATATTTGAAATAAGAAAAATATAATAGAGATTAAAATTGTCAAACTTCCTGTGATTACTAATGTATTGGTAACTGTATCATCAACAAGAATTAATTCAGAATAATTATTTGAAGAATCGTAATGGTCATGCCAATAATACTCATATCCATCAAATAGATTTCTATAATTTAAAGCAGGAATGGCATAAAAGCCCATTACAATTAAAGGAATAAACAAAGAAATAAGCCATATTTTCACTCTTTTACCACCAAAATTATTGATTTTTACTAAATACCTAATATCATCATTCAAATAACTATTCAAAACCAGCGATATTCCACAATCCTTACAAAACTTAGCTTCTTCCGGATTTTCGGTGCCACATCTTTGACAATACATAATGCAAAATATTTAGTTCTCTATGAAATTGATCTCTTTTCCAAAGATTGAGCGAATTAACTCCATGGTGTTATTTTTTTCACCAATGATTTCTGTATTCCCATTTTCATCTGGTATCAAATGGATATGTGCCCGTTTGCCATTGCCCTTATCATGAAGCATCAGTTCACCCCTGGAATTTTCTTTGATCCGGATGGACTCGACCCTGGAATTACGAGAGAAAGTATACTGCATTGCGGCCTCCTTTGCTTTGGGAAAAGGTTTTTGCAACCTGAATTTTTTCCAGCGGAGGTTGAAGGCAATAAAAAAATAGAGTAAAGCTAAAAGACCAGCATTTGATGCAACAAAAAAAGATATAATCGCAGAATCCCCTCCAAAACCAAAAGCAACAAAAGTCAAATGATTACAATAATCTTCAAGATTTACACACAAAAAAAGAAGGGGGACGGCTACAGTAACCACATAAAGGGAAATATTTGTAAGCGGATGCAGTTTCTGAAAGGTGTATTTAAAAGTTACAACATTAATATCCTGGGAAATGGAGAGCAGAGCTCCGCACTCTTTGCAATATTGAGCGGTGTCAGGGTTTTCCGCCCCACATTTATTACATCTTTTCATGTTTTTGCTATTTTACTTCAATGTAACTATCATTTTTCTTACCACACTTAATGCAGTATCGATCAGCAGTCGATTGCTTAAAACCACAGTAAATACAGAACACGGGGCGATGTTGCACATTCGTCTGTTGTCCATTCGCATTGTAAATAACCGCTCCCAATGCTACGGCCACATCCACCTGCATCACTCTTTTGGGCTCAACAGGAAGAATTTGCTTTAGTTTTTCATAAACGTATGGAATTCGCGAACTACCACCAATCATTATGGCCGTATCAATCTTGTACCCGGCAGCATCAATCTTTTCCAACAACCGTTTGGTATTCAATAACGTTTTATCAATAACTGGCTCAACCATTTGATCGAACTCAGGTCGGGTTAACTGCATCTCAACACGGTTAAAACCCGGAGGTGGCAATACCTCAGAGAAGTGATTTTTGGGGGAAAGCGACATATCTTCTTTGTGCTTGCGGCACCTTACTTTAAACCCCATATCCCGGTTATTCGGATTAAAATCGATTGTCCGTTTACATTGTTCTTTTGCTATTTGTTCCCAACGATTGTATATTACTTCGTCAATATCATCACCACCGCAAAAAGCATCGCCTTCTGGTTGTATCGGAACACGATATTGCCCCTCGTCGTACTGCACGAAAGCCACATCGAACGTCCCCCCCCCAAAATCATAAACAAGAATATTCTTAATTTTTTCGCTGGTGGTAGAAGCATATCCCAGAGCTGCCGCAACAGGTTCTTCCAATAGTTGTACTTTTTTAAAACCAGCAAGTTTAGCGGCTTTAAGAAGCATTTCTTTCTGCCACGAGGCAAATATTACCGGATGCGTAATCGTTGTCTCATCAACAGGTTGCCCGCTAAAACAGGTTATTTCTGCCTGCTCTTTTATTTTGCTCAAAATCGCTGCAATAATTTCTTCATGCGACACCTTTCCCCCTCCGGGTAAATAAAAACATTGCCCCTGTTTCATACTCCTTTTAATACTCATAACCACTGCCTGCAATATTTTATTTCGGTTTTCCTCCGACATTTCTCTGCTGTTTTCTACTTGATTATAAGCAGCTTTCCCGACCAGGATGCCATCGGAACCGTAGTAAACTACTGATGGCATTTTTTGCTCACCAATTTCATGAAAGGTTATTGCCTCCGGTTGTTTGGTTTTAGGATTAATCCAAGAGGCTGTACTAAAAGTGGTACCAAAATCAATTCCTATTTTATTCATAGCTTAAACCAATGCTTTTCTTATAAACAACAAATCTTTTTCTTCTTCTGAAATCTGACCTGCAATGATCATCCAGTTTTTCCGTTGCCCGTTTACCAAGGTCAATTCCTTTTGTCTTTGATCAGTTCCCATCTTGGCCTGTTCGTCTAATCTTTTTTGTTCCGATTCCAATTGGTTTTTCTGGTTCTCATACATAGCAGTCATGGCCTTTTCAACCGAATTTGATAAATCTGAGGTAAAAGATTGTACAATTGATTTATGTCCTCCGGGTACGGGAATATGGAAAAGCTGAGAGTTTACCTCATTCATCGTTTTAGCAAGATGATTCTTGAAATTGATTTTATTTTTTTCAATTTCTCTTTGTTCAGCAGTATTTGTTCCACTTAGCCACCCAAAAAGTACAGTTCCCAAAAAAATTATTGGAGCAAACGGAGCAACTGCAATTCCAGCCAGGCTTAATAGCGTAGCTCCAACCCCGGTAGTTACGGCAGCATCAAAATACCTTGATTTATAACTTTGAAATTTCTCACTAAGGGTTAAATCAATCGTCTGTATTTCATCCGTCGAAAACGAATAATCATCAGCTACTTTTTCAATCTCGGCATGAATAACATTTAACGCGGCCATCACTTCACGTTGCCCAGACACAGCAATTGCCTGCCATTCAGTTGTTATTTCGCTAGCCATCGCTTTAACTGAATTTTCGGAGAAATTCCTAATATCGCTCATGTTGTTTAAGGAATCTATTTTCTCGTTATACTTTTTATATATAGTTCCTGAAGTAGATGTTAATAGAACTGCACGGTTGTTGACCCCGGAAATGATATTTTGAATTTCTTGCATAACTTCTTTCCTTTTCTGGCTGGAAGGTCCCCAAAGCTTTTCAAATGCCTGTTTAAGGGCATTTTTTTTATTCATTATTTCTTGCTGTTCTTCTTTTGATGTTGTTGAAATCATTTTCAATTGTTCGTCCAAACTTGATAAAGCTTTTACCTTTTGTTTACTGGCTTCATTCCAGGCAAAGTTTGTACGGGAAAGCCCCACCGTAATATACATTACTCGCTGTAGTTCAGCATAGACCGCAGGAAAATAACTAAATGCCACGAGTTCTTCTTTTGCATCAGCTTCTTCCTCTTTTGCTGCGTCAAACAATGTAGTACTGGCAATAGGAAATACTTTAGGGATTGAATAACATCTTTTACCGAAAAAATCTTTTAATAATGTTTCTGTTCGGCTAATCTGTGTAACCCAATGCGACTCATCAAAACAATCTATTTTTGTCATTACAAACATCACAAATGGAGTAACGGTAAATACCTTCTCCAAAAAGAGTTTTTCTTGCTGCACCATGGGTTGCAAAGGGTCGAATACAAAAACAACAGCAGCCGCATTTTGAATATACCGTTGCGTTATTAATTCGTGTGATTTATACAAAGCTCCCAATCCAGGAGTATCAACAATACTTACTCCCTTGGGTAAAAACTTAATTGAGGCATTAACTTGGATATAATCAAGTTGCCTGTTTTTAAATACAGGTTCACCCATTAAATCAGCATCAACCTGCGATCCATACCGGCTTAATTGCTCCTTTGTAATAAGCTCTGAAGTTCCATCCGTAAAAACAAGAGCATATGATTCCGTTTCGTTATTTGATATCCTGAAAACTTGCGAAGTAGTTTCTTTTACTCCAGTCGGTAATATTTCCTGTCCGATTAATGCATTGATAAATGTGCTTTTCCCTTTTTTTACCTCTCCGCAAACAACAATATCGTAATTGGGTTTGCCTAGTAAGCCGGACGCTAAGTTAAAAGGTTCACTCACCTCAGGAATATTCTCAACTTGGCTTTCTTTTTTTATTGAATTTAAAGTAGCCAGTAAATCATTTTTAAGTTTCAGAACTTTTGGTTCAATCTCTTCCCAGTTCATAATTGAGTATCTTAGTTATCATTGTTAAAATCATCCATTTCATCCATTGCATGGTTATGAAAGTCATCGGCATAACGTAAATGGTTTTGGGCACTATCAATATTCCCGCGATCAATATCCATTTGGGCGAGGTGTTCATGGTGTTCTGCCCTATCATTGTAATAATCGGCCATGTGCTGGCTCCCAAAAGAAAGATCGTGTACATGATCTTCTGGAACATGATCAATCGAGTCAAGCAAATCGTGCGATAAAGAAAAGCTGTCGCCATGTAATAAGGACGAAAAATCGTGATGCAATAAATCGACCGATTGTGGATAAGTTTCTATTCCATGTGCAACAGGCAATACATGCTGTTCAAAATAATCATAAGGCATTTGGCCAATGGAAGGAAGATGCCCCTGCTCATAATCGAAATTCACCATTTCGGGATTATAAGCCAGCGGCGCCGGTGTATCGGTTGTTACCATAAAATTACCCGAATCGTGCCATGCATCCAAAAATTGAGACATAGGGTAACGGGCCGCTTCTTCTCCCGAACCCGGATCGGTTAAAATTACCTGTACGTTGTTCGGATCAGTCGTATCAATTCCAGCCACGATCAACGCATGGTCGGCCTTTTCACCGCTAAAATAATCCTGAAACTGATGTTTTATTCCTGAGAAGAATCCATTGTCCCATAGCTCCGACGAATCAACTCCAATAATAACTTTTTGCCCCTGGGCCAATGCCGAAGTTAAATCGTAAACGGTTGCATTTTCGTGCTGAGTGCAGTGTACCCCATTAATTTCAAGTAATTTACCAACATCCTGAGGTTGGGTTCCGGTTCCAGGCGTGTAAATATTAAACTGCTCAGCTTGTTGCACTAACTGGTCTTCGGTAACTGGTACTCCAAAATCGTTAAGAATCAATTGTTGGGATTTAATAGCACAAGTATCGTTATACTGCTGCTGTACCGGATTAAATTCGGCAGTATGAAAATAGTTATCCATAACTAAATGATTTGAGTTTTCAGGTATAGAGCCTGTATGATTATCAAATCTATCATCGTGAACGGAAAAACTTTCTTGATTATCCATAAACGAAGTCGAATGGTTTAAATGAGAAATCAACCCGGAAATTCCTGTACCTGACGAAATGGCTGACGCGATTCCTGCAGCTATATTCCAGGAAGAACCTGAAGTCAATTGTTTTGTTTCAGCATCAGGTTCATCTTCTGAGAGGAAAGCGGCTTTGGACGCCAAGCAATATTCAGCAAAAGCAGCAGGGTTGTTTTGAAAACATTGATTAATTTGGTCAGCTTCCTGCTGAGTAATATTCCCGTCGATATAGGCGGCGAGTAATTCGTCAGATATTTTATTTATTGTCATAATTTATAGTCAATCAAAAGTTTTGATAATTTTTCAAGAGAACGCTTCTTGATATTGTATAGATTAGCCTTGGAAACATTTAATTCCTGTGCTACAACATCAACATCCCGACCTTCAATTTCCAATGCTAAAATGATATATCTGTCACGAGGACTTTGAAGACGATGAATCGCATTCATTAAATCCATTTTTCGAACTATATCCTCATAAGGATTTATATCTGATTTTTTCTCCGGAATTTCTTTATAAAGAGGACTAGAAACAACACTATCTATCAACGTTTCTTTCTTTTTAAGAAAAAAACGGACAGCAACAACCGATAACCAAGTAGTTAATTTGCTTCTACCCTGAAAATCTTTTATCCGTTGCCAATCATTTTGTCTTAAATATAGATAAAACTCACTGATTAACTCGTCCCTTGTTATTTGATTTTTAAATACTTCGTTGGCAATGTACTTTAATAAAGTAGCACATTTCTCATAAAAAACAAATTCGATTACGGTTTTATTATTTTTAACCATCAATTGAATCAGTTCAAAATCAGTCAACCTCTTAAGTTCGTCCTTTTTATAATATAACATTATATCACTAAATTATTGACAATAAGTTATTTAACATCGACCATTCACATTCAAATCAGACATTACAACTTAATAAAAGAATATTATAAATAAACTGAACCAGTAAAAAAATAACTAAAAATTAATAAATATTTTAAGAGCTAAATTGATAAGAAATAAAAATAATTTAGGAGAAATGACCTCTTCCAAAATTGTACAGTTTCAGGTAAAAACAAACTGATACTTTTGTAAAGCAAACAAACACACCCATAGGACGTGATTTTAATTTTTGTCTCCCACAAAAAATGGAGAAAACTTTAATTCGGGCCCCTTTGATGTTCTTCTTTTCATTCATGAAGAACACACCACAAATCATTTCTTCATCTAGTTTATATTAATGAAGTAACCTTTGGCCCGGAAATGATTGTCTCAATGAAATTTTTTTGTTTCAAGTTTGAATAAAATTAAAAATCGCTTTACCGTTCGGCTGAGCTCACGCCAAACAATGGCCAGAAATGAGTTTGATAATATGCAAACCTAAGTACTATATTTCATTATCATGACCATTGGTTTTTATCCACGTTACAACTCAGCGTACAATTGCGACAACATTCCCATACCCATTTGGGCAATTACTCGATAATCACTTTCCTGCAACTCAATACCTCCTCGGTTATCCTGGGCAACACCTTTCAAAAAGCCATCAGGAGTAATATAAGCCTGCAATCCTCTCCAACACTTTTTAGCCCTTAAAGCATATACTGTTGGTAAAATATTATTTCGAACTCCAATTAAGATTGCTGCTGCAATTCCGGCTGAACCTGAAGTATCAGGCAGACTATCAAGCTTATGCATAAAACATCCCCATAAACCGTCTTCACGTTGCATTGATAAAGCCAGGTCAATCCCTTCCCTGAATTTTTTGACAATATCATCATCCGTCATAATATCTTTCAGTTCAACAATAGTGCGGCAAAAACCAAGAAGGTTCCAGGCCGCACCACGAGCCCAGTTTGGGTAAGTATAATTTCCGTTTCCAGTGTTGTAACGTAGGTAAATCTTATTGTCGTTGTACAAAACAAACCGCTGCTTTAACTGGTTAAGCGCTTCTTTCATAAGCTTTTCATCACTCCATGCCTTGCCAATAACTGCCATTGGATAAGCAATTGTGTAACAACCTTCAGCAGAGACAAGTGTTCCATCAATTATGCGGCCATCAGGCTTCTTTAATTTTTCCCATCCATCAACAACTGTTTTCAGTATCGGGAGGTTTTTATCAAGGCGCACCAAAGTTGCAAACGGTATGGTTGATTCAATGCCATCAATTACGTTCAGCCTTGGATCGCTACGTCCATTTTCGTAACATAAATTACCATCCCTGAAATATAAGCTAAAGTGCTGGTTGATAACATCAAGTGCTTTTTTGTGCCCTTTTAGTTTATAAAGTTGCCATAAGCCGTCGAGAACTGTTCCTTCGCGCCACCCAAACGATTGAATAGAATTGACAGATTCCATGCAGCTAAGAAAAGCTTCGGTAGTGCCGGTTTCTTCATTCGCAATTAAAATATGAGGTAAGAATGCCGAATTGTCAATTTGCCTGTCCCTTTCGCTAAAAATCCAAAGCGAAGAAGGGCTATCCAACGTTAGTTCAATACCGTACTGGTTAATTAGCGGAATGAACTCAGCGTTAATCTTAAGCTCATAAGGGACAAGTACCGAGGAATGACGTATATCCATAGTTCCCAGTTCAGTTCCAACATTGGCAATTTTAACTTTCAGCAGTTTTATATCCCATATCTCCAGCGCCCCCGACAAACGAAACCAAAAATGTTCACCTGATAGCTTTTTTTCCGGTTTCAGTACCAGTGACGATCCGGGAGCAATTCCGACGGAAGGCCATCCAAACGATGTTCGTTTCCCGGATGGAAGTTCAGCATCCCCCGAGGATATTACATTCAATACAACACGTTTAAAGTTTTTCGGTTTTTTTTCTGAAACTCCTGAATAGCCATGGATTGGAGTAAAAAACAGGGCTGGAATACCTATTGAAGCAAGGCTAACAAATGATCTACGTTTCATCTGATTATTTTTCAATGTATGTTCAGAGTCTGTTTAAATTTCCCGGATAGAAAATATATGGGTAGAAAAATGACCATTTATCGTTTCATTTTGTCCCGTACGGGACAAGAGATCATCTAAAATCATTATTTTCCTACCCACATTTTGTTCCTAACGGAACAGTAAAATAAAACTTAAATAGTTTCTCATAAAATTAAGAAATATTCGCTATTTGTAAAAATACTCATTTCTGCACAACATACGGTTTATTCAAGTGGCGGGCGATGAATTTCGAAACCCTCAACAGGTATCGGACCATCGCCGTTTGGAATAAATTCAAGCGTATGCCTGCCATTGCTTAACCCCTGTACTAATATTGCTTTATAAACTTTGGTTTTATCAGGTGTCTCCAACGCAGTATAATTATTCTGAAACAGTGGAAAGACTGACCATGTTGATTGAAATCCAACTGGGGCAGCTATTTTGAATGTTTTTTTAATTGTAGTAAACATGTAATCAGTTTGATCAATTACTACCCTTCCAGACTTTGAAGCAAATGATTCGTCGCTCTTACCTTCACCATCGAAACCAGTTTTTGAGCCTTTCAAATTGAAATACCAAACGGTTGAGTCTGAATTTACCTTGGTAACTGTCAATGTCCAGTCTTCAGGAATTAACGGGCTGGTATGGCTTATTCTCCGAACCAGCGGGAACCATGTTTTCGGACCCGCACTTGGGCGCGTAATACCGTACAAAGCAGTATGCTCGGCAACAGGTTTGCCATCAATCAAAATGCGGGCGCTTCCTGCTTTAACCTGGTTCAGAAACTGACCGGCAATAATATCCACACGGTTACCATAAAAAGTAAGTTTCAATCCGCTTTTTGAAGACTCGCCAACAGAAACACCGTCTTTTATGCTCCAGGGTTTCCCTGTAAACGACAACGGTTTGGAATCGGCCACATCATAAGCTGTGCGTACAAAAAATGTTTGTACCATATTCATCCATGGCGAAGCAAAAAGCGGATTATACTTAATATGCCTGCCAATTAAACGCGCCATAAGCCAGTTCCCGTTTGGATTGGGATGAACATTGTCGCGTAACAAGTCGGATGGTTTTAATTTATTATCTTCAAGGTATTTCTTCCATTCAACCGAAATATCAACCCTTTCCAGATTATATTTGGCTGCAATATACTTCAGATATTGGTAAGAAGTTTGTTTAAAATCGGTTTGATCCGCATTAATGTGGTGATTCATTAAAATAACATCAGCAGTAGTAAATTTACGGATATTGGAAAAGAGTTCTTCAAGTTCTCCATGATTTTCACCTCCATACACGTGAAAAATAATCAGGTCGGCCCCTGAAGTATAAACATCATGTACTGCGGTGCGGATAAGTTGCTCTCCGCCAAAGCCCCCAATCGACCTGTTTTCAACCGTCACGTTGGCATAAGGAAATTTTTCAGTCAGGTAAGTCTGGATATTTTCGGTAAAGCTTTTGCTCCCGGTAATGGATTGACCGTAAATGAGTACCTTCACCGGCCAACGACGTTCGGCACAACTAGTTGCCAATAAAGTGGCCGAACGGATCAATCTGGCTCCAAAATATTCTTCGTTTTCAGCCGGAGCTGGTTCTACCATTTTAACTGAAACAGGATTTTTCTGCAAATAGGCCTGAAATGCTTTTTGTTCAGCGCTTTCCTGCGAATAAGGATTTACCTGTGCATACAACATTGGTGCATTAAGAAGCAAATTAATAAAAAGTAAATTAATAATAAATTGTGTCTTCATTTGTATCAGGTTTTATGTTTTTCTATTTCTGATCTGTAATAGTAAATTGTGAACCAATATGGTATTGTTCGTTTTCCATATTAAACAGAAACCTTTTTATATTCTCTGTTTTATTCCGAAGTATTATCGTGTGCTGTGCTCCCAGTCCTGTTACAAAAGCATTTTCGGTATCAATGGCCCTATTATTTTCGAAAACAGAGCCTAATATACCAGGCGTAGCCGGGTCGAACGCCGTACTTTTAATCATGGCATCGTTTTGACAATTCAGAAAACCTTCGTAACGAATTGCACTAACATTAACATTGGGTACAAATGCCTGAATTGTATTCCGACGAACTTCCAACCCCAGGCAACCTATACCCAGCAGTTTTTCATCTTTGTTTTGGGCCAGCAACATCGATACAAAAGCAGCACGACGTCCATCAGCATCAATTACTTCATTATCTGCAACAAACGTATTCCATAACAGGTTATATCTTTTTTGGGCCAGGCGTTGATCGGCACGCAGATAAATCCCGCCGGAATTAACCAATTTATTTTCAACAATTGACACGTCGGCGCCTCCACAATAAAACATGATTCCCTGGTGATTATCTTTCAAAATATTACCTCTGACTAATGTCTGGTATGCCGACCACTGGGTAATCACATATTTACTGCCTGCCTCCGGAATTACATCCCACGAACGATTAACTGTAAGCAGAGTATCGTTATTACTGATTATAGTTCTCCACTGTCCGGCACCTTTACCGCTTACAACGGCTATTGTATAATTGGTCGGATGCACTGCATATTGCCATGAGGTACTTACCCTATCTGTAAAGTCCTGCCATTCTTTGGTGCGATCTGTAATTGTCGTATCTGTTGCTGCCGAAACAATCCCAACATTCATCTGGTTAGGATCGCCTCCTTGACTAAGAATAGTTTCTCCTTGATTTCCAGGTCGTATGGGCATACCTTTAACCAAAAATGAGTTATTCAAAATAATCATATCCGTCACGTAATCAAAATTAATACCTCCGGTTTCCCCTTTAGACTGATGATCGCCATTTCGTAAAAAAGTATTGTTTTCGTACAGGATATGGTGACATCCGTTAGCTCCAAACCGCCCCGCATTATAATTGAATATATTGTTGGCAATAATAGCGTTATGCGAATTTTTTATATCTAAAGGCCATGTTCTTGTCGGAGCGTTAATTCCACGCACATCAGTCGATTCATTATTAAACTGGCATCCGGCAATCAATAGTTTATCCACATTAACCATAGCCAGGCCCCAGCCTGTACTGAAATTAAATCCGCAATTTTTTATTACTATTTTCGATCCACCTTCCGGCATATTTTTAATGGTATGAAGAAAAGAGCCACTTTCATTTACATTCACAAACGAAATATCAATCAAACCGCTGGCGCTTATGTATCCCTGAAAAACTAGCCCCATCCCTTCAGTACGGCTATCGGGCCATCCCAAAGTCCACCCGTAAGCAGCTTTTACCCGTTCGGTTGAAAATGGTTTTCCATAGCCATATTTTACAAAGGTCATATCCTTGCCGTCGCCTTTTAGTAAAACCTTCGACTTCATTGTTATTCCCGAGCCTGAAGTATATTCAATCTTATAATTTCCCTTGGGAAGATAAACTACTCCACCACCATCTGCGGCAGCTTTATCAATTGCTTCCTGAATGGCGGCCCTATCGTTTGAAATTCCGTCGCCTTTAGCGTGTTGTATCAAACGCCTGTCGTTCTTTACATTGTAACTATTGTTCGAAAAGTTGAAATCTCCTATCCATGGAACCCCAAGCAGGAAATGATCGGGAACAGTTTTCAATACATCAATAGTTTCATCAAACTTCGATTCACCATATTTTCCTCCGGCGCCATTGCTTACTACCAGCGAATAACTTATTCCAGGCTCTAATTCTTGTGGCGCTTCCAGTTCAAGAGTATAAGCATCGGCATGTATAATTTTGGTATTCAACAACTTACCTCTGACAGAAGAAAAGAATCTGACAATTGGCGTACTTCCTTTAAGTTGTAGGTTGCGACCAAACAATCGAAATTTGGTCCCGGGCATAACCTGGTCAAATTCCGAAGTCATTGTTCTGGCTTTGTTTATAAATACAGGTTTGCTTAGTTGGGTTCCATTCTTCACCCAAATGGCATACAAACCAACAATAGTATTCTCCGGAATTTGCGCTGCTGCAAACATATTGGAATGCGTGAGCACTTTTAGCTGTAGTTGGGGCTCAGGTACTTTTTCATTGCCTTTAACCAAGGCAAACCAAACCTGCGGATCGGTTCCAAACGACGATCCCTGTAACGTTATTGTTTCTCCCGGATTTATCGTTTCAGTTGAATTAAAAATCACGGGGTTTGTACCAGTAATTTGTGATTGAACGCGGGTTCCGGTTAACCATAACAGAACAAATATCAGGAGAAATATCGTATATGTTTTCATAAGTAAATATCTTTATTAATTTATTAAATATCAATCATATAATCTTCACTTAGTCAATTTATCTTCAGTTTGTGCGTGTTTCAGCATACCTAGCTATTTCATATAAATCTTTGTACATCGTCGTAAATCAGAATATTTCAAATTATTCTGATTTTTGGCTAACCCATTTCTTATTTGATCGACATATTCACTGAATAGAGAAGCTTTTAAGAAAGGGAAATTATTACCACACGTTTTTTCCATTTCGTTGCCCATTTGTACCAGGCTTTGAAGACAGATTTCAAGCTTGCGCCTGTTTCCGGTGCCTTTTTCGGGAGTCTACTGATTCCTGGGCTGAAGCTTTAGTAAGAACAAAAAAGAAAATCAGCAGAAAAAAGATAATTTAAATAAAAGGTTTTGGTTCATTAGGTTAAAAATTAAATTATTAAGGTCACATTTTCATTCGTTAAATATTAATATTAAACATATTACAAAAGCTATCAATCAATATCACACAATACGAGGTAGCTTGAAACAGTAACCGGGCGAGTATCGGATATGGAGGCAAAACATTCAAACGTTTTTCGAATTTCTGAAGAAGAAATATGGGCTTCATACCATCCGTCGTTTAGTGATTTAGCTTCAATTGTTTTCCACTTTCGTTTAGTCCACTCAACGCCAATCTCACTGTAATTCAGTTGAGCTACAGCTATGGTTGTTTTGCTGCTTATACGAAAACGGACAAGCCAATCGCCCGACATCTGCCTTTCTGCTTTAATTCGTTTGATTACAGGTAATGGCTGCCCTATATTTTTCAGGTAATAATCGAAATATACTTTTTCCATTGAAAGCCAGCCGGGTTGCTCCGGTTCGGGATCGAGGGTTCCACCAGGTAAATCAATTTTATGCGAACAGTTAGGTGAAAACAAATGATTCGCAGGGCCTTTGATATTCTTTAGTGTTGAGATTACTGACGGAGGATAAAACCAATTGTCGTTAGCAGCGGCAGCTATAAAAAACGGAGTTTTAATGTTAGCTGCGCGACGACCAGCATCAAAGTATTTTAACCAGATTGCCCGATCTTCGGGTTCCATTTTATCAAGTTCATTAAAAAAAACAGAGCCCTTATCGTAAAAGCCTGAACCGTAAACCGAGAAAGAAGCTTTCACCAGATTATTTTCGAGTCCGCTTACAATGGTTGTTAGGTAACCGCCCCATGAAATTCCAACTATCCCGATCTTACCCTTAATTACATCAGGCTGTGAGTAAAGCAAACATAATCCTTGAACCGAAGCTAGAACTGCACTGAAAATTGTACTGGAAAATAAAGATGGTTTCACAACAAAACGGTTTTCGCCATATTTATATTTCGACCAGGGACCAGTTGAAAACGGAATTTTATCGGGATTAGCTACCCCTGGTTCATCTAGTACCACAACAACATATCCACAGGCAGCCCATTTTTTTGCCTTGTCAATTTCAGCACTTCCACCACCACCATGCAAAACAAGTAACCCCGGATATGTACCAGGTTTTTCGGGCCTGACTATTGCAGCAAAAATCTCCGCTTGTTTTACCTCATTACTATCCTGGTAGTTGAACGATTTAAAAATCAGTTTTCTGACGCGAACATCACCTGAAATTTCTTCTCCTAAATCTTTTAGAATTTCAGGAGCTTTTTGGATAAGGTAAGGCACAAATGGATCGGAAATTGTTCCGGATTTTGTCCGAAAACCGAAGAATAAGTAACAAAAAGCAACAAATATGCCAAAGATAATTTTACTCTTCAAATAACATCTAAGTCTCATTTCCATTAATCTTTAATGGTTTTTATATCGTTTTCATGTATAAATTTTTGTTTAACGCCTTAAAATCTGCGTATTAACATTTTCTTTTAGTCGAACAATCCAACGCATGGAATTGAGCTTGCGAATTGAAGCGAAAATCCATGAAATGAAATCCGCGAAGCGAATAGCCATTTATTCATTTTTGGTTTGTCTCGTCTTAGGCGAGATGGCTATTTCATTTATCAATTTGGGAAATCCTCTTTACTGGTTCCCCACGTACCTGAAGGTTTATTTCCCATAAAAAATACCAATTCTCCTCCTTTTACAATATCAGTATGATTAATAAATGATTTGCTGTAAGAGTGCCCGTTGAGCGTTGCCTTTTGAATATAAATATTGCTATTGCTTAACCCTTCGGCTACTATGGTAAAACGACGTCCGTTTTGCAGGTTTATCACTGTTTTTTTTGCCATAGGTGTGCCAATTACATACTGACCATTGGCTGGGTTAACCGGGTAAAAGCCTATGGCGCTCCATACATACCAGGCACTGGTTTGCCCACAATCGTCATTTCCACACAATCCCTTGGGTTTGTTGAGATAAAAGGCGCAAATCTGCTTTACTTTTTCTGCTGTTTTCCAAGGCATACCTGCATAATTGTATAGATAAGCAATGTGGTGGCAAGGCTCATTTCCATGCCACATCAGGCCAATATACCCATCGTATTTAAATATCGCCTGATTATTGGGTGGAGTAAGTGTAAACAACGAATCGAGCCTTTGAACAAATCGTTTGTCCGAACCAAACTTATCCATTAGTCCATACACGTCATGAGGGACATACCATGTGTATTGCCAGGCGTTTCCTTCAGCAAATGCCCTAATTTTTCCAAATCGTTCGTTATAAGGATCAAAAGGAGTTATCCAATTGCCATTTGCATCTTTGGGCCTTACAAACAAAAGAGACTGATCGAAAAGATTTTTCCAATTGTTGCTTCTTTGCATAAAAACATGGTAATCACTGATACAGCCCAGTTTTTTCGCAACCTGGGCAATACACCAATCATCGTAAGCATATTCGAGAGTTGAAGTCACACTTCCATCGTCTTTTTCGAAGGGTACGTACCCTAGTTTCCTATACCAGTCGGTTCCTCTTATGTTTTGATTGGCACTGGCTTTCATAGCTATAAACGCCTCGTTGTAATCGAAACCTTTAATTCCTTTTAAAATGGCATCGGCCACAACCGGAATGGCATGATACCCTTTCATATCGTTCGTTTCGGTAAAATACAAATCCCAAACCGGGAGCAAACCGTATTGCCTGTAAAACTCCAGGAATGAATTGATTATATCAGGAACCCTATCCGACTGCGTCAATGTTAACAAGGGATTTGCAGCTCTGTAGGTATCCCAAAGCGAATGCATGGTATATAGGTTTTTACCATCCCTTACAATTTGCTTATCAATACCCCTGTATTTACCTAACGCATCGTCGATACGAAAAGGAGCCAGGTAAGTACGGTAAAGCGCCGTATAAAAAATCGATTTAAATTCTTCATTGTCCGATGTAATTTCAATTCTTTTCAATTCTGCTTCCCAAATATCATCAGCATGTTTTCTGACATCATCAAAATTCCAGCCTTTGACTTCTTTTAATCCTGCTAAAGCACCTTCGGTATTGGCTGTACTTAAAGCTACTTTTACCATAACCTGTTCGTTTTTTGCTGATGGGAAAATGAGACAGACTTTAATATCGGCGCCTTGCACTTCATCAACCAACTCGTTCTGTTGTCCGTTTCTGAAACATACAATATGGGTGACCGGCTTACTGATTTCAGCGGCAAAATAAATATGCCGTCCTTTCGAAAATGACGATCTTGATACTCGATAGCCAACAAATGTGGTGGAATTGATCTTCTTAAACTGGCAATCTTCGGCAATATCATCGCCAACACCACCTGTAAGATCAAATCGGATCAGCGATTGGTTACTTTCAGAAAATGTGTACCGATGAAAACCGCAATGCAGTGATGTTGTTAATTCGGCTTTAATTCCAAAGCTTTTGAGCATTACTGAGTAATAACCAGGGCTGGCAGATTCTTCCTGGTGCGAAATCTCGCTTCTGATATCATCCGCCGAAGGTTTTTGGCCAGTCATTGGCAATAAAGAAACATCGCCCAAAGCAGGCCGGCCAGTTCCACTTAAATGGGTATGACTAAATCCTTTCAGTATATTTTTTGTATAGGAATACCCTGCACAATAGCCTTCATATTTATCTTTTTCTGTCAGTCCATTATCAGGGCTCAATTGTACCATACCAAACGGAAGTGTTGCGCCTGGATAAACATGTCCCTCGAAAATAGTCCCAATAAATGGATTTACATAGGCGGTTAGTTTTTTGTTTTGGGCAAAACAACCGCAAACCAAACTAACCAGCATCAGAAATAATCCTGATTTTTTCATATATTTCTCAAAGTTAAATCGTATCCGTTTGCAAAATTTATTTCCAGTTATCCGTGCGGAACGGCGAGGCAGGTAATCCTTCATTATTGAAAAGATTAACATCTCCCGGATTGTCAGCCCATCCATAGCGTACTGCGACTGGATTTTTCAGTAGAGGTGAATAAACAACAACCTTATCCCCTTCGACAAAAGCTTTTGCCCAAACAAATTTCTGGTCTTTCCCTGCAATGCAAAAACCTTTCAGGTAACCATATTTATCACAGCATTTTAAACCCGAACCTATGTTATTGAATGATAACAGAATCCTGTCTTCATCCACTTCCATCGATTTGTATACGGGACCGGAATAAACCAAATCTTTGTTGTAGGCCACTTTAAGTGCAGCCAGAGCCAAACGGCGTCCAACCTCCTGTTTGTTTTTAGGATGAATATCGTCGGCCTCTCCAATATCTATTGCAACGGCCATACCTGTTTTAGGCAGCTCCAAAGCCATCGATTGTGCTTCACGAAGTTTGGCCCACTCGCTATCCGCTGGCCCATCTGGCGTTTTGCCACAATTTGCCAGTTGAACGACCAGAAAAGGGAAATTCCCCAGTCCCCATTTGGACCTCCAGTCGGTGATCATCGATTTCAGGAGATCGCGGTAGCGATAAGCATTACTAACATTCGATTCGCCCTGGTACCATATAACACCTTTAACAGGTAGTTGAGTGAGCGGATTAATCTTGGAATTATATAACAGCGAAGGGAAATTGTTGGCACTAATATCTAATCGGGAATCTTTCACAATCCACGGTTTGTAGAACCATTCGCCGCACAACGAATACTTTTTATCTTTCACCTGATAAAAAAAATCCTCAGCTTTACCTCGTATTCCACCGCTTCCTCCACTATCAGTTACTTTTATTGATATTATATTTCTCCCGGGTTTGGCAATTCTTTTATCCAACTTATAATTTCGGGGCTTATTGTAACCATCAGTAGCCCCAATCAAAGAACCGTTCCAATAGGTTTCTTCACCATCGTCAACCAGACAAAGGTTTACCACAATATCTTCACTTGCTTCCTCTTCTGACAAAACAATTTCCTTCTGAAACCAGACGATTCCGTCAATGCCCGGCATCAACTTATCTTCCCAGCGTTGTGGCAGCTCCATTCTATCGTTTCCTCCAAGTAACTTTCCTTCTTTAATCCATTCCGGGAAATTTTTTTTATCTTGATCCATAGCTACTCGCCAATCCGAATTTGCTTTCAGGCTTTTATTAATCTGCTCTTCAAACCCAGGAGAAAGCGATTGTTCAATTTTCTCAGTATATTCAGGATAATTCCTGATCGACTCATTGCTCATCCAGGCTTCGATATTTGTTCCACCAACTGATGAGTTAATCAATCCAATAGGAATATTCAGATCACGGTGAAGGTCGCGTCCAAAAAAATAGGCTGCTGCCGAAAAATTTCCAATTGTTTGCGGCGAACATATCTGCCATTGGCTTTCAGGTACATCTGTTTGTGTTTTATTACTAATGTCGGCTGAAACAGTCAATAACCTTATATTTGGGAAGTTGGCTGCAGCTATTTCAAACGGAGCATTAAGAGAACCGTTGACCGACATTCCCATATTTGATTGCCCGCTGCAAATCCAAACATCACCTATCAATATATTTTTCAGAATTACTTCATTTCTTTTCCCCTGAACAATGAGATCAAAAGGACCGCCAAATGCCATAGGTTTCAATACAACCATCCAACTACCGTTTTTGCTGGCAGTAGTTTTGAGCTGTTGTCCGTAAAATTTAACAGTCACCGATTCTCCTTTTTCGGCTAAACCCCAAATTTTTATAGGTTTATCTCGCTGAAGAACCATGTTACTCGTGAATATATTTGGAAGTTTAACTGCAGCCGATAAATTCGTAACACATACAAGCAACAGCAAAATGATTGGTAGCTTTAAAAATTTCATTTTTGTATTAATTAGATGATTACTGTACCTGGAGCTTAAATGTCCAGGCATTCTGACACACTGGTTTTTTTTGCACAGCTTTTGGAATATCGATTAATATTCCTTTCCCGTTGACTTCCCATTTCAGCGGATTATTGTAACCCAGCAAAAATATCCGACTTCCTTTAACCGGCTGTAACAAATTGATATTAACCTTTCCAGGAATATTTTTCTCATCTTCGTCGGGCAGATAAAAAGCATAGATGTAGTTTTGTTTTTGAGTAAAAACCATTTTCGTTTCATGAAATGGTTTTACTGGTTTTGTACCATAAATAGCTTCACCGTTCACTTGCATCCAATCGCCAATTGCTTTTAAACGGTCATAAGCAACCGGGTCAAAATCGCCATCGGGGCCCGGACCAATATTAAGTAAAAAGTTACCGCCCCTCGATACGATTTTAACCAACAACTGAACTAGCTGGTAAGTCGATTTATACTTGTCGTGAGGTTTATACGACCAGCTATCGCCCATTGTCATGCAGGTTTCCCACGGATAATCAAGCACCTGGTCGGGAGTTTCCTGTTCAGGAGTCCTGTAATTTTCGTATTGATCGTTTGAGCCTCGGGCAACCATCATAATTCCAGGTTGGTTATTCCTTATCATTTTTGCAAACCGGGGCCAATCCACTTTTTTTTCTTTGGAAACACCACAAAGGTCAAACCACAGCATATCGAGTTTTCCATAATCGCCATTGGTCAATTCGTTCAACTGATTGTATATAAAATCATTCAACCGTTGCCATTTTTCGGGATACTTTTCCGGAGAGTAATTGATATGACGATCGAAAGGAGGAAAATAATCCCACCAAAAATCCTTATTATTCCAGTCGGAAATGGAATAATAAGCCCCAGCCATAAAGTTTTTCTTCCTGAAAGCATCAAATATTTCTTTAGCAACATTAGCTTTGGGATTTAAGCTGAACGGACAGGATTTGCTGGTGATCTTATAATCGGTTTGCCGGGTATCAAACATGTTAAACCCGTCGTGGTGTTTCGTTGTAAAAACAACATATTTCATCCCTGCATACTGAGCTGCATTGGCCCATTTATCAGGATCGAATTTTACGGGATTAAATGTAGTTTTCAGATTTTCGTAATCTTTAACATACTCGGAGTAGCTTTTTCCTGATGGACGAACAGAAGTAAATGGCCTATCTTCGGGACAAAGCGACCATGACTCTACGATACCCCATTGGCTGTATGTTCCCCAGTGCATAAACAAGCCAAATTTTAAGTCTTGCCAGTCTCTAATTTTTTGCAAAACTTGCGGATCGTCAGGGTATTGATACGGAGGACGTTTATCCTGAGCTGATGTCAACTGAAAATAACACATCAGCAACAAAAAGGATGTAAATAATCTGGTATTCATATATTTAGGTTTAGGTTTATTAACGAAAACTATTTATTGCCATACTTTTAAGGCATTCACTCCCTGTTTGGCCGACAAGCAGATAAACCAACTCATGGTGACTCAGTTTATCTCGCCTGAGGTGATATGGCTATTTCATTTAAAAAGATTATCCAAAAACTGCATACTAAGCTCATCTTTAGGATTAAACTCATTGCTATTCATATAATTCAGTACACTTTTGTACAATTGAGTACACGCTGGGCGTTTGTCAGTTTTCTCACTAAAATTAATGGTCGAAACAACCAGTTTCCCTTTCCCAATTTTGCATTCCCACAAATAAGCCAGTTTATCATTAATAGCGTAAGTATCAATAACCTGAATAAGTGGTTTTAACTGTTGCGGAAATTTATTCAGGCACATTGCATTCGAATTCATGGCTATATCCCACCACTGCCAGTTGGAATAATTTTCAGTAGGAAACTGGCTGAAAACACGTGAAGCAGGATCGCATAAAACACCAAGGGTATGAGCCTTTTGCATCCATTTAAATATTGAATTCCAGAAAACCGGAGTGAAACAGTTTTCGCGATAACCGTCAGTCAACGATTTTACGTTTGGAATCAATAAAACATTTTTCCCTGATTCCAGTGCGCTTTTAGCTTCTTTTCCCCACGAATTTAAAATCAAAACCTTACCTCTGTCTATTGTTAAATCAGACGAATAAACCCAAAAGTCCCAGCTGTTTTTTATTTTATTCTGATCAATATCAACAGTCAGAATGTATTTCTGCGGAGCCTTTAATTTATTAGCCTGAAACGATATTTTGCCCAGCGACTTTAATTCCCCATGAGAAAGGTCTTGTTGAGCGAGCATCCCTTCGATCATTATTTTACCATCAGCCGAAGTAATTTGCCAGCGAGGACAAACATTGAACAAGTCGGTTTCGCCATAATGCGCCAGTTCTATTTGAGCATTGAATATCTCATTTTGTCTCCAAATTCTTTTTTCCATCAGCGCCAAAGGAACAATAGCATTGCAATATTGGCTGTGAATATTGGCATTTACCAGATTTTTCGAATCCCAGAATTCGTCTAAAACACCCACCACAGCAAGGTTTTGTCCCTGAAAATCATTTATTCCCAACAAATTTATTCCTGCAAGGTTGGGTGTACGCAAGGCCGATTCAATTTCTTCTTTGTAAAGTAATGCCGAAAATTTACCAGAAGCCAGTGCAAAATCGTGAGCCTGGCTCAACATTCCACGTTTTTCGAGCCTAAGCTTTATCCTTTCGTAATTAGAATTTCTAAGCGTACCCGAATATTTACCGATAGCATCTAAATCAGGAAACATAGCCCATTGCCCGGCTTCGTGCGAAATAACCGGCACAGGCGATTGCTTAACTTCCTCACGGTAATCAAATTGTGTTTCGGGCAGTTGCGTATTGAATCGCGTAGTTGATACCCCATCTCCACCCGACCAAACTATGCCCACGATTGGCTTTCCACCAATATTAATTTTTTCAGGATAGGTGTCAACAATCGAATCGGTTCCCCAACCCCAGGCCGAAACAAAGAAATCATCGTCGCAATTGTTCGCTACCGGATTAGATGTGCAGGTATATAAATGGCGGGCATCGTGCTTGCGGGCATCGTTAATTGCTTTTTTTGAATTTTCATCGTGATTAAACAATTCATTACCAAGAGACAGCAGACAAAAAGAAGGATGATTCCCAAAATGGTCGATTATACGGGTCAGCTCCTTATATTCTGGTCCGTAACTGGGCAATTCAACCTGAAGGATAATGCCATATTCGTCGGCAGCAACAAACGCCGCTTCGGGTGGGCACCATGTATGGCAACGAAGATGGTTTAATCCATAGGCTTTGGACTGTGCCATTATTTTATTCCAATATTCTTTGTCCATTGGAGTATAACCTTTGATTGGCGAAGTACCATCCTGCTGCGCCCCTCTCAAAAAAATTTCATTTCCATTTAAAAAAAAGTGTTGTCCGCGGGCAATAAAATCGCGCATTCCAAACGTTACAAGCGCTTCATCTTTAATTGATCCACATTTTAACTCGGTCTTTATTTCATACAAATCCGGATGAAATTCGCTCCAGAGTTTTGCTTTATTTGTAAAATTACGAAGGCTGGTTTCACCGTTTCTGAGTATAACGGTTTTTAGCTTTTGAAAAGGTTTATCCTTACTCTTCTCCCGAATAAAAAAAGTTAGTTCAACCTCGTTATTTTTCTTTTTATTTTCCTGAATATCAACATTTAATGTCACTAAATTATTCGTAACATCTGGATAAACCTGGATATTTTTCAAGCATACATCTGCCTCTGCACGAAGTTCAATTTTTCCGATAATGCCAGTCCATCCAACCCCGTTTTCGTTTACAACCCCGTGCCCCCGCTGTGGGTATTCCTGGTCTCGTTTATTTGTATAAACAGTAATACAGTGCTTACTCAACCCTGTTAGCGACGAATCGATTTCAAACTGCTGAGGAACATCGTACCCATGTCGTTCACCTACAAGTTTTCCATCCCAAAACACCATGCCAAGACCCAAAAGTTTCTCCATTTTAAACTCAATTGTTTTTCCCTGCCAGTCTGCGGGTAAGGTAATTTCCTTTTGTATCCAAAACGGATCGTCATAAATAATCCGGCGTTCCAATCCACCGGTAATACTTTTTGATATGGCCATGTTTGTACCTATATTTTCGCTGGAAGGACTTCCGGGTATATCTATCCACTCGCTGATTGTATAATCGGTTCCACGGAAATAGGTTTCATAATATGTGTGTAATTCATCAACACCAGGCAATTCCCTTTTGTCCCAACTGCTTTTATACCACGAACTTTTTCCTCCTTTATTCCAAACATCCAATGCCAGTTTCCACTTCCCGTTTAGCGACAATTGTTCGGAACCACAAAGCAGGGCAAGCTCAGTAATACCATTATCGTCATTTGCTTTAGGTTCTCCGGCAAATATGGTAAGCAGATGTTCTTTTTCAGTAGAAATCGGTCTTCGAATTTCGAATCTACCATCATTCAATCCACCATTAAACTCACCAGTTAATTCCATATCCCAGTATATTTTACTTTTTTCCGGCAACTGGTTTATCTTAATAAAAACAGGATTTCCTTTCCATTTCGCAGGAATTGCAACTTTCCGTTGTATCCAGTAAGCACCTCTGTATGGTCTTGTCTTTTCGTTTTCTGGTTTTACTTGTATTACAGAAACTGAAGGATAACCAATTTTAGATTCATCGGTGCTTCCTGGCAGGTTAATCCAATCGCTGGTTAGCATTTCGGCACCATTGGGAAATAAATCAGCCGTCTGAGGCAATTCCTTTAAATACCACTTTTCTGCCAACCCGATTGACATAGGATCGGGGGCAAAACGCCATTTCCCTGCCAGTGAAATAATATTTTTATCCTGACTAAATAAAACATTCACAACAAAAAAGAAGTGAATCAGCACAACCAATTGCTTGCTCATCGTTTACTTTGATTTTTATATGATATCCGGGGGGGGTAACAATACCTGGAGCAGTAAATCCGGGAAGGGGCAATAAGAATAAACCGGCACTTCATTTAATTGAAGATCAGCCTCCATACAGAGGCTGATCTCTTTCAAATCAGGTTAATAGTTGGTTTAAGTATAAATTAATATCCAGGATTTTGTTTCATACCTGTATCGGTGTTCGATTCAAATTCGATTGAAGGGATAGGCATAGCATAGTGTTCATCTCGCCAGGTTATTTTACCCTTTCCACCTGCTACTTGTTTATAGAAGGCCGATTCCACAGGACCTAATTTTAAACGGCGTACATCTTCCCACCATCGGGCTTCACCAAAAAATTCGGCCCAGCGTTCATACAAAAGCGGATTATTGGCCAGGTGATCATCTGTTGAGGTTTTTGTCCTATCGGTCAGCGTTTTATAGTCAATCGGAGACGCACTATTCGGATCGTAACCATAAGCCCTGCGATGCACTTTGTTGATGTATTCAAGAGCCAGGGTCGGATTTGTACTCTTTAAAATTTCGGCATACATCAGGTAAATATCGGGTAACCGGATAAAATAGAAATTGTAACCTGCAACGTTCCTTGTTTCGGTCATTAGTCCATCTAAGAACTGGTATTTACGTACAGGCCATCCATAAAATGTATTTGCATCGTTTAAGGTAGCCGGATCCATTACATACCATTTACCAAATTCTGAT
This sequence comes from uncultured Prolixibacteraceae bacterium, assembly GCA_937915865.1. Taxonomy (GTDB): domain Bacteria; phylum Bacteroidota; class Bacteroidia; order Bacteroidales; family Prolixibacteraceae; genus Aquipluma. The sequence goes on along the minus strand of CALGIG010000053.1, from coordinate 82,259 downwards.
TGAGCTACTTTACGGTAAACCCCAGATACTTTAACCGAATCGAACAATGGCTGCATTGCGCCAACCCAAAGCCTTGGGTCAGGGCCATCAGCTTGTTTTCCGGCCTGAGCCCGGCGCTCTTTCTGCTGAGCCACATAAGATGCTTTTAATGAATAAACTCCATTATTAACTTCGAGTTGAGTGAGTGGTGGGGCATCGTTGTAACCAAACCGGGTAAGGTTTTTATCGTGCATATATTGGTTACTATAACTTGTTGCTAAACGCGAACCATCGGCTCCAACATAAAAATGAGAATACAAAATGGAAGTAGAACTACCAGTCATTGGACTTCCATAGGCATTTCCGTTTACAGGATCAGCAAGATTTCCAATTTCATAGAATGATTCAGAATTGTATTCGTAGGAGGTATTCCCGTTAAACATATTTTTATAAGCATTGAACGAAACCAGTGATTTACCACTGTTGTTAATACAGTCTTCAAGATAAATTTTAGCGCTATCATTTTTTTCAGCAAACAGGTAGGTTTTTGCTAAAGCAGCTTTAGCCGACCATTCTGTTGCCCTGTGGTTATCAGCTTGACCCTTTAAAAGAGTTGCAGCCTTTTTAAAATCGTTAATAATAGCCTGATAAGTATCTTTTGTAGAAGCTCGTGGAACCGACATACTCTCGATGGAACTTGGAACTGTTTTTATAATTGGCACACCCATTCCGTCTAAATTGGGTTGGCCATAAAACGAAAGTAAATGCCACAAATAATATCCCCTAAGGAAAATTACTTCTCCTTCATAATAATCAAGACTTGCTTTTTCGGAAGAAGGTGCAATAGTCCTGTAATAGGCAATCCCTTCCAAAGCGCTATTGGCATAATAAATTCCACGATAAAGAGCTTTCCATTGCGATTGAAGTTTTCCATCGGTTGCCTGGGCCAAACCAGTACATATCCCAATCCACGAATCATCACCACGCCATTGTAAATCAATTGTATGATCGAGACAATATACGCCATAACCTAACCAGTAGTGGCCATAAAAACCCCAATGGTGCTGTACTCCATATACCGAAGCAACTAACAAGCTTACGTGATTTAATGTTGTAGGAAAACTTGATTCTGAAATAGTACTTGGATCATTCAGGTCTAAGTAGGAATCCTTACACCTAACTGTACTCATCAAAACAAAAGTGATAAGTAAGTAATATTTTATTTTATTAACTATATTCTTCATTTTAAAAAGTTTTAATGGTTATCCTCTTATTTAAAAGCTTAAATCAAATCCGATTGAATAAAGCTTCGTTTGCGGATAGGTGCTTTGTGTATATAATCCATGGTTCTTCACATCATTCGAGAACTCAGGATCAAGACCAGTGAATTTAGTGAATGTAAACAGGTTTTGTCCGCTCACGTATATTCTCACTTTATCAATCTTAAATTGAGACAGTAATCCTTTGGGTAAAGTATATCCAATACAAATATTTTTCACCTTCAGGTACGAACCGTCTTCAACAAAATAATCGGAATAACTGGAATAGTTCAGGTTCGGATCCTTAACAAATTTATTTGTTGACGGATCAATTCGTCCAATAGCAGGCTGATCAGTCAATCCGTTATCAAAAGAAAATGAAGAATTGAATATTTTATTTGTCGACTGATAGTCTTGCGCAAAGCTTTGTTCGTTCGATTTCACGCAGTTAAACACATCTAATCCGTAAACACCAACGAGGTCAATAGTCAGGTCAATATTTTTCCAATCCACATAAATATTTGCACCATACTGTAATTTAGGCCACGGGTTGCCTATGAAAGTGCGGTCAGAATCAGTAATACGTCCGTCACCATCAATATCGGTAAACAAAAGGTCGCCAGGACCAGTAAGTTTCTTGAAATAATAGATACTCGACGCATCTTTCCCGGTTGATGCAGTGTACTTAGCTTTGGCATTCTGGTTTAGGGCATCAATTTGTGCCTGATCTTTAATTAACCCACTGGTTTTGAAACCGTATATTTTACCAACCGGCTGTCCGTTGACTGTTTTAAATGGAGAAGTTCCAGAGAACGGATATGATCCTGTTCCGCTGTAAATATAAGCAGTAGGTAATCCCAGGTTTATTACTTTATTGGTGTTATGCGATATGTTGGCAGAGATACTGTAATTAAAATCACCAGCCTTGTCTCTGTAAGTTGCACTAAATTCCCATCCTTTATTATCGATACTACCAATGTTTACAGGCATTGTACTGGTTGTATTATTGTTTTCGCCAATACCAGCCGACCATGGAATGGGAAGGTTATAAATCATATCCTTTGTTTTACGATCATAATATTCAGCCGAGACTGAAAGTTTACTGTTAAACAACGATAAATCGATACCACCATTAATGGTATGGATTTCTTCCCATTTAATATCCTCGTTTACTACTTTAATCGAGTTATAGCCTGCAACCGAATTTACTTCGTCAAACGAATGAAGGGTTACTGTTTTATACGAATTCACATAAGAAAAATCGGATAAGGCAGCATCATTACCCAATATACCCCAGCTCAAACGTGGTTTAACCGCAGTTACCCAACCAGCACCAAGAGTCTTGAAAAATGGTTCCTCGTTAAGTTTCCAGCCAACTGACACTGAAGGGAAAACTCCCCAACGGTTTTTGGGGCCAAATTTTGGAGATCCGTCGCGACGAATATTTGCCGTCAACAGATATCGATTGTTATATGCGTAATTGATTCGGCCAAACTGTGAAAGAAATCTGCCATATCCCAAACTTCCGGAAGCTGTTTTATTGGTATTGGTTGAAAGAGCAAATGATTCGGCAACAGGTACCGGGAAAGAGTTTGCAGTTGCTGACAAGCTTGAACTATTTGAGTTTTTGATTTCGTATCCTAACATTATTTTAAAATCATGCTTCCGGGCAAAGATTTTTGCATAATTCAAAGTCGAGGTTAATGTATACGATTCGGAATAAGAAGAAGATTTAGTATATGATTCAGCGGTTGCACTTCTGCGCAGATTATCGGCCTGGGTAAAACTGTCGTTATAGCCAGCAGAAAGTCCGGCTGACCCAGTATTGATAAAATGAAGTCCATTAAGAATTTCCCAATCGAAATACAAATCGCTGGCAAGCATTCCCGATCCATTTTTTAAATGAGCGTAAGCAATATTCGCTACGGGATTACCACCCGAGAATTCAACTTCTTTGGGGACACTGGCAAAAGATCCATCAGCATTATAAACAGCCATATAAGGCAATGTTCTCCAGGGAATATCAACAGTATAAGGTCTTTCCAGAATTTTAGTTGCATAAATTCTGGTACCAAAAGTGAATTTTTTATTTAATTTATAATCGCTGTTAGCTCGAATTGAATAGCGTTCCCACTTATTGTTTTTCTGAATACCCTCTTCATTTTCATAACCTCCAGATACATAATAGCTAATTTTCTCAGTACCGCCCTTTATGGAAATATTATGTGATTGTTCAACTCCTGTTTGAAATACTTCGTCGAACCAATTGGTGTTTGGTAAACTGGAAGGATCATTCCACAAAGCATAATTATCTCCAACAGCCTGCCTGGCCTTAATATAGGGTACAGTTTCGAGCATATCGTATGATTTGGTAATTTGTCTCACCCCAACATTACTGCTAACATCAACTACTGCTTTTTGATTTAAAACGCCCTTTTTGGTAGTAATCAGCACAACCCCACCAGCAGCCTGAGCCCCGTAAATAGCAGCTGCACTGGCATCTTTGATAATTTCTATCGATTCAACATCTTTCGGATTATAATTAACATTGTTTCCCCTGTTCACACCATCAATTATAAATATAGGATTCAGTCCATTGATTGAACCTACACCACGAATGATAATTTCGGAAGAAGAACCTGGCTTTCCACTACTTTTATTAACCATCACACCAGCTACACGCCCTTGTAAGGCTTCAGTAATTGAACGAACCGGTAAATTTTCGATAGCATCTGATTTAACAGAAGCAATAGAACCCGTTAAATCAGATTTTTTCTGGACGCCATATCCAACAGCCACAACTTCTTCAATTCCAACAGACTCCTCAATAAGTGTAATATTAATTGTTGTCAAACCACTTACTGCAACATCCTGAGTCTTCATTCCAACAAACGAGAACGACAAGATGGCATTGTCGGCAACATTGGCAAGTTGATATTTCCCGTTCTGATCAGTAATTGTACCATTGGTAGTCCCTTTTATTACCACAGAAACACCGGGAAGCAATGCTCCTGTACTATCGGTAACTTTTCCCGAGATTGATTTTTTCTGCTGTTCTGAAATACTCTCATTAATGTTTGATAACACAATTTGCCTTCCAACAATTTTAAATTGCACATTGCTTCCTGTAAATACCTTCTGAAGAATATTTTCAACAGTTTCGTTATTAAAATCAACATCAACATACTTTTCTACATCAATCTTTGAATCGCTATACAAAAAGCGGTATTCCGATTGATCTTCAATTCTGCCAAGAACTTTTTTTATTGTAACGTTCTGCAAGCTCATGCTAAATTTTGTATTTTGAGAATAAGATCTTGCAGAAACATGCATCACAAACACAAGCATGACGAAGCTTAATACTTTCATAATTTTTAAAATTTTACCAAGAGGCACAAAACCCCTCTCTCCCTTTGGGAAGACTTCATTTTTTTTCATAGTTTTGTTTTGAAAATTAATACTTGATTTACCAGATTCGACAATGGTAAATTTTGTTAACTTACTTGCAGGGATATGGTGGAACATATTCCTGCTTTTTAATTGACAATGGGTTATTCCATAGGCTTGTTATTAGTTAAATTATAGTTCAGATATATGTTTTCTCCATCAATCTTGTATTTAAATGGAACGACATAGTTCATTAATTCGAGCATTTCTTTCAAACTTTCAGTTTTAATTGTCAAAGTGTACCTTAAATCCTTTACTCGGTCTAAATCATCAACATAAATTCGAATGCCATACCAATGTTCCATGCGAACAATTAGGTCATCCAGTTTTTCATTGTCTATTTTCAATACATTGTCTTTCCAACTGGTATAAAGGGATGGATCAACTTCCGACAAATTAAAACGCTTTTCTTCATTAAGTAACAGTCGTTGCCCTGGAACCATTTTAATTTCTTCGTCTGATCCTGAAACAACTGAAATTACACCTTCTTTTAGTATAGCCTCACTTGTTTTTTGATAATTATAAGACGAAACATTAAAACTGGTACCATAAACTTTTATTGTAAAATCCTTAGTTTCAACCAGGAACGGCACACTTTTGTTTTTAGCTACTTCGAAATAAGCTTCTCCACTTAAAACAACCTTTCGAACATTTTTGTATCCGTTGGCCGCAACGGTTAATGTTGTTCCTGAATTAAGCCAAACTTTTGTGCCATCAGCTAAAAGCAAATTGCTCTTTTGTCCTTCAGGGACAATATATTGAATCAGATTACCACTATCTTGGTTCACAAAGTGGTAATTCGCATAAAAATAAATACCAGCAAGCAAAACCGGGATTAGTATCACCGCAGCAACTTTGCTCCATACTTCGGTAATTTTTGATACGAGACTTTTCCTAAAGTTTTTATTGGAGATATAATCCTTTACAAAACTTAGCGATGCCTGATATTCAATTTCATCCAGCGGTTCTTCTATAACTATTATCGACTTAACAATCTGGCGTGCAAGCTCAATAGCCGATTTCTTTTCAGGATATTTACTTTGAAAATCAATCCAGTAACTATTAAGCACTGCCGATGGCGAAACAACCCAGTTACGGAAACTGTCGTCCTGAACAAAATCTTCAACAGTATAATCCTGGTATTTTGATTCTCTATCCATTCTTTTTAATCACAGTAACATTTTAACAAGTAATGAAATGGAAAGGAAATTTATACTACCTCATTTTTATGCTGTAAAACAGGGAATATGAGTTTTATCTTGAGAACATCTAATAACCAGAATGTTGCACAAGATCAAAAAGAGTAAAGTCTGAACATTTTTATCTGCATCAACATTTTTTTCTAAACACTAAGCTCCAGAAGAAAAAATATCAAGCTTTTGGTAATATTACTTTTTTGGAAGTCATCCTTTAGTGAATTGATGGCCCTATTAAGCAAGTTTCTAACCGTTTGTATCTCAACATCAAATATTTCAGCTATTTCATTAAACGACAAGCCTTTATAAAATCTCAAATAAATGATTTCCTGTTGTTTGGCTGATAGTTTTTTTAACGCATTCAAAATCTGATTTTGAATCTGCTCTTCAACCTCTTCCTTAATCAGCTGATTCTCTATGGAGTCAACCAAATTAAACATGGTAAAATCATCCAGTTGCCCTAAAAGCTTTAAGTCTTTCGAGAAAAATTTCGACAACTTATTACGCAACGATTTTAATAAATAAAACCTGATATTATTAGTTGTAGATAAACGTGAACCTGAGTCGATAAGCTCAACAAACAATTCCTGTATAAGGTCTTTTATTAAATCACTATCCTTACTAAATTTTCTTGCATATTGAAACAATGAAGCATAATTATTTTCATATATCCATTCCAACGCATCCCGGCTTCCCTGCCTAAAATTGTCCCAGATAATTTGATTTTTTAAATGCTCCGTCACTCTACACTCTACCTTAGATTAGTGATGCAAATATCAAATAAAATCTTACAGATTCAAACAGAAAAATTGTTTCCCTGTTTTCTTCTACCGAAAACGGGAAACAATTACCAGCACCAATCGCTAATGAAAATTAAACATCAAACAATCAATTAATTACCTGCCAACTTTTGAATTTTCTCATCATATTTGCGAGATAATGCCGGATCAAACACAGCTAATTCTTTCCACTCAGGGGTACCATATACTCCTGCCCTGGAATAATCGAAAGCTTGAAATCCAATTTTCCTGAGTAAAGCCTTATTTTTTATTCTGAAGTCAAAAGTTTCGGGGTTAGAAAATTCAGGATTAGCAATTACCGAATTACGATCGTGCCCTGAAGCCTGCCATTCTTTAAACGATAGTTTATCAAAACTCACATCTTTAGTTCTCGTATCCCAATAACAGTTTTTATCTGAATTGATTTTGACCTGGTTCCATCTACTCACAAATAAACTACCCGAATTGAACCACACAATATTATTTGTAAAACTGAAGGAGAGATGGTCTTCAACCCTTGTCGCCTGTAACTGTCCTTTAATGTTAGCAGCAAAAATATTGTTTCGTATCGTATTCTCTTTTCCATAGTGTTGATGAAACCCTGAATTTTTACAAGCATACACCAGGTTGTTTTCCATTAAGATACCTGTAGAACCTTCATCGGTATATAATCCCCAGCCGCCATAATCAAATGAATATACATGATGAATAACGTTGTTGCTGACGGATGTACCTTCCGATTGACCCAAACAATAGACTCCACCCATATCGCAAAGTTCACCCCATCCCAAATGGTGAATATGGTTAAATTCTATTGTATTCCTTTTGGTCGGACTATAGTCATAACCCCAGACCCAGCCAACCGAAATCCCGGAATAACGAAAATCGGCAATTTCGTTGTGAGTAACACTGTTATCACTAGCCTGAAATATAGTAACACCAACAGCACAGGGAAATACGCTTCCGCCACCACGAATTATGTTGTTATCAACACGAATATGATTTGTCAAATCGGTTTTATTTTCAGGAATACGTATATCTCCGATCTTAATTCCGCCAGCGCCTAAATCATGAATATAACAATGCTGAATGTCGCAATTTGAACAAGCTTTACGGAGCCATATTGCATTTGTACCTATTTGAGAAATTTCGCAGTTTACAAAAGCAATATTGACAGCAAAGTCAGCCATTATTGCTGCCCCAACAGGCGATGCTGCCTGTGCCGGTTCATTGCCCCAAAGTGGCATTCGATAGCCCGTAACCTCAAATCGCAGGTTTTCAAAACGGATATTTTTTACCATACGGACAGATTCTCCATCGCCTCTCAAAACAACTAGCTGTTCGGTAACAGGAGCGTAAATTCGCAGTTGATTTGGATTTTCATTATCAGATGGTATGTAATATAAATCGCCGTTTCGTTCTAAATACCATTCATTTACAGTATCGAGTGCAGCTTTGAAATTCTCTATCTTAAAACGGGTCTTTTTATCTAAACTATTCCATGGTTTCATTCCTTTACCTGCAATAAATACCGACAAACTATCGGCATTATATCCTAGCACACGTTTTCGGGTATTGTCCCATTTATGATACAAGGTTAAAACAGCATCATCAAAATCTGTCGGTAAAAACTTTGCAAAATAGGTTGCCGCTTCCGGAAAAACCTTAAGTGTTTGAACAGCCATATCAGGGACCTTACTATTTCCCTTCGAAACAACTGTTTCGTTAACATCCTTCAGAAAATAAAACCCATGATTTGGAGCCTGGGCCCGGATAGCATACTTTCCGTTGACGTATAATTGTTCAAAATAAAAGCCCATCCGGGATACTTCAGAAACTTTAGTTTTCCATACATTTCCATCGATTTTTTCCCAGTTTTTCACCGCTAAACCTCCAATAAAAACAGGATTGGCTCCATCTTCAGCCTTATAAATAACCGGGTATTGCTCGCTTCCCGAGTCCTGTTCGGTAAGAAGCAACGGCTCGCTCATAAAATACATACCATTGGCAACTATAACCCGGACTTCTTCGTTGAGTTTTCCAATACTTTTTAGTTGGCGGATCAAATCACGAGCTCCTGCCAGGCTTTGCAACGGTTGTATTTTTGTTCCTGGATTTTGGTCATTACCATTGGGCGCCACAAAAAAATCGCGGGCCGAAAGGTTTAAGCTGATAACAACAGCGATAAAGAATAGTAAAATTGTTGAGGTTTTCATTGTTTAGGTTTAAGTTGATTATTTTAAAACTAATGTAGCTCTTTCTGAATACGGTTTTATCAAAGCTTTCGCTGACAGCCCGTTCCATTTCAAATTTAAATAGCCGCCTGTTTTTAAAACTTCGACAGGTTCCTCTGATATTTTTCCAGCATTCAACGAAAATAAAAATCCCAAAACAGCTTCCTGCATTTCTCCAAAATTAAACTCTTTTTCATTACCCGAATAGATTACAAAATCAATCCATTTATTTTTGTCGTCGCCACCCGTAATCAAGCGTCCATGGTAATCTTCAATTTTCGAATATGGAAACCTGACCAAGAAATTTAATTTACCAGATTTTCCGCGAACTAAATTATTACACAATTCGGGCGAATCAAAATTAACACTGGCAATGTCGCCACCAAATTCGAAACGTAACCGTAAGTCATGGACTTTTATTGTTGCATTTCGAATCACATCAATAGTTACATGACGATCACCACCATTTGTTGTAAAATTAATGGCTCCCAAAACATTGGCAGAATCCTGGCTACAAAAGATGTTTGCCGAAGAATAGTCGTACATATCATGCAGAAACCTTATTTGCATGGATACAGGTTTTAAAGCTGTTCCCCAGTACGCAATTAACGGGCGCCGTTGATTCCACAAACTTGATTGATTTGCCGATGATAATACAAAATCATTGGTAAAATACGATTTGCCTATTATTTCTTTGGTTTCAATCCAAACGCCTTTGTCGCTATCCTGGTACGAAACCAGTGGGTTCAATTCAATTTTTTGTCCTCCTTTGATAAATGTATCTACTTCCATTCGCGGATATTCAGGGGCAATGAAATACGAAAGTAAGTTCGCCGGTATTTTGTGTTTTAAAACCGGATCCTGATCTTTTGAAAAATTAACCGAAGTTTCGGGGTTAACTTTTCTGTCCGACGAATTATAGAACCAGTTATAAGTTGTTGCACCGAGCAAAACATTGTAGCAACGGCCATGTGGGCCCGCCCATTGAGCCGATGGCTGATGATAATGCCTTGCAATTATATTCCATCCGGTTTTGTAAATAAACTCCAACATATATTTGTCTTCGGTATTTACAACCTGATTTTTGAGACGAAGTACTTCATCGAGAGATAACTTGAAATAAGCCGGACTGTTATATTCAATGAATCCTTTGTTAATCAGCGTACAATCATAAAAAGCTTTTAATCTTTGGCGGGCATAGTTCATTAAATCAATATCATTATAAAGGTCAGCAGTGACATAACATATATACAATCCCATCAACGAAATATTGGTATAATCAGGCCGCACATCACGTTTTCGTATAGCCTGCGAGGCCAGCAAAAGAGCCTGTTGAACCTTAATCTTCAAATCTTCAGGTAAAATATCACTGTGGTTAATAATGATACCTATCAGTGGAACTGCACAAAAGTCGGCCCAATTCCGATCAGCAGGCGATTTTTTGGTAGCCAGAGGTTCTTCCAGGCTGTATGGCCAAATTCCACAAGTATTTGATTGTGCATTTTGATCCTGAAGCGCCAAAACCGCATACAAAAGGCTAAATGCGCGTTCTTTATAGTCGGGGTTTCGGGTATTAAGCAGAGCTTCGGCATACGAAAGTGACCCTTTTACACTGTGGACTTTCGTCTCTTCCTGAAAATCAGAATGATAATGTTTGGCCTGTGTTGCCCAAACCAAATGTACAATTGAATCGTAATTTGTTTCGTACTTCCTTATTTCACGCATTAGCACTTCAATATCCTGGCTGGTAAAATTAACTGCCTGAAGTTTTGTATTCTTCTGGTAAGAAGCAGTACAGACAGTTAATAATATTAGAATCAAAAAGATTGTTATTTTACTCATCTTTTTAGTGTTATCAGGTTTTAAATTCATTATTTCTCAATAATCAGGCTATCTACTTTGGCCAACTATTCCGGATAATATAAATCGACCAGATTACCTGAATTATCCCGGCTTCCATCGTACAAGTTAACGCTTCGTCGAAATGGTTCTCCAGGCATCGGGTCGAAATTTACCCAGCTTGAAGGATCAGAATTCACTATATTCGACAACTTACTCTCACCATTTCCGTTAACTGCAACAACTGCATACTCATATATACCATTATCGTTTAATTTATTATCAGTAAATTGCCGCAAACTTCCATCGTAAATCAATTGAAATTTTCGTGAATCTTTTAATTTCCTGAATAATTTATATTCTGTACATCCAAGAACCTTTCCCCAGGTTATGTTAGTTTTTCCTTTATTTATACTTAATTTTAACCCATCAGGGTAATGAGGCTTTTCTGAAGTGAAATAAACCGGATAAATAACTGAAGCTTCGCTTTCGTGGTCCTTATTTAAAGCAATAACCCGTACATATCCTTTTGTTTCTTTTTCAACACTCTTTATTATAACCTGAGGCTTAACTTGTTCGCTTAGTTTTATCCAAATCATACCTACATCAGTGCTATACTCAAATCGATAACTGGTAGCTCCGGGTACCGGTCGTGTTACAAACAATACTTTTCCATTTTCATTTCGTGTGAAATCGATTTCGGGGCGAGGTAAGCAAGGTAATCCGGTACTGAGGTTCCAAAGGTGATTTCCTTCCGGAATATAAACTACAAATTCTCCGTTGGTAATTTTTGCCTGTTGTTTGGTCCCGTCTAAATAAAAGCTGAGAAGACCGGACATTGATTTACTCCATTTAAATCTAATCTCCGATGCCTGCTTTCCCGAATAATTTCCAGTGAGGTTTGTGCCATTGAAAAACGTGGCGCTTATGGCTGCATCCCAACTACTTATGCCTATAAAAAGCTGATCGTTCCCAATTTTATTCCCATGAAATAAAGCCCACTCCTGTTTGCCTTCTTCTTTTTCGCGAATAAAACCTGCTGTTCCTGAAAATACCAAACCATTTTCGTTGACCTCAACAGGCGTATCATTTCTGAATATATAATCTTTACGCCCTTCAGCAGATGTAATTATCCCGCCATACGGAGTAGAATCGGCTTTGTACCCTTTTTTATGCGATACAAAAGTCAGGAAATCACCAGTACCATCATACCATACACCTTTTGATTCTTTTCCAGAAAGTTCTGTTTTATCAACTTTCCCATTATTGCTATAGGTTCCCAATCCACCTGCCCTAATGATGTTGATTTCCGGTAATTCTTCCTGTGGATGAGTGAACCAACTCAGGCGTCCTGGTATATTATTATCATGTACGTCGTCGTAAAGAATAAAATAATCGGAACCAAGTAACATGATACTCCGACTTTGGTATTCGGGCCAGGAGTATGGGTTATTTTGCGACGAGCATAATTCGGCAAACTGACCAACCTTAAGATCGAACATAGGACTACTAAGTACGTTCATCCCTATCGATTTAAACTTACCATCTTTGAAAACCCCAAAATTAGTGATAAGGTCGGTATCCTGAATACGGCGGTCTCCACTGTCTTCTTTCCCATTATGGCTGTATGATTTTCCTGACGCATAAAAATAAATATTGCCGCATCCTCCATCAGCCGCAATTCCCCACCGATAATTGGGACCTTTATCAATTTGCTGAAGATGAACAGATAACTCATCTTTTGTATTGACACCAGCCCTGAGTATAATTCCGTAGCCTGTAAATTTTTCACTTTTAAAATCAGGAGGAGTTCCAGGGTTATCTGTTTTTTCAGGATACATCAGTGAAAAAGGGTCTGAGTTTTTGTCCATCACCTCTTCTTCCATATCTTCAGGATGAGATACATAACTAATATTTTCACTCAATAATGGATCATAATATTTCAAATCCTGACCAAACAACCACAAAGAGGCTGATGGCATTCTTCGTGCTGCATGGGCTCCCTGTGGTGGGTGTACCCTTCTTGCCCCGTTTTCAGGAGTAACTATTCCCCAAAAATGATTGGATAACTTATGATTGGTATCACGGTAAAAATCTAAAGATTCGCCATTGTATGGTGCTGATAAACTATTCAGAAGCCAGGAACCTAATTTAGCCGTATTGGCATTGGCTAAATGATTTGAACCATCCAAATAGTTATTTAGCAAATAATTAGCCCGCAATGAAGGTTTCAAAAAAGCCCAGACATAAGTTCCCAGGTTTTCGGTCCAGCGCCCCCCTGTGGCGTCCCAGCTTTTCACATCAGGACGAGTATGATAATGTGTGTTAAGTTCAACATATTTTTCGAATAATTCAGCCCATACTTTTGCTTCAGGATGTTTTGGAAATAAAAAGGCTCCCATGGCAGGCGAAGATTTAACATCAGCCAAAAAATTCGGATGCCCGCTCAACATACGACGCATAGGCATATATTCTTCGTCGGCAGCTACATAGCAGTGAAACAGGAACATGGCTGAAAACCGTTCCTTGTCTGCCGAAGACATTACCGGAAGCAACCGGTTAAAAGCATCGACCCACGAACCGTAAAACTGACGGTTTCGCGTGGGCCCATATCCACTATTCTGGCACGTACCGCTTATTGGTAGTTCCACAACAAATTCATCGTACAAAAATTGTTGCTCAAGTTCTTTCACCGAATTTATTCTTCCGGTTTTGAAAATTACCGGCGCTAAGGGAAGAGAATCTGGATAAATAAGCACCCAGTCTTTTATTTTATCCAGTGAAATAGTGCTATACCTGTTTTGTAAATAAGTATTGTGCGATAATTGCGACATGTGTATGCGGTAGGTGAAACCGTCGGGATGTTGCTGCGGCTGGTACTTTTTTTCCAGGTCGCTCATAAAATCAATATCTTTCTGATGATTGTAACAACTTATAGCTGTCGATCTTTTCCCGTTTAGCACAGGATATTTCCACGAAAACTGTCCATCTTTATAATAAAAGCTAATACCCAGCTTTCCTGAAACATGCCAGATCGGATATTCCTGATCATCCCATTCCAAAGCATTGTTCATAAAAATTCCAACTGATTGTTTTGATTTCTCGTCCCAAAAGACCGAGGAGGTGACATTCTTTTCTGCGGGATAATTTCCGTAAGTATTTATTTCATATGGAATTTTGGTAGTATCTTCTGATGAAATAATTCCAAGATGCCCTTCCAGAATATTTTGATTGATTTTTTCCCAGTTGTAACGGCCAAATCCGGTTTTTTCCGCGGCAGGTTTGTACGGCTCGTTGTTGAAATGCGGGTGATTAGGCGCTTGCCGGTGAGTAGGTGAAAAGTTGGTCCAGTCGATTCTCCAGTCACACTTTTCGGATGCAGTAAATCCATTCATTTGTTCTTTAACTTCAATGAAATCATATCCTTTAATGCAACGAATTTCTGCTTTGTAGGCTGCCCCGTCAGTAAACGAATACTTCACACTAATATCGGTAAATAACGGACCATGGCTGGTAATAACCGATTCGACCGACTTAAGTGTTTTTGTTCCCAAATTCAGGTGCGATTGCCCCATCCGATTGTTCTCATCCTGTGAAATACCTGTCACCGGTCCTGGGATAATTTCGGATAGCCCTGTTTGCGATGAGGGTATCCAAACTGTAAGTTTGCCCGTTCTGACAATAATTTCTCTTACACCTTTTTCCACAGTCATCGACGGGAATTTTTCAGGAATTCCTTTTTTAAGAACAAAAACTCTTTTACCACCTGATGGAAGGTCGGATATAAAATGAATATCTGCCCTAGCCTTTCCTTCAAGAGTTGTATCAAGTCCGGTAAGTTGAAAAGGTTGTTGTTTACCTGTCAGCTCGTCGATAAGTATAAGCTCTTCAGGTTTTACATTTTCGTTAAACACAACCGTATAATTTATCAAAGTATTTGGCCACCAGTAAAGTGGATGGCGAAGGTGATCCTCAAGCGCAAATACAGCCTTCCCCGAATTGAAGACAACAGGTCTGCCTTTAGCCTGAGCAAAAAGATTACCGGTTGTCAACACGAAAAAGATTAAAATTGTTCCAAAATATTTATGAATATTCATTTTAGTTTGTTTTAATCGTTCAATAGTTATTTCAATAATTCGCCAACGATCATCACATTGGCCGGATACCAATCAATTCCGGAATATTTTACCGGATCATCAATTTTTATGTTCTTTCTAAGCATGATCGGCGCTTTATCAATCTTTTTGTCGAGTACCCGAATTTCAACAGTATGTATTTGTGGTTCGAGTTCTTTTATAAAAAAGCTGTGTTTCCGGTAATTGTCGCACCATTGGTCGAACCGGGCAATTTCTTCCTTTTTGCCATCAACAGTGATTTCGATGGTACCTGTGCCAGGACCGACACAATCGTATATTCCCAGTATTCTGCCTTTAAACCTGAAGCGCATAACAGCGCCTGGTTTAGCCTGATATATTGACGGCATAAATGGTTTAAACTGCTGAATAAGTGGATGATCATCTGTAAGTTTAGTCCAATCTCCGGCACATTCAGTTTGTTCAATATCAATCATTTGTGCAGCCTGCCAGTTTTCGGTGTCATAAGGATATGGAAGCACATGTTTTTTTGCTGTTGCTTTTTTACTCATTTTCTCCAGGTATTTGGCTACGAGGCTACCATACAACGGATGGCCCGATTCGGATAACGGATGGGTATGGTCTTTGGTAAACACAATGGTATGCTCGTTTTCCGAAGGATCGGCTGTAAGAAGTAATTTATGCTGTGAATACATACGTGCAATTTGCAGTCCTACATTAATGGAGGGAATGCCATAATGAGCTGCGACTTTCTCATGCTGGTCAATAGCATAAACAGGTTTACCTTCATCAACCATAGCTTTACAGTACACTTCGGCAGTGGTATATACAAAGCAAATGTCGGTATTGGGATAAGCTTCCCATGTTTTTCGCACAATCCCTTCCATCGAACGGAGTGAGGTAGCAGTAGTACCATCATTCACTGCAAACTCTACAAAAAGCAGATCAGGTTTACCTTCAAAAACATCATGTTCCATACGAAAAACCCCAAGATTGGAACCAGTTCCACCAATAGTTGCATTTACCTGGTAAAAAGCTGTTTTGGGAAAATTCAAACGGAACCAGTTGAAAGTCAAGTCGCGCCAGCCATCTTTGGCTTCGGTTATACTTCCGCCAATGTAACCAATCCGAACCTGGCGTTGTGTAGCAATCTTGTGAAATACATTGGGTAATCCATCGCGTTGATGAAATTCGCGAATCTTAAATACATCAATTTTTTTACCTGTACTTACTTGTGCCATAAGTGAGAAACATATAAAAACCCCAGATAAGGCAAACAAGAGCAAAATAGTTTTACGGTTCATTTTTGTTGGTTATTTGTTAGGTTATTAAATTTTTCATTTCTGGTTTAGCATCTTGTTAACTTCGATGGCAGCAAACAATACTGCAAATAAACCATGTGTATCATTGTCGTAAAAAGGTCTGTTTTTGTAGTAATTTACATCAGAGGAGCACATAGTCCCGTAACAAATACTATGAACAGTTCCATCGTTTTCAATCTGTGAAGAGATAGCATTCCATCCTTTTAGAGCAACTTTTTCATACTTTCTCCGGTCGATCCAACCTTCCCTAATTCCCCTTGCAATAGCCATCGTAAAAATGGCTGTACCTGAAACTTCCTGCCGCGACTCGGGATGATCGAGCACATTGCGCCAAAAACCCGATTCATCCTGGAAACGAACTAACGACTGAACATGCTTTTGATAATGTTTCAGGATTGGTTTATATTTTGGATGATTTTTCGGAAGATGCAACAGTACCTCGGTAGTTGCCCATATACCCCACCCATTGGCTCTCGACCAATGTACAAGCTTTTCATCGCTGTACGAATATCGGGCATGAACATACAAACCAGCATCGTCGTCCCAAACTTGTTTATTGAAATCCAACACCTGCGATGCAGCATCATCAAAATAAAATTTTCGATCTGTCTCGTTTTCGGCATATAAGGCAGCCTGAATCAAGAAAGGAATTCCCATAAACATATCATCAACCCATGTTGTATATTTTTCAGGGGTTGTCCGTGTGTAATTTGTCGCTCCAGGTAAACGGATTTGTTCGTACCTGGCATAATGCAACATACGACCAATAAATTGCTGATAATCTGCTTTATTAGCAAATGTTTTGTCTTTACGGAGCCTGTAAATAAACGGAAGTGAAGGTGCAAGTGTAAAATCGAGAAGCGGAACATTTATCAGATTTCCATTAGGAACATTTGCTCGTCCCAATATTTCCATTTCGTATTTAAGAAAAGGAATACTTTTTAGCTGGAAATCACAAAAATCATTGGCATATTTCTCGTATTTAACTTTGCCCGATAGTTCACCCAGCATTTTCATTGCCCAGGCAACCCCGCCATTGTGGTAGTTCCAATGATAATTTGTTCCCCAAGGAAGCGGATTTATGAGATTTCCAATCACATCAACTCTGGGAATTGTCCATGTTACCAGCCCATTGGCTCCCAGATACATTTGTCCAAAAACTGGTTCATCATTGGATGTCAACAAATCTTCCTGCTTTTCATCAGCAGCAAAAGGCCCGATAATCAGCCAGTTCGAAATATCCGATATTCTCCGATCAATCCATTTTACATTTTCAAGACCAATCTTCGGATAAATCATCTTTTTATTTGAAACAGCTCCTTTTTCAGATGGAGGTTGTAAATAAACGCGCCAATCGGTTCGGTTGGTTGTCGATTTTATTAAAAGGTCATTTCTCCCTTTTTTGAGCGTGGCTTTAAACTGATGTGGAAGTTCTATACTTCGCTCATCAAAAATCAATTCCAGTTTCCGATTTTCATTGTTCTGATAAGCAATTTGTCCGTTTATCCAAATCGAACAAGCGTCGTTATGACCTACCTGGATATTCATCTCTGTATCTTCGGCAGAATACAATTGCGTGTAAGCAAATGCAGTTGCTTTACCAGATACTGGATAATTCCGGCCAAAATCAACCATCTGCATTCCATTAAATTCTTTACTATCTGAAGATAATTCCAGACGAAAGGCAAAAGGGGTTTCGTTAACCAGCTTATCGCCAATATGTTTAGCCACTACTAACGGATCGGTTAAAAGACACTTTGCTTGACCCGAAGCATCTACAAAAATTACACTACAAATAAAAAATACGAAGAAGATAAGCTTCATAATTTATGGTTTAGGTATTTCAGAAAAGTCAGCAATAAAAGTTTTGAAATTGATTAACTGAATTAAGCTCTAAAAGATAATTTAAGAACTGAACAACAGTAATTTACAAAATAAAATAAGCCAGTATTTGAGGTTCACTGCAATCTACAGTTACTACCCATATAAGGGTATAAAGCCAGAATTCTGCCCGTGAAATAAAACATACGTTTGTACAGGTTGCCTACTAAATTGTTGGTAATATAAGTAAGTTCAACTTCGTGGCAAGATTTATTTTCAAACCAGCTATTAGCTTTGGAAAGGGCACGTTTTTCACTTTCTGCAAATTCAACCTTTTTCAGGCACTGCCCAACATCCTTCTTTCGGCTAAACCAGATTGAAGAATCTTTGGAAAATACGACGACAGGAATTAAGAAAAACAATAATATAAGATTTTTCATCTTTATTTCCGATTTAGTTAGTTGTATACACTAGAATGCAACTTTCGGCTTTTTTATAATACCTGACAGCAAAAAAAAATAGTATCTGCTCAGAAAAAAATGTGAAAGAAAATCGGAATAGTCTGCAAAGAACTATTTACACATAGCCGACATATTAACCAAAACACTGATTACTAACTTTATAATTGTAAAAAAATGTAAAGGATTATTGTAAGTTGGATAAGGTTAAAATTGTAAAGAGAGGGATTCTATTTTATTATCCCTCTCTTTATCTATTCCTGATTGATTATATGTTCGGTTATTTATAATTAGGATTCAATGCAGCCTCGGTAGGTGGAATAGGCCAATGCCAATTAGAGTAAGGCGCTGTTACCGGAGTTATTCCGGCTTCTTCCCCCTGTGGAATACTCATTCCGGTTCCCTGGAGGAAAGGAACCTGAAACCCTTCGCCAATAAGTTCACGCATAAACTCAGCATAAATAGCATCCTGATCAATATTTAACGAAGTAAATTTATCAGGATTAGTTGGATTTGAACGGTTCCAAACTTTATTTGCATCAGCAGCGGCCAAATCTTTTGCCCCGTTTTTCCAGTTTATCCATGAACGAAGCAACAACAGTTCCGGCAAACGGATGTAAGGAACCTTCGAAAATTTACCGTAAGGAGCGTCAGCTCCGCGAAAGAATTTATCAATAAACACATTCGTTCTGGATGTCAGTGTTTTATAACGCGACTCATACAACAAATATTCAGGGGTTCCTTTTTTTATTCCGGCTCGATAAGCGCCTAACGTATGGTAAATCTTTGTATTATCACCAGCAAAACGCAAATCGGCTTTGGCCTGATCGGTTACAGTGCTGTCAGACGAATTTATCCATCCCATCTTAATCAGCGATTTTGGCCCGATGGTATAAGCGCCCCAACCGGAAATTTGTATAGCCTGTACACCCGATCCGGATTGCGGCAAATTATCGTAAAAAGAGCCATTCGAATCCCTGAAGCGGAAACCGTAAATCAATGCCGGATACCAATATTGGTTATGTTGTTCCTGAGGTGTTATTGTTACATCACCACAATTAAACTCCCAGATTACCTCTGAACAAGTTTTCTCAGGTCGGTTATTGATAAATGGCTCACAAGGACGAGCTGCTAATGAATAAGCATTTGAATTGATCACAAAATCGAATTCGGACTTTGCCTCAGCAAATTTACCCATGTGAAAATAGATTTTCCCCAATAAAGCCGATGCAACATATTTGTTAGCTCTTCCGCATTCATATCCCGGACTTTTAGTTGTCCAATCTGTTAATGTGAATTTTTCAGGCAAAATTTCTTTAGCCTTTTTCAAATCACTGATAATCTGGGAATATATTTCCTCAAGAGTTCCAAGTTTTTCGGACTGAACATCGTCCATCGAGTTCGCAGCTTTGGTTTTAAGCGGTATCCAGCCTGTTGTGTTGTTGCTATTTCCGTTATAAGGTGGTGCAAACCATTTGGCTAACAAATAATAAGCATATCCTCTAACAAAATAATATTCACCAACCTGACGCATATAGTTATATTTATAATCATCTCCATTAACAGGCAGATTGAACGGATTTCCATTTGTGGAAGCATCAAGGTCAATTGCTAAATTTGCTAAGGTAATAGCCTGGTAAAAAGGGCCCCAATAATTGTTACTTTCGTTAATTGTTTGGCTGAAATCGCGTCGATAAGCATACGGATGTTGATTTTGGCCGGGAATTAAGTAAGCTGAACCCGACAGCAGAAAATCAAAATATTCGATGAAACCTCTGGGTGTCCATTCTAAATTCCAGTAACTGGTTGATAAACCGCCTTCAAACGTCGCAGTACTTGTCCATTGCTGCTCCTGCGGCCTATCCAATTCAAACGATTCGGCACACGAGATTAACAGCACAGTACATATTAAAGTAATTATATTAAATGATATTTTTTTCATGACTGAGATTATAGTTTAAGTGAGAAACCAAAGTTAATTGTACGAGGAACCGGTAAAGTGGTCATAGTGCCAACTTCAGGATCGAATCCTCCATATTTGGTTATTGTCAGTAAATTGGTAATACCTAAATAAAAACGTAAGGTATTAATATGCAAACCAGACATCAGATTTTTGGGCAACGAGTATCCAAGCTGAATATTTTTCAAACGAATATAATCGCCCCTTTCAAGAAATCTGGTAGTCATTCCATAATTATCACCAAATTTAGTTGTACCAGTTATTGGGTTTCCGGCATTGTCGTAATTATACAGGTTAAAATAAGTCATAGCCGGATAATCTTTGATGTCGCCGGGCTTTTGCCACGATTTAGATTCAATATCCTTGTCGAGATTTTGTACCCCAAGCAACCTTGATGATCCTTGCGCAACATCGTTAATTAACCAGTTTCCTCCGGCAAAATTTAGCTGAATATTCAGATCGAAGTTTTTGTAGGTAAAGGTATTTCCGAAACCACCGTAGAAAGTTGGCAGTGAAGTTTTACCACTCTGAATCATTTGATTATTAGGAATATTAGTATCGTTCATAGGAATTGTATTTCCGGTAGAAGCAGTAACATACTCAGTATTCCATTTAGTCTGGTCTCTTTCTTCCATCATAAAAATACCTTTCTGAGGATCAACATTTACATAGTTTGCCAAATAATAGGTATTTAGTGATTCGCCTTCTTTACGTATATAGACTCCGCTGATATTCCCCTTCCCTTTTTCAGTTGCATTCAAACGAACGATACGATTCTTGTTTGTACTAATATTAAAATCAGTTTTCCAGGAGAAGTTCTTCTTATTTACATTTACACTTGTAATACTGAACTCAACACCCCAGTTTTTCATATCGCCAACATTTTCGTAAAGTTGATTGCTCGAATAGCCAACAGACGGGGCAAGTTCTGTTTTCAAGATCAAATCGCTTGTTTTTTGTTCATATATAGCAAACGATCCATTAATACGATTATCAAACAACCCATAATCAAGACCAATATCCATATTTTTAGATGTTTCCCATTTCAAATTGTTTGATCCGATAGGGCCGACTGTAGTTGCACCAGGAATAGTACTCGTTCCATATATTCTTGTTGCATTAAGCCCCCATACCGTGTAAGTCATCGAATTACTTATGTTAGTATTTCCTGTTGTTCCATAACTTGCTCTCAGTTTAAGTAAACTGATTTGTTCAATACTTTTCAGAAACGACTCATCCGAAATTATCCAACCGCCTCCAAAAGCATAAAAGGTGGCCCACCTGTTATCATTACTCAATGCAGAAATCCCGTCTCGACGCACACTTGCATTTAAAATATAACGATCCTTAAATTTATAGTTGGCCCTGGCAAAATATCCTAGCATGAAACCTTCTCCATCCTGTCGGCCATTCATTTCTTTCATCTGCAACGGGTTAATCAATTCCGGATAAATTGTTTGCACCTGAGCCGCTTTCATATATTGCCTGTACGACCAGTACTTATTTGCTTCGAAGCCAATCGTTCCATTAATATTGTGTTGGCCAATCTTTTTGTCATAAGTAACATAGGCATCCCAATTGGTCCTGGTTGAATAGCTGGACAATTCGGAAGCGCTATTTTCATTTTTCGCTGGGTTCAACAAGCCCGAACGCCAGTATGAGTTCTTTAAAATTGCTAAATCAATTCCCACATCGGCACGCGCGGTCAACCCCTTAACGGGTGTTGTCCATTGAAGATAGGCATTGCTGATTGTCCTGTATTCTTTTACATTATTAATATAATATTGAGGATCAGAAAAAGCTAATGGGTTAAATCCACTTGTTGCAGCCCAATATCCGGTTGGCGAGTTTGGATCATAAATTTTAAACCAAGGTAATGAAGCCAGTAAATTACCAAATCCACCGTTTCCTTTAGTTACTCCACCTGGCGAACTAACTCCATCCGAATTAATGTACATCAAATTTGTATTCAAACCAACTTCAACAGGACTAATAGGCTTAAAATTAATATTATAACGAGTTGTCAACCTTTCAAAATTATTATTTCGAAGAACCCCTTCTTCTTTTCGATAATTGGTAGTAAACATCATACCGCCAGTATCAAACCCTTTATTAAAGGTTAATCCAATTTGATGAGAAAGCCCGATTTGAGTCATTGCATCCAAGGCATCAGTGTTTGTAGCCATAGCTTCTTCTCTGGTCATTGCAGGTTTATCACCCATAAACTGAGTACTCATAATAAATTCAGGGGTAAGTAAAGTTGCAGGCGGAGTAGAGTTTGTACAGGCTTTAGCCATTATAGCCCACCATGTTTTCGAATCGGCAAAATAATCTTTCTGAGAAATAGCAAGCTGTGAAGCTCCGCCATCATAATTTACTGATAAACCTGTAAGCTTTCCTTTATTCGATTTTGTTGTTACCAAAATCACCCCTGAAGATGCCCGGCTTCCATAAATTGCTGTTGCCGATGCATCTTTTAATACCTCAACTGATTCGATATCGTTTGGATTTATCATTGCTATTGCAGAAATAGGTGTTGCTCCATCACCTGATGTTGATCCAACCGAACCCGATTGAATTGGCACTCCATCAACAATCCAAAGTGGATCGGTACTAAGATTAATAGAGTTAATACCACGTATTTTAATTTTTGGAGGAGCTCCCGGATTTCCGGCGCTACTACTTACCATTAAACCACTGGCCATTCCCTGCATCGACTCTGCAACCGAAGTAACTCGGATATTTGCAATCTTCTCATTGTCAATCTTAGCGACAGAACCAATTAAATCCCGTCTTTTAGATGTTCCATAACCAACAGCAACGACTTCATCCAGACCAATGGATTCTTCTTCCATTACAACTTTAAGTAAACTATTTCCTGTTAGTTTAATCTCCTGAGTTTTCATCCCAACAAATGATAGCTGGATGATAGCGCCAACCTGAACGTTAGAAAGATTAAAAGCTCCATCAACATCGGTAATTACTCCGGTAGTTGAACCTTTTATAATAACCGTTACTCCGGGTAGCGGCTGCCCTGAACCATCAGTAACCTTACCCGAAACGTTTTGAGTTGGCTGATTACTGTCAAAAATCTCAGAATCAGAAGAAATAATAATGTTGCGGTCGATAATGCGGTAACTAATATTTTCTCCGGCAAATAATTTCTTAAGAATATTTTCGACCGAACTATTTTCAGTTTTAATATTAACTTCACGATATACATTTATTTTACTGGCGTTGTACATGAAAGTATAACTCGACTGGTCTTCAATCAATTTAAGAACATCCTTTACTGTCATGTTTTGAACATTCAGATTTAGTTTAGTTTGTTGGCTGTAAACACTGCCAAAACTTGCAGTTAAACCAACAATGCAAATTAAAGTTACAATTAGCTTCATCCTTAATAATAATTTCCATCGGAATGGCACGACATGACATCCCGAACTACAATTTTTTTTCATAGTTTTGTATTGTTTATTCAGTTTTTAAGGGGAAAAGGTTATAGCAGTAACGTTTCCCTGTACTGAGTTAATAAAATAGTGAAATAAAGGTTTGCCATTTTGGGCAAGCCTTTTTTGTTTCTGGCTTGTTAGTTATATTATGTCATAGGCATATAGAAAATTAAGGTTTATTGATAAATACATGTTTGCCATCAATTTTATATTTTATGGGTTTAAGCAAATTTATCAAATCGAGCAGTTCACTCAACGATTCAGATTTAACCTTAAACGTAAGTAATTCGCCATCCATTAGAGCTGTATCTACTTTTATATCAACATTGTACCAGCGCTCTATATATTTTACCACTTCTTCCAGCGAATTTTCTTCAAAAATCAATTCATCCCTGGTCCAGGCAGAAACTAAGTTAACATCCATTTTCCCAATTGCCAGTTTCGAGTTTTGTTTATCGAAAACTGCTAATTGACCGGGATCAAGCCTGGCAATTTCGTGCCGGCTTCGATCAATCCCGATTTGCCCGTTTATAAGTCCAATTTCAATTTTTTGATCGTTATCATGAGATTTGACGTTAAAAACGGTACCAAAAACCTTTATATCAACATCAGAAGTTTTTACGATGAATTGTTTCCTGTAATTTTTCCTTACCTCAAAATATCCTTCTCCTTTCAATTCAATTGTTCTATTCTCCTGATTAAAATTCTGATTATACTTAAGCTGAGAGTTTCCATTTAATAAAACTATTGAACTGTCAGGCAAAAGGACTCGGGTTTTTTGGCCAGCCTGCGATAGTATTTCAGTATATTGTAAATTTTGATGCCATTGTCCAGATTCGCGTCCGAACCAGGCACTCAATAAAACAACTACAATTGCAGCAGCAACTCGTAAAAATTTACGCAAGAGTAAATTATGCTCTTTTCTGAAGTTGATCTGTTCTTTAATCTTAAGCCAGGCTTTGTTTCTATCAGGAGTGAAACGACCAGGAAAATCTCCCGTAATTTGCCATACTGTCAATAAATCGTTATAGTGATTCTGATTATCGACCGAACATTTGAGCCATACGCTGATCTCATCATCATATTCATATCCATTTGTTTCGATATGACGAATAATTTTATATGTTGAGATTTGATTTTCCATTATATTTTTGTGCCACTTTGTTTCTATAGCACTTCAGGCAATGGAAACCCCCAAATGATTCAGAAAAAATTTAAAAATAAATATAAAACGAATATTTGTTCGTGGTAGGGCTGCATAAAATCCTTTATTTTCCTGATTGCAATGGTAATTTGGTTCTCAACGGTTTTAACCGAAATGCCGAGATGATCAGCTATTTCCTTATTCGACAACCCCTTATCCCTACTTAACTGGTAAATTATTTTGCATTGAGCTGGTAAAGCAGATATAGCATTGATTACCAATTTTTTTAAGTCTTCAAATTCGATAAATAAATCGGCATTCTCCGACGAATATTCTTCTGATTGTTTTAGTAAATCAGTTATAACCTTATTCTTAGTCTTTAAATTTCGAAGATGATTTAATGCCTTATTTTTGCTTGCAGTATATAAATAAGCTTTAATTGAACAATTTAAAGGAAGAGTGTCTTTTTTTTCCCATAAATAAACGAAAATTCCCTGAACAATATCTTCTGAAAGAGTCTCGTCTCTTAAATATCCATTGACAAAATTGCACAAATCATCATAGTAGGAATCAAAAAAATATTTGAAAGCTCTTTCGTCACCTTCAATCATTTTTTGCAGAATAAATAATTCCTGTTCAGAAATATTCCGATCCATTCAATTCTGTAGTTCTGTATTATTCACAAAAAAATGAAAATTAATCTGTATTTTTTAAATTTACCTAAGAATAGAATAGTGTTGAAAAGCATATTTTTTTTTTGAGAAACGCTAATTCTTTTTTGTCATATTTGTAGTACAAATAATACAATTAGGATTATACCAATAAATATGAATTTCAAATTAAACGTTCAACCAAATACCTTGGTCGATAAAGTTGAGGAATCAATACTTGAATACATCAAGCGAAACAAACTAGTTCCAGGAGATACACTTCCTAATGAAATGGAATTGTCATCAGAATTAGGTATTAGCAGAAATGTTTTACGGGAAGCATTAAGTCGCTTGAGGATGCTGGGTATAGTTCAATCGCGTACAAAAAGAGGAATAGTCATACAAGAACCATCTCTTTTATTGGGATTCGAAAAAGTTATTGAGCCCTACTTGCTAAGCGAAAATGCAATTATAGAAATGATGGGTATGAGAATTGTTATGGAAATTGGCTTAACCGATTTCTTGTTTCAAAATTTAACCAACACCGACATTGAACAGCTCGAACGTATTGTTCTTTCACAAGAAGCATTGAAATATAAAATGAGTGTTGAACAAGAAGCCGAATTTCATGAGAAAATATATAAAATCACCGGAAATAACTTTATTCTCCAATTTCAAAAAATTATACATCCCATATTTGAATTCACCAAACTGAATTACGACAATTACTTCGCACCAGTAAATGAGAGGCTTGTAAATGAAGGGATTTATGTAACCCACCATATTCTATTCGATTACATAAAGAATCGGGATATTGAGGGATACCGAAAAGCAATCAAGGTTCACCTGCAAACATATATTGAATTTATACAAAGTAAAACGAGGCAATGATATTGTATTCCTATTTTATACTATTCATATCCATCTTAAGTGCTTTTAACAATCCAAAAGTGTCAGAACATTCAATTCAGTCCTATCAGATAGGTAATCTTCCTTCAATAGATGCAGGTGGAAATCCAGGTGTTGCCGGGGCGTTTTCTGGTATCTCTGAAGGAAAATTAATTATTGCCGGAGGGGCAAATTTTCCCTACAAAATGCCATGGGCTGGAGGAACAAAAATATTTCATGATCGAATTTATATCTATTCCTTAAAAAACGATGAATTTAAACTAATCGATTCGAACCAGACATTTCCGGAAAAGGTAGCCTATGGTTCTTCGGTTACCCTACCCGAAGGTATTTTAACTATTGGAGGAAACAATCTGGGAAGGTGTTTTGATGATGTACACTTATTGAGATGGAACAACAACGAAAATAAAATAGAAATTGAGCAGTATCCATCTTTACCATTTCCATTGAGTAATTGTTCATCTGTCCTGGTCAATAATTGTGTTTTTGTACTTGGAGGATCGAAATATTCTGATACCCACAGTTCTGGGAATTACTTTCTTAAACTTGATTTATCAAGAAAAGGTACGGCAGAATTTAAATGGGAAATTCTGCCAGAATTCCCCGGATTAGGAAGAGCTCTTGCCGTTGTTTGTAGTCAGTATGTTAAAAATCAGCAATACATCTTCTTATTTAGCGGCAGGCATATTTCGGAAAAGAACGAAATAACAGTGTTAACTGATGGTATTTGTTATGATTTAAAACAAGGAAAATGGTTACATCTGCCCGCAATAAATTTCGAAGTAATGGCTGGAACTGCTTTTGCCAGAAATAAATCGGAAATAGTTTTGATAGGAGGTGCACCAGCAAATTTATTCTATAAAGAAATTGATTTGAAAAATAAGGTTAAAGAATATGCACCTAATACTGATCAAGTCAAGCTGGCTCAAAAAACACTAATCGACTATTATTTAAATCACCCTGGATTTTCACATAATATTATGGTTTTTAGTACTGCTAAAAATACATTGGTCAAAATTGGTGAATTCTCTGATTTTTGTCCCGTTACTACCAATGCCATTCCATTTAAAGATGGTGTTATCCTTCCTTCAGGAGAAATAAAACCGGGAATCAGAACTCCCAAAATATTCTACGTTGGTAATAAGAACCCATTTAATAATTAGAAATAACAGAATTAAAATCAATTCAAATTTATTGATAACAAAATATAAGTAAAATGCAAAAAATAAAAGGACTAATTGCAGCAACATTTACCCCATTCAAAGGCGATGGGTCATTAAACTTGAAAATTATTCCGGCTTATGCCGAAAAATTAAAAAAGGACGGAGTTTCTGGCGTATTTATCTGTGGCACAACCGGAGAGGGCATGTTTATGACCGAAGAAGAGAGAATACAAGTAGCCGAAGCCTGGATAAAAGAACAAACTAATACGTTTAAAGTGATTGTTCATGTAGGTACAACGTCATCATTACAATCGAAAAAACTGGCCGAACATGCCGAAAAAATCGGAGCTTATGCTTTTTCGTGTATGGGTCCCATTTTTCTGGCTCCAAATAAAGTGAATGATTTGGTAAATTTCTGTGCAACAGTTGCTTCAGGAGCACCAAATCTGCCGTTTTATTATTACCATATCCCTTCAGTATCAAATGTGAATATTTCAATGCCGGCGTTCCTAAAGAAAGCACAAAAAGAAATACCCAACCTGACAGGGATCAAATTTACTCACCGAAATATGATGGAAATGATGCAATGCCTATTTGCAGAAAATGGTAAATGGGATATTCTGCATGGTTTTGATGAAGAACTACTGATGGGACTAACTGCCGGCGCCCAGGGTGCGGTTGGCAGCACTTACAATTACATGGCCCCTTTATATAATAGTATCATCAACGCTTATACGATGGGAGACATTCAGAAAGCAAGGCTACTTCAATATGAATCAGTGAAATTTGTTGAGGTATTGATTCGTTATGGCGGTGGAGTTTCAGGAGGAAAACCAGTAATGAAATTCGTTGGAATAGACTGTGGCCCACTTCGCGCCCCAGCTCATAATTTATCCAGCGACGATGCAAATCAATATTACGAAGACTTGAAATCCATAGGTTTTTTCTAATTTATAAACCTTGACTAATGAAAAACTTAACTAAACTTATCTTATTCTTTCTTCCTGTTTTTTCTGTTCTTGTTTTTGTTCAAAAAATTCAAGCTCAAAAAAAACTGTCATTAAATGTATGGGAAGAAGGGAAAGGCAACTATAAAGGGTACCGAATTCCAGCGATTATTGTAACAACCAAAGGAACTGTAATTGCTTTTGCAGAAGGGCGTAATGATGGTGGCGATAGCGGCGACATAGACTTACTTGCCAAAAGGTCTACTGACAATGGTAAAACATGGGGAAATGACATCCTGGTATGGAACGATGAATTAAATACCTGCGGTAATCCTTGCCCGGTTGTTGATCAGGAAACGGGAAGAATTTGGCTGCTAATGACGTGGAATTACGGGAAAGACACTGAAGGGCAAATTATCGCCAAGAAATCAAAATATACCAGATCGCCATTTGTCTGTTACTCCGACGACGACGGGATAACCTGGTCAAAACCTACTGAACTTTCTTCAAACTGCAAAGATACTTCATGGGGCTGGTATGCCACCGGGCCCGGCATTGGCATCCAGATGAAAAACGGAAAATATAAGGGACGGATAATTATTCCGGCTAATCACAGTTATGACGATCCAAATAGTAAAATCAGAAAAGATTATCCGTATGGTTATGGCGCTCATGTATTAATTTCTGACGATCATGGAAAAAGCTGGAGAATGAGTGCACCTATACGCCCGGGCTGCAACGAAAGCCAGGTAACCGAATTATCGGATGGCAGATTACTAATGAACATGCGATCGTACAACGGCAAAAACTGCCGGGCTATAAGCATAAGTAACGACGGTGGTGAAACATGGAGCCTTATTGAAAATGATTACCAACTTGTTGAATCGATTTGCCAGGGAAGTATTCTGAATTTTGGAATTATTAAAGGAAACCCAGTCCATTTATTTTCAAACCCGGCAGTTACTTCAGGAAGAACGCACTTAACAATTAAAATAAGTACCAATAATTGTAAAGACTGGCAAGCCAGTTTATTAATCGATCCTAATCCTTCAGCCTATTCATGCTTAGTTAAATTAGCAAATGGCAATATCGGATTGCTTTATGAGACAGGAAATAAAAATGCCTATGAATCAATACGATTTTTGAGTATGAACCCTAAATTTTTACAAGGAATAATAAAGAATTAAACGAGATAACCAAACTTTATTAAACTAACAAAAGCTTAGCATTTTTAAAGGAAGGAAGATCGTGACTCCTCCTTCCCTAATAATCACCAATGTCTAGTAGTATAACCAAACATTTAGCAAAGATGAAAAAAAAGTTTCATTTCGGAGTCCTGTATCATAAGATAGGGATTCAGTTTCTGATCCTGATCGCTATTTCCCTTTGTTCTGTCCAGGCGAGATCTCAGGATGTAACAACAGTTAGTGGTGTTATAACCGATACTAAGGGATTACCACTTCCGGGCGTTACCGTTTTGGAAGAAGGAACTTCCAACGGAACCATTACAAACAATGATGGAATTTATTCCATTAAAGCAGGTAAAAATGCAGTATTAGTTTTTTCGTTTGTTGGTATGACTAATCAAAAGATAAAAGTTAACCAACGTTCAAAAATTGATATTGTTCTAACTGAAGAAACTATTGGGCTTGAAGAAGTTGTTGCCGTAGGATATAGTACTCAATCCAGGAAGAAGGTAACCAGCGCTATTTCAAGTGTTAACAAAGACGAATTGCAAAATATTCCTTCTGTAAGTCCGGTACAAGCATTACAGGGGAAACTTGCCGGAGTATCGGTTCCCGTATTGAGCGGGCAACCTGGTGCGGCAGCCAATATAGTAATTCGCGGTGGAACAACATTAAGAGCTTACGGGACAACACACGGTGGAGCTGATGTTTCGAATCGTGATTCGAGTGATCCGCTAGTAATTGTTGATGGAGTTTTCAGAAGTTTAAAAGACATTAACTCTGACGACATCGAATCGATACAAATTATGAAAGATGCAGCATCAACAGCCATTTACGGAGCCCGCGGTGCAAACGGTGTTATTGTTGTTAAAACAAAATCAGGCAAGGGAGCAGCCGGCAAAGCCGAAGTAACATTCCGTTATCAACATGGAATCGAAACTCCGGCACGTCAATACGATTATCTTTCAGGCAGGGAATATCTAGCGCTTGCTCGTAAAACTATGCTACGAGGAATAGATAACTACAACGTAAACAATTATTTGTATGTATCTGGAAACTCGGCCACTGTTCCTACCTTCAATACAAAAGGAGCATACGGTACCTATAAATTTACTCCAGCTTATATCGACAACCTGGTTGCTGTTGAAGGTCAGGATTATGTCGATAACTTATTAAAAAATGGTTGGGAAACCATGGACGACCCGGCAAATCCTGGACATACAATAATTTTTAAAGATAGTCATTATCAGGATGTTTTATGGAACACAGCCCATACAAACAATTATAACCTTGGAGTAAGTGGCAGTAGCGAAACAGCTAATTATAATATTTCGCTGGGATATGTTGATCAGGAAGGCGTTTTTCTGGGAACAGGATACAAACGCTTCAGCGCTATAGCCAACTCAGGCTACAAAGTAAACAGTAAATTAAGTGTAAATCTTAACCTTTCGTATCTCTGGGACAACAATGAATATAGTGACAATGTGGAGCGGGACCTTGTTCGAGGAGCCCGGGTCCCTTCATTAAACAGACTTTATAACGATGATGGCACTCCAAACATCAATGAAGGTAATAACCCAAGAAATCGCTTACACCAGTTGTATTACCAGGACGACAATGTGAATAATGCACAAACAACATTAAGATTATCAGCTGACTGGGAAATTCTAAAAGATTTACATTACCGTCCATCGGCCTCAATGAATATTATCAATTACAGTAGATTATATTTTGAGAAATACTATCCGCAACAAACAAGCCAGCGCGATAAATTGTCAAGACAAGACCAGTCGAACGAGATAATGACTGACCACGTTATACAGTATAACCATACCTTTGGAAATGACCACAATGTGATGGTTCTGGGTGGATTTAACTATGACCGTTATCGATATTTTTATGTTTACGGAACATCTCAACGATCAGCAACCGATTATATATCAACTATCACAGGCGACCCAACCTCGACAATTATAAACGGGGTAGTGAATCCGAATTTATCAGCTTATTCTTATTTTACTGAAACAAAAAGCGCCAGTTTCTTTGCCCAGGCCAATTACGATTTTGCAAACAAGTACATGTTTGCAGCTTCTATCCGACGCGATGGTTTTTCTAATTTTGCTCCACAAAACCGTTATGCTTTATTTCCATCGCTTTCAGCAGGATGGGATGTTACAAAAGAAAGCTTTTGGAAATTTAAAGCAATCAATCAATTTAAACTTAGAACAAGCTGGGGAGAAACAGGCTCTTCAAATCTGTCAATCAGCGATACTTATGGAACTTACAGCACCAGCTTGTATGCAACAGCATCGGGGCTAACCCGAGCCAATATCCCCAATGATAAACTTTTGTGGGAAACCACTGAAGCCGCTGATGCTGGTATTGACCTGGGAATATTTAACAGCCGGATTAATCTTGTTTTCGACGTTTATAACAAGTTAACAAAAAACAGGCTGGCAGATTTGCCATTGGCTGCCGAGACTGGATTTAGCAGCATAAAATATAATGTGGGCTCGTTACGCAACAGAGGTTTTGAGCTTGAATTAGATGCTAAAATCATTGACAATAAATATTTTAAATGGAATTCAACTTTTACATTTGCGTTTAATCGAACCGTTGTTGTTGAGTTGCCGGCTAATGGTAAAGATAAAAATAGAATCAACGGAGGTATAGTTTATGATCCAAAACAAGGGAAAGATGTTTGGGTTGGAGGATATGCTGAAGGAGAACGTCCATTGGGACTTTGGGCGTGGAAATCGAACGGAATATTTGCTACCGATGAAGAAGCTGCAGCCTCGCCAATTAAAGACATGTTGGTACCAGCAGCAAATTTAGGAAAAGTAAAGCATGGAGGAGATGTGAATTGGGCAGACCTGAATGGCGATAACCTGATCAACGAAAAAGATATGGTTTTTATGGGATACCGCGTTCCTGATAAGATTGGAGGATTGCAGAATACATTTACCTACAAAGGATTTACGCTTCGTATCAATATGGATTATGCCCTGGGACATGTAATTAGCGATGGTGAACTCGGTCGTTCAATGGGACAAGGACGTTCTTCAAATGAAGGTGCACCACGCCAGGCTCTACGTAGCGACACATGGCAACAACAAGGCGACGTTGGTAAAAAATATCCCAGATTTAGTTTTGCCGATTATGACATAGGTTTCAGAAACCACCTGCGATTCTCTTCACAATCGGGTTATACAGGCGTAGGGATCGACAATAGTTATGGAGTTGATAATTCCATCTATTATTCCAAAGGCGATTTCCTTGCGTTCAGGGAAATTTCGCTGGCATACAATATTCCAAATACCTTATGCAAGAAACTATTTGTTAAAGGTATAGTTCTCAACACCGGATTGTATAATATTGGATACCTGACTGCATACAAAGGATTTAATCCTGAGCAATATAAAGGATATGACGAAGGAGGTTATCCCCGCCCAAGGCAGTTCACTTTCGGAGCAACTATCAACTTCTAATCAATCAGTAGTTTTTAGTATCATAACAATTAAAGAAAAAAATTATGAAAAACAAAATATTTAAATTCAGCCTGATTGTCATTTCATTATTCATGTTTTCATGTGATGATATGCTTGACGTTGTAGTACGTTCGTCGATAACAGGTCAAAATTTTTGGCAAAGCGAAAACGATTTTTCTCCATACCTGGTTGGTATTTATAGCCGATATCGAAGCCATGTCGATAATCTTTCGTTTACCGAAGACAGAAGTGAAATGTGGAAACAAGGGTACAACGCCCGCTTTTCGGATTACTGGGCACAGAAAATTACAGCAGCTAATACGGGTGATTGGACCAGCTATTATGGTACAATTGGACACTGTAATTTACTACTTGAGAAAATTGAACCCTGGAGTTTTTCGAACCAGGCAACAAAAAACCGCATAATGGCAGAAACGTATGCGCTAAGAGCTGCTATGTATTTCTGGATAGCAAAAATTTGGGGTGATGTTCCACTCGTGTTGAAAGCAGTAGTCGATGAAAACGAACCATTGTATGAACGGTCGCCTGTTGCCGATGTATTTAAACAGATCAATGCCGATATCGATAAAGCATTATCTTTATTTCCAGAAGATGGATATGTTGATAAATATAGATTTTCGAAACCGGCAGTTTATGCGCTTAAAGCTGATGTTAAAATGTGGACCGGAAAAGTTCTTGGAGGCGGAGCTACCGATATTAATGAAGCAATTAGCGCAATAAACGAAATTGAAAAATCGGGCGTGTCTTTGCAAACGTCTTATGCCAGTGTGTTCGACAGTCGTAAAAACAACGAAATTATATTTTCTGTCTATTTAAATCGTTCAGAATATACAAGCAGTAACTTCTATAATTGTTTCCTTAGATATGATACATCGGGTGGCGCCGATAATGTTAATGATTTACCGATATCACTCATTGGCCAGCAAGCTTATTGCTTAAGTACCGAAGCATTGGCTTTATTTCAGAAATACCCGGCAGACAAAAGAATACCAAGAACTTACATCGCTGAAATAATGAAGGGTGTGACAAAAAACTACTGGCCAAATAAATACATTGGCACCAAATATTCGGATGATCGTTACCCCGATAGCGATATTATTATTTACCGCCTGTCAGATATTTACCTGCTAAAAGCCGAAGCTTACGCTGCGCTAAACCAAATTGACAATGCACTAACCTATTTAAATATGGTGCGAGCCAGGGCCGGAATAGCCAACTATACTGAAACAACCAAATCGTTGGTTGAAAGAGAAATATTGGATGAACGTGGACGTGAATTATTCTGCGAGTTGAAACGTTGGTGGGACCTTGTAAGGGCCCACAAATCGGGAGTAGTTGATATCTACCAGTATATTCCTAACTTAAAAGGAAAAACTACGCCAATCTATTGGGCAGTTCATACCAATGTTTTGGCCAAGAACTCAAAATTGACTCAAACTGAGGGCTATTAACCTAAATCAGAGAAAGCCATGTCGCAATTTCTCGCGACATGGCTTTCTCAAAACTATTAAAATTGTTTTATTGAACGAGCCATACACTGTCTTCTTATTTGTAAGAAATGAATCCTCGGTATTGAGTTTCTCACCATTCAAACATCATGATGCCGATATGGCCCTCAGGTACTATAACCAGCACATAATTTTCAGGACAATATCTTCAATTTCCAACATTCGAACCATGGGAAAAAACAGAGAACAAGAACAGAGAAAATGAAAATAAATTTTAAGATATAACTAATCCTAAAAAAGTTGCTTCGCTCAAACAGATATGAAAGCATTCAGAAATG
Organism: uncultured Prolixibacteraceae bacterium; assembly: GCA_937915865.1. Lineage (GTDB taxonomy): Bacteria > Bacteroidota > Bacteroidia > Bacteroidales > Prolixibacteraceae > Aquipluma. Next base: position 47,124 of record CALGIG010000053.1, on the reverse strand, counting down.
ATTACACTGCACGGTTGTAAAATATTAACATTTAGGATTTATGCCATTCTGAACTTTAAACAGGAATTATCATTTACCCAGGAAGGTATTACGGTCAATTTTCCATATCCTAACAATTTTATTGAATGTACCTGATTCAACCCATCAACCGATACCAACCTGATTTTTTCGTCAGACAACAACAATAAGCTAACAGAAAATACCAACCATAATCTAATACCAACACGATGAAGAAAAGATTATTGAAATATATCTGCCTTATACAGATGATATTCTTAGGTACATCATGTAAAAACACTGTTGATACACATAAACCGGAGATATTTGTACAAAATGGAACTTCAAAGGATGTAATTCAGTCTGGTGATAATTGGAGTAATGATGATAAAACATTAAATGGTTCAGGTATAGACAATTATCTGATTGCAGGAGAAATCATTGAAGCAGGTGATTTCGAATTAAATGCACGATTAAGTCTCGATTCATTGAATTACTCGGGCGCTTCTTTGGTTTTCGGAGAAAATCAGTTTGGATTTGACACACGTTCTACTGATATTACCGGGAAATCTGCCTTATTTGTCGATGGACCTTTATTGGGGAAGAATACAATCATTTCCGGCAGCGAAAATAAAATTAAAGCAGGAGAACCTTTCGAGGCCACAGTTAAACTCCGGGGAAAGGAACTATCCTTGTACATTGACGGGCAACTGGTCTTTACGAAGCAAGTATCTTCAAAACCTGTTGGAAATATGGCTCTTCGTCCATGGAGGAACAAAATGAAAGTGATCGATTTTAGCGCCTCAGGTAAATTGGCCCCAATACAAAAAATCAATTACTTATTTAAAAGTGGCACTGATGGATACAATACATTCCGTATTCCTGCACTGGTTTTATCGGCTAAAGGAACAATTGTAGCTATTGCCGAAGGAAGGAAAAACAGCGCTTCTGATACAGGAGATATCGATTTGGTTGTAAAACGCTCGGAGGATAACGGGAAAACATGGTCGGAACTGAAGGTGATCTGGAATGACAGTCTGAACGTATGCGGAAATCCGGCTCCGGTAGTCGATTATACCACAGGAACTATTTGGCTGCTTTCTACCTGGAACCTGGGCAGCGACCATGAATCAGACATCATAAAACAAACCAGTAAAAATACCCGCCGCGTGTTTGTGAGTAATTCAACAGATGATGGAGTAACATGGTCGAAACCAATCGAAATTACATCATTAGTTAAAAAAAGCGACTGGACCTGGTATGCCACCGGACCTTGTCATGGAATCCAGGTTGAAAAAGGCAGTTCAAAAGGACGACTGGTAATTCCATGCGATCATATCGAAGCGGAGAGCAACAAATATTACTCGCACATCATCTATTCCGACGATCATGGCAAAACCTGGAACCCAGGTGGGTCAACACCTCAGGATCAGGTAAACGAATGTACTGTGGCTGAATTATCAGATGGTTCACTCATGTTAAACATGCGGAACTACGATCGAAATCAAAAAGTTAGAAAAGTAGCTATCAGCAAAGATGGTGGACTAAGCTGGGGAAATATTTATCCCGATACTGCCTTAATCGAACCCATTTGCCAGGGAAGTATACTTAATCTGAAAAAGGATATTTCTAAAAGCGGGGAAATTCTGTTTTTAAATCCGGGCAGCGAAACTTCAAGAAGCAATATGACTTTACGTCTCAGTAATGATGATGGAAAAACATGGCTATATTCAAAAGTTCTTTACCACGGACCATCTGCTTATTCCGATCTGGTTCAGTTACCTCACAATAAAATAGGCTGCTTGTACGAAGCTGGATACATCACCCCATACCAAGGAATTGTTTATCAGGAAGTTTCTTTATCCGAATTGCATAAATAGTTAAAAATGAATAAAATAGCTTTTTTAATTACATATATTTTATTGATTACAGGCAGTTTGTATGCCCAACAAAGCTCTTATTCAACGTTTTATTACCAAAGAGCTTCTATTTTTGAGAAGCTTTCAATTGACTCGACTGACATTGTGTTCTTAGGAAATAGCATCACCAACTTTGGTGAATGGGGCGAATTTTTTAAAGATTACCATGTTAAGAACAGGGGAATAAGTGGCGATAGAACAGAAGGTGTTTTGGCGAGGTTAAACACAATTTTACCAGGGAAACCTAAAAAAATATTTTTAATGATTGGTGTTAACGACCTCGAACATGGCTCAATTCCTGACTCTGTTGTAGCCGGAATAACACGTATTGTTACTAAAATAACTGTAGAATCTCCTAAAACCATCCTCTATGTTCAAAGTATTTTGCCAGTAAACGATCAGTTTGGAAAATTCCCAAAACATACCGACAAAGGTGCTTTTATTATCGAAATAAACAGTAAGCTAAAGCTACTTTGCAAAAGCAAAAACCTGACTTTCATTGATTTATATACTTCATTCAAAAACAAAAACGATGAGAAGTTAAACCCTGATTACACCAATGACGGATTACATTTAATGGGCGAAGGTTATTTGCTTTGGACAAAACTAATTTCAAAATATGTTTTAGGTACAGATGACCAAAAACAACCAGGCAATTCAGAATTCCTCAAAGCCCGGTTTATTGTGAAGCCCGAGCTTTTTATTAGCCATACAGCAACTCGTTCTTTTATTGGTCCCGGGACTATTCAACTCAAAAATGGCGACATTATCATGTCGGCTCCCTGGGGACGGCCTCCAACAAATTTTGAACAACTTGCTGCATCAAATCCGGTACCAATGCTCTATAGAAGTAAGGATGGCGGCAGAACATGGAATGAAGAAAAAAAACTTGGAATAAGCTGGAATCTACCAGGAATGATCAGTGACGGTGGAATATCGTTTTTACGGTTGAAGGACGGACGACTGGCATTTCTTGCTCACAGGCATGTTCAGGGTTTACATGGAGGCGGCTTGCCAGTCATTTCTTTTTCCGCAGATGAGGCACAGACATGGACACCGGCTCAGCTTGTCGGAAATCCGGAAGGTGTGTGGTATGTAATGAACGACCGTCTTATTCAAATGAACAATGGTCGTATAGTAGTGCCGGTTAGCCACATGCCCGAAGGGCAGGGTTTGTATGAAGGCGATAGCAACCTTGGCTTATGCTTTTACAGCGATGATGGAGCAAAAACATGGCAACGATCGAAAATTGCAGCTAAATTAGATGATGGCCGGGGAATGGCCGAGCCCTGTGTTGTGCAAACCGGCGAAAACAAATTGTTGATGCTGGCCCGTACAGGAAGCGGATTCATTTATTGCTCGAAATCAAATGACGGAGGAATTTCATGGTCAACACCTGAGCCCACAACCTTAATGGCAGCTTGTTCTCCTTTAACGCTCAAATCGTTACCCGATGGCCGGTTAATTGTTTTTTTCGATTATGCCCAACCCAATAAGAAGGGTGCATTTTTTCCAAGGACGCCTCTGGTTTATTCAGTGTCTGAAGACAATGGCGAAACCTGGAGCAAACCTGTAATAATCGACGACGAGGGAATGGAGAATAACGATCGTCAAAACATATACCCCTCGGTATGTTTCACCAAAGAAGGTATCCTGATTCTGTGGTCGACCCATGCAGCCGATCCGGCAGGCAGTTTTGCAAACGGGGGAAAAGAAGGCTGGAAAATTGGAGGTGGAAAGCGTGCAATAATTGCTTATCCTGAAAAATAACTGTTAACACCAAAACTAATGATCAAACTTTTGCAAGAGTTATTAATAAAGCTGGAGGCAGAATTAAATTTTGCTGATCAAATAACGATCGGAGAAAAATTCAGAAGATCCCTGAACTGGGAAACTACCGGCCAGCTTCCATTGATTATATCCTATCCTTTTCCGAAGTCTTCTTCATTTTGTCCGTTTCCGCACAAAGAGATATTTGATAATCCGGAAAAGATGCTTTTCAATGAACTTACCCATGCCTTCGACACCAGTATTCTTTTTCATAACGAAGTTTCCGATGATCTTCCTTATACCATCAGGGCAAATTTTGGAACGGTAATTATAGCTTCACTTTTTGGTGGAATAATTGAACAACGCGACAATAACCCACCCTGGGTGCGCCATTTCGAAACACAAAATGACTTCATGTCGATTTTCGACTGCGATCCTTCCGATTTTACACAAGGAATTTGTCCGCAAATAATTGACAGATACCAATTTTACAAAGATGTCCTGGCCAACTATCCAAACTTACGGCAATGTATAAAAACAGTTTTGCCCGACCTTCAGGGACCACTTGACACGCTTGAACTTTTGAGAGGAAGCGCTATTTACGAAGATTTTATTTTAGAACCCGACATTGTTGATCGGGGACTTAAACTAATAGCTCAAGCCCAGGTAGGGTTTGCCAAACATTTGCAGCAATACATTACCGATGATACTGAAAATTATGCATATCAACATGCGACATTGATTAGCGGAAATATTCTGATCAGAAACGATTCGGCAATCATGATTCCTCCTGAAATGTATACGGAACAAGTTGCACGCCATGATGAGTTTGTATTGAAAGAAATGGGTGGTGGTGGCATTCATTCCTGTGGAAAAATTGATTTTAATATTCCTGAAATTTTCAGGCTTAATTCACTGAAATGCTTTGATTTCGGTCAATCACACCTAAATGATCTGGAACCTGTTTATGCTTTGGCTAAAGAACGGAAAATTCCTTTAATCAGGATTAGGGCGAATAAAGATGAGCTACTTTCCGGAAAAATTCACGAAAAATTTCCTACTGGCGTTAGCTTGGTTTTTGATGCCGTTTCAATCGATGAAGCTAAATATATTTCAAAAATGTACAGAAAAAATTAACCAAACATAAGTCAACTGAGATGGAAAGAGAACTAACTTATGCCGATCTTTTAGAGTTAAAACGATGGAATACCCCAACCATTTATAATGGATGGGAACAGATAACAACACACGATAGTGCGCATAATGGGTTTAATATGGAACCAGTTACCGATTTCATGGCACAAATGGGGCCTATGATTGGGTATGCTGTTACTGTGGCCATACAACCAGGAAATCCGGATCATGCCAGAAAAAATCCGGAGGCATGGTTACGTTATCGCGAGTATGTGGCTTCAATTCCGGGACCTAAAATTGTGATTGTTCAGGATTTGGATAAACCCAATTTATATGGAGCTTTCTGGGGCGAAGTAAATAGTAATATTCACAAAGCTCTTGGCTGTGTCGGGACCATTACCGATGGAGGTATCCGGGATTTGGATGAAATGACTAATGCTGGCTTCAAGGCTTTGGCCAGGGGACTTTGTGTAGGTCATGCCTATAGCTGTCCGGTCAGGTGGAATTGTGAAGTTGAAGTTTTTGGTACCAAAATACAAGCAGGTCAGCTTATCCATGCCGATAAACACGGTTTTTTGGCAATACCCAATGAAGATACCGGAAAATTACTGGAAGCCGCCCGGTTCATGGATTCCAACGAATGTAAAAACATGATACATGTTGCACGGAACACGCATGGAAGAAGTTTCAGCGATATTTTAAATGCCATTAATGTTGCTTCTTCTGAATTTGGAAAAGCCGCAAATCAAAAATTTGGTAAAAAAGGAGAATGGTGATAAACAACAAAACAAACACAGAACAAAACTCATGATGAAAATAACCTTGAGATTAATTACCAGGATAATTATTGTCCTTGTTTTTTCAACAATAATTCTGTCAGCTTATAGTCAGCCAAAAGGAATAATACGGACTCAAAAATTGTTTGAAGCTGGAAACAATGATTATTATACGTTCAGAATAGCATCTATGGTATCAACAAAGAAGGGCTCATTGCTGGCATTCTGCTCTGCAAGAAAAGGAAATGGCGGTGACTGGGACCCGATTGATATTGTTATGCGCCGCAGCATAGATTCAGGAAATACATGGGAACCCATGAAAATTTTGGTTCACAGCGAAGGTATTCCTTGCGACAATGCTACGCCAATTGTTGATTATCAGTCAGGAGAAATTCATTTGCTCTATCAAACCGATTATTCACAATGTTACTACATGAAATCGGCTGACGACGGACTTTCCTGGTCGCGACCAATTGAAATAACCAATTCAATTAATGAATTTAAAAAAGTATATCCCTGGGTTGTACAGGCTCCGGGCCCGGGACATGGCATACAGCTTGCCAACGGACGCCTCGTTGTTCCTTTCTGGCTTTCGAATGGAGGAGCTGGTGATTTTGGCGCAAAACACAGGGGGCACCGTCCATCCATTGTAGTTTCGGTTTATAGCGACGACCATGGTGTAAGCTGGAAAGCAGGCGATGTGGCTGTTGCTGACAATAATACAACAGTAATTCCAAACGAAACCAGCTGTGTGCAATTGGCTGATGGCAAAGTTTTGTTTAATTCGAGAAATGAATCGATCAATTACAGAAGACTGTTTACTTACAGCAGCGATGGCGCCACCCACTGGACAACCCCGGTATTTGCCGACTCGTTTTTTGAACCCATCTGTTTTGGAAGTATGTGCAGGTATAGTCTTTTCCCAAACCAGTCAAAAAACAGGATTTTATTTTGTAATCCTGATAGCCGACAAGATCCCTGGGTAGCAGAAAAATCGTCAACTCCACGTTCCGCAAGAAATCGTCATCGCACCAACCTAACCGTCAGGATGAGTTACGATGAAGGCGTTAGTTGGCCCGTATCGAAAGTAGTTGATCCAGGAATTGCTGGTTATTCCGATCTTGCAGTTACCCCCGACGGAATTATACATTGTTTTTATGAAGGAGGATCGATTTCCGGAACAGGCGGAAACCATTTCAAAAATACACACATGTCGGTCATTTCATTCGATCTGCAATGGTTAACTGATGGAAAAGACAGACTCGATAAAAAAGATAAACCTCTCAATGATTTTAGCGGAAGATAAATTAGCAACATGAAAAAACTGGAATTCAACAAAATATACGGAAACTGGGCTACACTTTTGTTAGCATCTTCAAACGATGGAACCATTGACTTTAACAAGCTGGCTGATGAAATTGATGTGTTAATTGCTTCCAACCCAAACGGTATTTATATGAATGGAACCGCAGGTGAATTTTATGCACAAACCGAAAATGAGTTTGATGCCATAAGTAACCTGCTTGCCGAAAAATGTGAAAAAGCAGATACTCCCTATCAAATAGGAGTTAGTCATACAAGCCCGCAAATTTCGCTCGAACGGCTTAAACGTATTGTGGCACTTCAACCAGGGGCAGTCCAGGTGATTTTGCCTGATTGGTTTCCTGTCACGCTTTTTGAAGCAATCGTTTTTTTACAAAAAATGGAGGAAACAGCCAACGGAATCCCGTTGGTTCTGTACAACCCGCCACATGCGAAGAAAATTTTGAGACCTGAAGAATGGAGTGCATTGAAGAAGGAAATACCATCGCTCGTTGGCCTAAAAGTTTTCGACCAGAACGCCAATGAAGAATGGTATCAAAAAGTCAACCAGAATAAAGACGGGCTGTCGGTTTTTATTCCGGGACACCGTTTGGCTACAGGCATAAAACTCGGCGCTCACGGTGCTTATTCCAATATGTCATGTCTGAATCCTTTTGCGGCACAAAGGTGGTACAACCTAATTTTAACCAACCTTGAGGCAGCGCTCGAACTCGAACTAAGGATTAACCATTTTATGGATAAATTAATTTCACCTTTCATTACAAAGGAACATTATTCCAATCATGCCTGCGATCGTTTTCTGGCCCTTGTAGGAAACTGGGCCAATGTAGGTCCATCGCTCCGCTGGCCTTACCGGTCGATTCCGGTTGAATTGGTTGAAAAAACAAGAAAAGAAGCTAAAGCAATTATTCCTGAATTTTTTATAAACTTTTGAACCTTATACTATGAATTCCAGAGAACGAATTCGTTGCGCAACATCGTTTAACGAACCCGATAAAGTACCTGCTCATTTAAATGCAACAAAATGGGTGGTAGGCAAACTAAAGAAAGAAATTGGAGCTTCATCAGATCAAGACTTATTAAAAGCCTTGCATATTGACGTTTACGACACAAGAGGAATCGACCTGCATTCAGGAACAGCACCAGATTATATTGGTCCTGAAAATACTTTTTTTACTCCTGAATGGGGTGGTAATATTTTTAGTTTTTGGCGAATGCATGAATACGAAAACCTGACTGCCGCCGGATGGACAATAGATATTGAACAACCTCCACTGGCCAAAGCGACAAGCATAAACGAACTGGAAAAATACCTCTGGCCTGAAAATGAATGGTTCGATTATTCAAATTTCAGACAAAAACTTGAAAAATGGAGCGAATTTTCAATTATGGCTTCAGGTGGTTCTGTTTTCCAACATGCCACTTTTCTCCGTGGGATGGATACTTTAATGACTGATATGCTGATTGAACCCGATTTAGCCAATTACATTCTGGATAAGTTCACAGGATTCTATTATGAATATTATCGCCGGATGTTTGAAGCAGCAGGTGATTTGATTGATATTTTTGCATTAGCCGACGATTTTGGAATGCAAAACACGTTGCTCATTGGACCGGAACAATTTGATGAATACATTGCGCCGCGATTAAAAAAAATGGCCGACCTTGCACATAGGTACAACATTCGGTTACTGCTCCATACTTGTGGTAATGTTGAGGCAATTATTCCCCGTTTCATCGAATCAGGAGTTGATATTCTTGATCCAATTCAACCTGAATGTATGAACCCGGCAGAAATAAAAAAGAAATATGGAAAGAACATCTGCCTGCGGGGCGGAATAAGCGTGCAGAATGTAATTACACATGGGACCGTAGAAGATGTAACAACTGAGACCCGCAAAATTTTAAATGCACTGAAACCCGGTGGAGGGTATATCCTTTCCCCGGGACATCCGGTACTTCAGGATGATATTCCGGTTGAAAATATCATTGCAATGTACAAAACAGGTTATGAATATGGATTCTATCGTTAAAGGGAAAAAATAAAGCATGATGGACAAAAAATATCAAAAAATATATCCTTGGGTTGTTGTGGGTTTACTATGGGTGGTTGCTTTGCTGAATTACATGGACAGGCAAATGCTATCGACAATGAAAAATGCAATGATGCACGACATCAGCGAACTCGATAGCGCTGAACGGTTTGGCCAACTGATGGCTATTTTTCTTTGGATTTATGGAATTGCAAGCCCGTTTGCCGGATTAATTGCCGATAGGTTAAGCCGAAAATGGCTGATTGTCGGGAGCCTGGCCGTTTGGTCGGGTGTCACTTTGACCATGGGATACGCCAATACATTTAATCAGCTATACGTTCTCAGGGCGATAATGGGCATCAGCGAAGCGCTTTATATACCTGCAAGCATGGCTCTTATTGCTGACTATCACAAAGGAACAACACGTTCGCTGGCGATAGGTATTCATATAACCGGATTGTATTTCGGACAGGGGTTAGGTGGATTTGGGGCAACAGTTGCCCATCTGCTTTCGTGGCAACAAACATTTCATTTCTTTGGGCTTACAGGTGTAATATACAGCATGGTACTTATTTTTTTATTACGCGAAAAAACAGACAGCAGACAAGATATACAAAGTCAAACGTTTACCGAATCGCTAAAATCAATTAAGCATAGTTTAGCCATGTTGTGGGGAACAATTAGTTTTTGGATTATCCTGTTTTATTTTGCGGCGCCGGGATTTCCCAGTTGGGCTGTGAAGAACTGGGTCCCTACATTATTTGCCGAAAGTCTAAAAATCGACATGTCAGTTTCCGGGCCATTATCAACCATTACCATTTCTGCTTCAGCTTTTCTGGGTGTAATAGCCGGAGGTATAATTTCTGACCGGTGGATAAAATACAATTTAAGAGGACGCATTTACACCGGTGCAATCGGATTAAGTTTTTGCATCCCTGCGTTAATCTTACTTGGCTTTAGTCATGGAGTCAATGGTATTATGCTTGGGGCTATTCTATTTGGAATTGGGTTTGGGATGTACGATTCAAACAACATGCCTATACTATGCCAATTTGTGTCTCCCCGACATCGGGCCGCCGGTTATGGTTTCATGAATATGATTGGTGTATTTTGTGGGGCTTTAATAACAAAAGTTCTTGGCAGATCAACTGATTCGGGACACCTGGGCAGGGATATGGCTTTACTGTCGATTGCCGTTGTATTGGCTGTTGGCTTACAATTGACCATGTTAAAGCCTAAAGTGGCAGATAAAACAAGCGATTAGCGACATATCAACGAATTGTCGACGATATGTTATTCCAAACTTAATTCGACATATTCCTGATTGATTGGGCCCTGGTACAAATTAAGTGTGACACATCTGATGTAAGCAAGTTATCTGATGTGCTCACACCAACACCCGTAATGTTCAGATTATGGGCGACTTAATAAGGGAACAGCCATTTATCATTTAGGGTTTGTCTTGCCTTAGGCGAGATGGCTATTTCATCCTTATTTACTCAACGAAAGAAATTTACCAGACAATGTTCTTATATAAGTCTCAAATTTTCTTTCATTCTCGTGCAAAATAATGATCCTTGCCCCACGTTCCAATACCTCATCGTAAGCCGAAGCGTATCCGGTTTTCCGGCCATATCCCAGGTAAATACCAGCCAGTTCTCCAACAAAATCATTGTTGTGATCATGTCCGACAAAGACTCCGGCCACATCTCTTTTCTCGACAAAAGAACAAAATAATCCGCTATTCAGCCTTGGAGAACAAACAGGTTCGGCTATGCTACCGAGTACCGACTTCTGTTTTCTGACAACCTCAAATTCGGGCAAAGGAATATGAAAAAAGGCCAATGCAGAAACCGGTTTCCCTTCTTTTCGTGCATAAGCTGCATTCTGTTTCAGGTACCATTGTATCTGGTCATTTTTTATCCAATCGTATACACCCATGGTTGTATCTTTAGGATATGAATGAGAATCGAACAAATAAATGACCCACGGCGTACTATTTCCCTTAGTTGAATATATTGGCAATGAGCAGTTTCCAACACCAGAAAGCGATTGATCGGCATTATAAGTCATGTTATACTTATTGCTTTGAAGAAAATGAAGGATTTTTGGTTTGGACATGTCAGATTCGGTATCATGATTTCCAAATGTTACTGCAAAAGGAACTTTAGCGTCTGACATGTGTTCAACTACCTGTTTCCAAATCGCTTCAGCACCAGCCGATACAACAATATCGCCTGTCAGAACTACCAAATCAGGATTCTCTTCCTTGATAACGAACCTCATTAGTTGGTAAGTGCTGTCATTTTTTGAGGCAAATTCTGCCCCTCCGATCAAATGCAAATCGGTAAACTGAACAATTTTGAAGCTTTGATTCCTGAATTGCAAAACTGGCTTCCCTGCCAACGCACTCAACGTTAACAAGGAAGTCAGTAATACCAGCAGTATTTTGATTTGATTCATTTTTGATCTTTTTTAATTTTTCTTCGGCGTCAGTTTAACGAATGTAACCCCATGATAGGCTACATCGGTCGAAAACTGGTCAGTAAACACACCGATATCTTTTTGTCGCCATAAATCGTGCACCGTATATTCACCTGTTAATTTCAGATCAGCAAAATTTAAAGTCATAGCGTACCTGGCTTTCTGGATTTTATCACCATCAGACTTATCCCATAAAATGTAATACGGATCGACATGGAAAAACCCAACAGCAACCGAACCATCTTCCAGATATTTGTACCATATCTGGCCATTTTCAGTTTGAATTTTATGAGCGGGCATTACTGCCGCATCCTGATCAACGGCAATAACTTCGTCATTAGTCAATAAATTCAGGGTAAAATCATCCATTTCCGACATATCACAACCAATCAGCAAAGGAGCTGACAAAATGCTCCATAAGCTAATGTGCGAGTATTGCTCATCGGCAGTCAGATACGAATCGTGGACTTTGCTACCCCAGCCTAAACCGAGTTTTCCTACAACCAGCATGTCGGGGTCGTTGTATTTTCCGGGACGGGTAGCCGAAGCGCATACATCCTGAAAAAAACCGATGCAACGGACAATGTTCCATTCGTCGGTAATGTCGCGCGTGGTCCGCCATAAATTACCACCGACCTCCGGCCCCCAGTTCCACACATTGGGGGCGCCATATCCCACACAATACACTATGTCGCGATTAACTTTATCAAGAGCTTTCCGCATCACCATATACGGTTCCTTAATCAGCTCTTCGGTAGGGTTTGGGGCCACATCGCAGTAATAGCAATAATCGTATTTCAGGTAATCCACGCCCCAATTGGCCCAGGTATGAGCATCGTGGTCTTCGTACCTGTAGCTTCCCAGGTGCCCGCCACAGGTTTTGGGGCCAGGCGACGAATAAATCCCAAATTTCAATCCCTGATTGTGTATATAACTGCAAAGCCTGGCAAAATCAGGAAATTTTTCGTTTCCCAGCAGTTCTTCTTCTTTCGTCCGGTCATTGGCTTCCCAGCCGTCATCAATGTTGATGTACGTCCAGCCGTGATTCATCAGGTTTTCGTGCATGAAACGGGCGGCATCCTTTACTTTTTCTTCATTTACTTTCAACCCCCAGCAATTCCAGCTATTCCATCCCATCGGAGGAGTAAGGCATATTTCGTCGCCTGCTTCGATGCGCAAAACACGGGAATCACGTCCCAAACTGTTTTCAGCCTGCAAAACAACAGAATATGTTCCGCGTTTTTCGATTGAACCGGTAATTATCCCGGTTTTTGTATCCAATGTCAATCCTTCGGGTAAATTGAGCGCAGTAAACGACATAGGACGCTTTCCGGTTGCCGCAATTGTTAGCAAAAAAGGACTACCCGGACGAACTCCAAAAACTTTTGCATTGTTAATTCTGGGGCGATCGTCTGGTTTTGGGGTCAGGATATATTTTTCAACTGCAACAGGTTCGGGCTTAACCGTTTCCGGGATAACACTTCCTGTTGTTTCAAACTTAGCTTCAAGCCAGTCGGCATGATCGTACATAATACCATCGCCTGCCTCAACCACAAGCAGCGCCAGTTTTTGTACATTTTTCAGATCGACAGCAAACTGCCGGGCTGGCATCCCTTTGTGCATAATGCCGCTCGTCCAAATCACTTTCTGATCGGCAATAAGCTGAAACTCCATATTCATTGAAAAATCGTTGCGATCGTCGGCTCCGACAAATCCTGAAAACGAAGTTGCCTTTCCTTCCAGATTCACCAGGTAACGACTGATAGAATGTGTTCCGATACCACGTTTGTATTTCACTCCGGCAACCTGCAACGGAGTGCCCATTATCGATTTATTTACATTGGCTGCTCCCCAGTCCTGCCACATCGTTTGCATATTGAGTTCGTCGAGCCAGACGACTTTTGAGAAACCCGTAAAAGGCAAAAGCAGCAACAGTAATCCATAGATTATTTGTTTCATTTTTAGTTGGTTAATGGGGTTATTCTTCAAATACTGAAATTCCGTTGCTGGTACCGAGATAAACTTTTTTGTCGCTGACTTTAATAACCTGAACCCGGTTATCGACCAACATACTGTTCTCTTTGGTGAAAGTTTTCCATACCGATCCATCAAAAACCGACACGCCTTTGCTGGTTCCCACCCAAATGTTGCCCGACGAATCTTCGGCTATTGAAAGGATCAGGTTATCAACCACACCGCTGTTTTCTTTCCTGAAAACATCCCATTTTTCTCCTGAAATCCTGACCAGTCCGTTGCAGGTACCAGCCCACACATTTCCTTTTGAGTCAGACGCCAGTGAATACACATCATTGTCGGGCAATTTGCTGTTTTGCTTATTATACAACGTCCACGCTCCGTTTTCGAATTTCGACAGTCCGTGATAGGTTCCAAACCACATAGCATTTTTTAAGTCACAGGTTATTGAAATCACCGAATTGTCGCCAAGCTTTACATCCTCAGCCTTGTAAACAATCCATTTCTTTCCGTCAAAATTGCTTACGCCACCGGCTTTGTTATTCACATCAATTTCGCCTTTGCCATCCAAATTGACTGCACCGCCGCCCCAGTCGCCAATCCAAATACTGCCATTGTTATCTGCCGAAATCACGTTTACCGAGTTGGTAGGAGAAGCCTCCTGCACCTTTTCCCATTTTTCGCCGGTTTCGCTTTTAAAAACACCTCCACCCCATAAACCCACCCATTTGGTATTATCGGGAGCAATGAAAAGCGTTTCAACATAAGTTTCCGGTCCCTGTGCAAGCCATTGTCCATTGGCATCTGTATAAACGCCGTTCCAGGTTCCCAACCACATTTTGCCGTCGCGGTCGAAACAAATTGAGCGAATGTCGTTTTTGGGTGAGCAATCATTTACAATCCTAAAACTTTCCCAACGGCCTGTTTTTGAGGTGCAAGCCGTAGCCAAAAGGAATATTGTTATTATCGTCTGAATCTTTCTCATTTTTCTTACCGTTTTTGAGCGTTGTACCATTTCATGTAATCGTTATACAATTTGCCCGAGTCGGGGTGTCCTACGGTTGCCGCTGAACCAGGTTTGTTCATTATTCCAAGGTATTGATACACCAATATTTTTTCGACAAAAGGAGAAATGTCTTCCATTTGTTTCAGGATACGTTCGAAATCCGCCGGTATGAGTGCGCTTTTGTACACATCGCCTTCAAATTCAAAGATTTCCATATCGGCCCATAGTTTGGAGCGACCAGCCTTCGCATGAACTTTGCTCAATGCTTCGTAGTATTTCCCGGCTGTTCCAACCTTTGTTTTTTTCACTCCAATTTCATCCTGATAGGCCACAATGTCAATATCAAGTTTTTCGAGCTGGCGAACGTAGTTGTCGTCGGCACGTACTGATTTGGTTCCGTAAGGGGCGATCAGGTTCACCGAATTGGGAGTCAGTTCCTTTGCTTTTTTATTGCACCGGTTCACGTAATTGATGGTTGTCTCGTCAATGGTGTTCCAAAGCCCCGATTCGTTTGGATAGTACCAACCGTAAAAACTCTTGTGGTGAGCATATTTTTCAGCCACTTCTTCCATCCCTTTTTCGCGAAGGGCTGCAATTTCGTTGCTGGTCATCATTTTGTTTCCTTCGCGCCAGTCGGCCCAAAAGTCGTTGCTCACAAAAAATTTAATTCCGCACTCATCGGCTGCTGAAAGGACTGCTTCGAGAGGGTCGGTGCAAACATAATCGTATCGTTGCTGAAGTTTTGACGGATAAAATGTTTTGCCATCGTTGGCCACTGCCATCAAAACCAGGTATTCCATACCAGTTTCGCTAATTTCTTTCACTTTAGCTTTCCACTGTTCGGTGGTGAATTGAGGCAATACCGGGTTCCAGTACTTCCCTTCCGGCGCGAACCCATGTGTAAATTCGAACCATGAACCGGCAATAGGCTTAATTGCAGGATTGTTTACTGTTGCGGTCGTAACCGAAGCAAGCAGTTGATTATGCTTAAATAATGCTGCTGACGCCAATCCTGACGCCTGTAAAAATTTACGTCTATCCATATTTATCAGTTTAGTTATTCTATTTCAATGATCGGATTCTCTTTCAAATCCGATTTCGCAATAATGGCTGTTATTGTCTTGGTTTCTCCAGGAAACAATGTCACATAATTATCGCTCCAGAATGTTGGCAGTAGTTCTGTTCCGGTTTTCCCTGAACAAAGTTTTACCCGGTTAAAAAATGAGAGTGAATTACTTTCATTTGTCAGCGTCACATCAAATCTTAGTTCTTTGTCCTGATCGGTTATTGATACCGTTTTTGTTAATTCAACCTTGGGTAAAACGGTTAGTGGCGAAAAATCTTCATGCTGGGGGCATTGCCAGTATAAATTATCCGAGATAAGTTTACCTGCGGCATCTTTCAGTTTCAGGCGGATAAAATAGACAGGTGTGCTTTTCAACGCTTGGGGAACTTCAGTAATTTCCTTATAACTGTCAGGTTCAACATTAATTTCATCTGAATGTTTCCAGACTGTTTTCATATTGAAATCAACGATTTCGGCTTCAACTAAAAATTTGTCAAGCGGTTTTTGTGTCCGGTTAATTACCGAGATCATCCTGCTATTGGCATTCATTTGAATGTGCACAGGTTCCATCGCTTTTTTCGAGAAATAATAAGCCGCATTCGGATTCAGGAACCAGTCGTAGATTTGCCAGCCAACATCGGGCCAGCACGAATTGAGTTTCCAGAGCATTATTCCGCTGGTAATGTCCCACATCCGGTGATTGGCTGCTTCGAACATGGCGCGATATCCATCAGCATTGACATACTGGCTGTTATCGGCATATTGTTTTACCGTTTGAGGATTACCGTAAAGCGTACGAATAGCATTATCGTAGGCACGAAAACAATAATTGGGACCATCCCAGGCGCCATGTTCGGCCCAGATGCTATCCAACGGATAAATCGGATTTTTCAGGTTTTGAGGGTAGCTGGGATCAGCCGTTGGAATGAACTTTAATAAACTGCTGTATGTTGGCATAGCAGGAATCCCAAGCTCATTTCGGAACATCTGAAGATGAACCTCCTCCACTTTGTCAAAATAATACGGCTGAGGGTTCCAGTTGTAATCGGGCGCCCCGTCATCGGTAGTACCTGTGGGCATATCGGGCTTGATGTAAGGCGTAAGTTTATCCACATCCCAATCGATACTGGTTGAAGGGATAAAGGGGCGGGATGGGTCCAGCGCTTTGACTGTACTTTTTGTTGAGTTGTAAAGGTCTTCAGTAACCATTACCTCATTGGCCGTAAACCAGGCCACAACACTTGGATTGTTTCGGTAACGCTTCACCATATCCTCAACTTCAGCGCCTGCCAGCTGATGATCCAATGGATTGCCGGCAGTTTCAGACCCCGGATACATTCGCCAGCACTGAAAAAAGACTTCCCAATACATCAACCCATATTTATCGAAGCTTTCCATCACATCATCGGTTGGCGCAGGGTCGTCCTCATTTCCAACAATATTGACATTGGCTTCAGCCAGTAACCGGGCTTCATCAAATACACGTTTCCGGTTCCTGTCGAGCATCATATCGGGTTGAAGCCATCCTCCACGGCAGAAAATACGACGCCCGTTCACACGAAACACACGACCATAATCGTCGCCAATTTGTTTTAATTCGGTATTTATTTGCCTAATCCCGAACACCACATTTTGTTTGTCCGATTCTTTTCCTCCCGTTTTAAAGGAAAGTTCAAGCCGGTGAAGATATTGTTTACCATAACCGTTGGGGTACCACAGGTATGGATTTTCAACCTTTAGCTCCTGAAATTCAGAAGGATCGAGAATTACAGTCAGATTAGTATTTGGTTTCACCGAAATTTCTTTTTTTACAATAATGGTTGGCATTGATCCGCCAAGATGCTTGGTATAAGTTGGGAACTCCAGATCGCTGATCAGATCAATTTTAGCAACCAGCACACCATTAATTGTCTGGGCCGAATTATTTTTAAGTACAGTTTGTAAATGAATATCAGCACGGGTGGTATCGGGTAACGGCAAAGTTGTGGTCACATAAGGATCTTCGATTGAAACGTTTCCGGTAGCTTCCAGAAAAACATCCTGGTAAATGCCCATGTTCCGGTCGCGAACGACAGGCGCACAATCCCATCCTCCTGAAATTTTTAACGTTTCATCCTTAAAAATATCGGTAGCATGTCCACGCGTATTGCCGAAAACTACAAATTGTGTCCCCGGATCGGGATCGCCGGGATGATCGACCTGGTGAATTTTTACGGCAATGCAGTTTTTAGCTCCCACTTTGGCAAACGAAGTAATGTTGAATTTAAACCGGCGGAACATTCCAACCGTTTCCTTGCTGTCAGCCACCAAATGTCCGTTGACCCAAATATCGGCACGGTAATTAATTCCATTGAATGTCAGCCATATCTGCTTATCCTGATAGGATTTGGGCAAATCGACAACTGTGCGGAACCAGTACGGATCTTTCCACGGATTTTGCTTATCCTTCAAATAACTATATTTAGCCAGATCCATTTCTGAATTAAACGAATCCGAAACATCTGGGATCAGGAAATTATTCATTGCCAGATGCGGGTCGGGATAAATCCCGTTTTTTACAAATACACGGAGCACTGTTGTCGGAACCGATGTCGGGTACCATCCTGCTGGTTTATATTGAACAGTAGATACGTCGTTATCTGCTGACGTTACCTCTACCGAGTTTTTAATAAGCCAGTTGTCAGATAACTTTATTCGTTGAGCTCCGGCATTGAAAAAAATCAGGAGCAGGAAAAGGGAGGCATAAAATTTCATCAGAAGATAATTTGTTTTTAATTGCCTGATGGAACTCACTTGTTGCAGAGAATTATCTTTTTTCGTGTTTGTGTTCGCAAGCAACATGTTCGTTTCATTAGATGTAAGCTGTTGTCTGTTAAAATCTGAAAAACTAATAAACCAATGCTGCGGCTCCAATCAAACCGGCATTATCGCCCAGTTGAGCCTTTGCAATGCGAAGTTCCCGGGCTGGCACCGGACATATATTTTTTCGAAGAAATTCATTCATTGAATGATAGAACAGTTCAAGCGAATTGGCTATAGAACCGCCAATAATCACAACTTCGGGATCAATCAGATTGACCGACCATGAAATTGCATAAGCGACA
The DNA here is from genome assembly GCA_937915865.1 of uncultured Prolixibacteraceae bacterium. Classification (GTDB taxonomy): domain Bacteria; phylum Bacteroidota; class Bacteroidia; order Bacteroidales; family Prolixibacteraceae; genus Aquipluma. The sequence goes on along the minus strand of CALGIG010000053.1, from coordinate 28,538 downwards.
GCTTCGCCAAATTCGCGCCACACCGCTTTAGCCTGAGTTTCGCCGGAAAGAGCACGAGCCGCAATTTCCCTGGCTGTGAGTTTTTCACCACATAACTTTTCGTACATCATGCTGATTCCGCGACCGGAAACAACATCTTCAATATTTCCGTTGCGAAAGGGTGATATCCAGATTTCCCCGGCAGTTTCGGTGGCGCCCATTACAATTTTCCGGTTAAGAATAATGGCGCAACCCAGTCCGGTTCCCAGGGTGATGCCTAGCACATTATCAGAGCCTTTCCCGGCGCCATAGCATGTTTCGCCAAGCACCATGGCATTGGCGTCGTTATTCATTGTTACCGGTAAGCCAAACTCATTCCCAATTACTTCACGCAATGGGAAAAAATCCATGGTTGGTAAATTGAGGCATTGTAATATTTTTCCGTTTTTAACATCCAGAGGTCCGGTTACGCCTAATCCAATTCCGCAAATGTCGGCCTTTTGCAGCCGGTTGAATTCAATAACCGAAGATATTGAACGGATAATCCTTTTCAGGATAAGTTCTCTCGGATCGTTAGCTCCGGTTGGAATAGAGAAAGGCTCACCGATCAGATTTCCACCAGAAGTTACGGCTCCTGCCCTGATATTCGTACCGCCAATATCAACACCAATGGCTATTTGTTCATTATTCATAACTACTCTATTGATGTTACCTTGGCTCCCCGCGTAAAATTACCGGGTATATTTTCTTCTTCGAGCGACCGCTGATTTACGACTAACTGTAAGGGGATTGCGCTTGTCAGGGCGAATAGCGCCTCATTTGTACAAGGAACTGAAATCGTAAAAAGGTTATTATCCCGGAATGAAGGAACATGGTCAGTAATTAAAAGTACCTTCCCGCCATATTTCAAGATGTCGGAAGCAACAGCTATACCTTGGCTGTAGGTTATTCCTGAAGGGACAAATACCACGGCACAAAATCCGTCCTTAACCATTTCCATTGGCCCGTGGCGGAACTCGCCGCCCAAAAGCGCTGATGCCGGATTGCGGGTTGCTTCCATAAACATCAATGCGCACTGCTGCACTGTGGCAAATACCGGCCCCCTGCCAACAAGCTGAACAAAAGGAGAATGGCCAATTATTCCGGCAGCTTTGTTTAGCCATTGATCCCTGGATGAAAGCATATCTGAAACCACATTGATAGCTTTTTTTATTTCAGAAATGGAATCATCATTTATTTTTTTGTGAACTGCCAGCGATAGCAAATAGGTTACCAGGTAAGTCGAGACAAATGTTTTGGTGGAAGTCATTTCCTCTTTTCCGGCTTTGCTCAACAATGCCACCGTTGCTTTTCGGGCCAGGGTACTGTCTGCTTCGTTGCAAACAGCCACAACCGTGACATTGGGAGCTATTTTTTCCAGAATCTTTACAATTTCGAAACTTTCGCCTGATTGCGATATACAAACCAGCAGTGTCGATTTACTGAGTAACGAAAACTGGTAATGAAGCAACTCCCCGGCGTTGATTGCAAATGAGCTGATCTCGCCAGTATTGAACAAACAGGTTGCTGCATACGCAATAAAATAGGAGCTTCCCATGCCTGTGAAGATAATTTTATCGTAATGACCCGATTGCCAAAGTGAATAAACCTGATTCAACTTTTCTTTTCCCGACTCCTCGTAATACGCCAAGGTATCAGACAAAGCCTGAGGCTGTTCTTCAATTTCTTTTAAAAACCTGTTCATTGGATGTTCTTTTTTTGTTGCTGGTTGTCGATTCCGGATGTAGACAGATTTAAACCGGAAAACTTCTCTCATTAAATCAGGGCAGCATTTCCTGATTGAGTTAAAAATGCTGCCCGGTGAAATTTCTCGCTTATCAAGCTAATTCAGCCCGATTTCATACTAATACAATTTACCGACAACCTGGTTAAAATACTGGATACATTGTTTAATGTCAGGAACTGAATTATCCCAGTTGTACTCGTATTCGATTGAGAATAGTCCTTTGAAATTCTGACGTTTCAGCTCTTTAAGCATGGCATCAACATTGCAAACTCCGGTTCCCCAGATTACGTCGTGCTGTTCGGTTTCTCCTGCTTCTTTTTCCTTTATATCCTTGAAATGTAAAGTTTTTATCCGGCCTTCGTACATTTTGAGCGCTTCAACCGGATCAATTCCCATGCGTTTCCAGTGACCAACATCGGCACAAGCGCCAATACGGTTACTCAACCCTTTTACAGCGTCGAGAAATAATTTAGGTTCCCAATAAGGCGATGGTTTGGGATGGTTATGGATGGCCACATCAATCTTGTACTGGTTGGCTAGTTGATCGATGTATTTCAAATGCTTATAATCGGGTTCGCAGGTAATGGTTTCAATTCCCATTTGTGAAGCAAATTCGAATAATTTTTTCCATTCAGCTTCATTTTCACAAATGATTACGCCACTGGCCACAATTTTAACGCCTTTCGATTTGGCATAAGCCAATACTTTGGCCTGAGTGGCTTTATCCATGTTGTAGTCCATTTTACCATCGATCCCTTCACCAAGAGGCTGGCCATAATATACTTCAATATATTTCAGGCCCAGATCGTGAGCTTTATCGATAGCTTCTTTCAGGCTGAACTTATGAAACGTATAAGCCTGAACGCCAAGACGCCATCCAGCTTTCTCTGCTTTGCTTTGCTGCGCATCGACATGCACCGAAAACAGCATGACCAAAACAAGCAAAGCCGAACTTTTGATTAAATTCCTCATAGTTAATTGATTTGGAGAATGATATTTTTTTAGTATTTGTAAGTTAATTTCAATCTTTTGGCATTTCGGGCAACGACCAACCGGTACGATAAGTATGCTTAATCCATTCCTGAGACATTTCTTTGGCATTGAACTCGGCAAATCGCCGGTCGAAGCGAGGATCACCATCGACTACTGAGTAATTGTCAACCGTTACTATTTTTATTTTGTCGTTTGCTGAGATATTGGTAAATTCCATTTTTTCTCCATCCCATTTCAGTTCACGGTGCAATCCTTGCAGCCCCGACAAACGAACAGCCAGTACCCCCATTACAACCATTTCGTTGAACGGACCAGAAAACTGGAAGTTCGACGACGATTCTTTTCTGTTTTCAGCAGATTCTTTACAAGCCCTGATCCAGTCCTGCTCGTGAGCATTGGTAGCCCATATATTGCCATTTCCACCTTTGATGCGTGGTATAGTTGGCTCAGGCTGCTTGAAATAATCCATTTCCGATTTAGGTAATAACGTTGGGTTCATGCCATAGCAACCCGTCATAATTTTTCCTTTTGTCCCTACGAAAATGATACCTCCATTCTCATCGCCCATCATTTCTCCGTCTTTTAGTTCTTCAGGGCGATCGGGTACCAAACCACCATCATACCAATGCACTTTTACTTCAGGCATATTCACATTTCCCTTTGGTTTCCGTGCCGGGAAAGTATAGGTAACAGCTTGTGCCTGTGGAGGGGAATAAAGATTGGATATGGTTGAACTTGCCATTACGCTGGTCGGATATTTCAGGTCGAGGGCCCAATACAGCGGATCCATGATGTGACAGGCCATATCGCCCAATGCGCCTGTTCCAAAATCCCAGAAACCACGCCAGTTCCAGGGAGTATAAGCCGGATCATAAGGCCGTTCTTTGGCTGAGCCAATAAACAAATCCCAATCCAAATCTTTTGGCACTTTTACTCCACCTTTGGGTTCAGGTAAACCTTGCGGCCAAATAGGGCGGTCGGTCCAGCAATGTACCTCATAAACATCGCCAATGATGCCTGCTTCAACCCACTCAGCAATCTGACGGCACCAGTCAAACGAGTTGCCCTGATTACCCATTTGCGTAGCTACTTTATACTTCTTGGCAAGTTTGGTAAGTAACCTCGATTCGTAAACCGAATGGGTCAGCGGTTTCTGGGTATAGGCATGTTTTCCCAAAGTAATAGCATGGGCTGTAACTGCAGCGTGAGAATGGTCGGGAGTAGCAACCATCACTGCATCGATTGATTTACCCATTTCGTCAAACATTACACGCCAGTCTTTGTACTGTTTTGCTTTAGGATAATCCTTGAATGTTTTAGCTGCATAACCCCAGTCGACGTCGCACAATGCCACAATATTTTCAGTCGACATGTTGCGAAGGTTGTTGCGTCCCATTCCACCAACACCAATGCCGGCAATATTTAACTTATCGCTTGGAGCTACTGACCCAAAGCTTTTTCCAAGGACATTTCCGGGAACAATGGTTAATCCAACTGCCGCTGTCCCAATCGTTCCCAAAAAATTCCTTCTTGAGATTTCATTTTTATGATTTTTCATGCTTAGTTGATTGATTATAGTTGATTTAATTATTTTCAAAAAAACAAGGCCATTTCAAAAACTGATTTGCTCGATTAGAAAGAAACACTTTGAAACGACCTTGTTTGCTTAGCAGAAGAATTTAATACAATAATTATTTATAATTGTCGTGTTGCACCAATACTCCGTTAGAAATATCAATATCGGTTTGAGGTATCGGGAACGGCCAACTCTTATCAGTTACCAATTTACCTTTATTTGCATAAGGTTGTTTGGTATTGTAGGCATTCATTACAGTAACATAATCGCCCCAACGCAGCAAGTCGAGAAAACGATAACCTTCCTGTCCAAATTCCCATCTTCTTTCATTTTTAATAGCAATCATTAAATCATCGCCTGATTTAACAGCCAGATTATCCTGAAAATAAGTGTCGTTTACAGCAATCAATGATTTTTCTGCAGCTCTATACGAAGCTTCATCATCTTTTTTCGAAGTAGTGACAAATGCACGGTAGCGCACTTCATTGATAAGGCTTGCAACTTTTTGTTTATCGCCATTTGTTTTCAGTAAGGCTTCGGCATACATTAAAATAACATCGGCATAGCGAATGTAATAAGGAGCCCAGTCTGAACGAATGTCGCCAAGCGAATACCCACTTCTGTATTTATCGGGCACAAAAGCTTTCCTGCTTTGCTGATAATGAACATTGTCGTATCCTTTGTAGTTGTGAGTTATTTGTTTACCATCAACATTCGGGAAAATATCGCCCGATTCAATAACAGTGAATAATTTTCTTGGGTCCCTGGCATCGAACGATTCAGCAAAATCGCGGGTTGGGCAATTTCCTCCCCATCCGCCAACTTCACCACGTCCGGCATACATAACAGCCGTACAATAACCAATATCCAGATAACCAGGCACATATTTTCTCAATACAGTAAAAACACATTCCTGAGCCAGTTCTGTTGCATGTGTTCCGGCGAAGTAATCGCCACGGAAAAGATTCTGATAATCGGCAACCAGGCTAAAAGCATGACTGTCATAAACTTCTTTGGCTGATTTGAGCGCCGATGAATAATCAGCAGCTGCATCGCCCGAGATTTTCCCCTGTGTTTCCATCCCTGCAAAAAACAGGCAAGCCCTGGCTTTGAACGCATTGGCAACATATTTGGAAACCCTTCCGTACTCGCTGCTGATAACATTGGTAGGTAAATTAGCGTCGGCAATACATTCGTCGATGTCTTTAAGTATCTGGGCCCTCAAATCTTCCATCGAAGCTTTGGCTGGCAATTGTGTCGGAACAGGAGTTTCAGTGATAAGAGGAACCGGTCCAAATGTGGTTACCAGGTCAAAGTAAAACCATGCACGCAAAAATTTTAGTTCAGAGATGTAACGCGATTTCGTTTCATCTGAAACAGCGCTACCGTTTGCAGCTACCAGCGATGTGGCCTTGGTAATTCCCTCGATGGCCGAGTTGCATCTGGAAATGCCGGTAAAACGCCGGGTCCAGGTATTCAGCAATTCGCCGTTTGAAGTCAGTGGACGTCCGGTTGCCACATTTTTAGTATCGGCGCGGTCGTTTGCATCCGATCCGCCGGCATCGGCATCATCAGTAATGTTGCTTCCAATCTCAATCCTGTTCAGATAATAATCCCAGTCGCCATACGGGATCATGTTTGCATAACAATTGGTAACAGCTTTAAGCGCTGCATCCGGGGTGTTGTAATAACCTTCTTCATTGATTGAAGCATATTGTTTCGACTCAAGAAAGCTATCAGAACAGGAGCTAAAAAGTGCAATTAAGACAATTGTCAGTATATATGTTATTCTTTTCATAATCCCGAAAATTAAAATTTAACATTCAATCCCATCAAATATTGAGCTGCCTGAGGATAGAACGCTATGTCCACACCATTGAACAGCGGGCTGGAGTCACCAATTTCAGGCGACATTCCGGAATATTTGGTAATTGTAAACAGGTTGTAGGCGCCAACCCAAAGTCTCAATTCCTGAATAAATGCCTTTTTCAGAAGAATTGAAGGAAGTTTATATCCAAGCTGAATATTTTTCAACTGCAGATACGATCCATCTTCGGCAAGCCAATCAGAAACCTGAACATTGGTTGAATTATCGGTAGTGATTTTAAATTGAGAATTAGAATGGTTCGATTCGGTCCATGCATTGGTAATCAAATCTTTCGGTGCATTGTAGTAGGCTGTTCCTGAATACAAATCGAGCTTTTTCATATTCATGATTTTGTTGCCATGCACACCATAAAATGCCATCGATAAATCAAAATTTTTGTACTCAAATCCAAGGTTAAATCCATAGGTGAATTTTGGGAACGGGCTACCAAGGTAAGTACGGTCTGCATCCGAAATTACACCGTCTTCGTTTACATCAACATACCTCAAATCGCCTGGACGAGCCTTGTCTTGTGTAACTTTTGCTCCTTTTGCATTCTTGTAGTTTTCAATTTCGGCAGGCGATTGAAATATTCCATCGGTTTTTAATCCGTAGAAATAACCTACTGGTTCACCAACTTCAGTTTTTGTAATGGTTTTATCGTCGTAACCAACACCATACAATGGTTGACCACCGCCTAACGACAATACTTTGTTACTGAACGAGAAAATATTTCCACCCACGTTGTATTTAAGTTCACCAATATTACCAACATAATTCAAGCTAAATTCCACCCCTTTATTTTCAATACTTCCGGCATTTGCCCATGGGTTATTGGTATAACCAAGATACTGTGGCAGAGGAACCTGCAACAACATATCCTTTGTCTTTTTGTAGAAGTAATCCAACGAGAAGGTCAAACGGTTATTGATCATTCCAAAGTCGACACCAATGTCGGTTTGTTCGGTTGTTTCCCATTTCACATCGGGGTTACCCATGTAGCTTTTTCCGCCTGCAAGCTGGAACCCTCCGCCAAACAAGTAATAACCACTGTTCAGACTGTATGTCGACCGGTAAGCGCCACCATCGATAGCCTGGTTACCAATTTGTCCCCAGCTAACTCTTAATTTACCGTTCGATAACGTATTTCCAATTAACTTTTTAACAAAATCTTCTTGTGTAAACGACCAGGCACCTGAAACTGAAGGAAAGATCCCCCATTTATGACCGGCATCGAAATTTGAAGAACCATCGTAACGGATTGTTGCTGTAAGCAAATATTTATCCTGCCATGAGTGGAAAAGACGTCCGAAATAGGAAACCAAATAGCCATCTGATTTTATTCCGGATGCAGTTGCAGTTTTGGTTGCAGCATCAATTACCTTTTGCGATTCGTCGTTGGTAACAATTCCTGTTTTAGTGGCAGCAAAATTACTGCTTTTGGTCATTTCAACCGAATTACCAAACATCAAAGTGGTGTGTTGTTTTCCATGCCAATCGTATGTTTTGTCAAACGTAAGCAGGTTGTCGATTACCGTATAATTTGACGTATATGAGGCGCTACCTACTGATCCGTCAATATTATTCTGATAAGCTCCAATGTAATATGATGGTGTAAAATATTCAGGATTAGCCCTGTAAATAGAAGAATTAACCGATCCACGATATTTGAGCCAGCTTGTTAAGTTCAGGTCTAAATTAACTCCTCCCCTGAAAGTAATGTCTTTCCAAACATTGTCTTTATTCACTGCCAGCTGAGCTACAGGATTGTGGCGGTTATTAAAGAATACCGGGCTATAGAACGAATATGGGTTACTGGCGTCGATTTTGTCGACCAACAGCAGGCTTGAGAGATAATCCGGGATATTAGTCAGGTTTGTTCTGTAAACCGGGGTTACAGGGTCGGCAGTCAATGCGCAAAATATTGTTCCATTGTAAATTGTGTTTTCAACAACATTTCTTCTGGATTGGGCGACTACCGAAAAATTGCTTGACAATTTAGCCCAACGGGTCAATTGGTTATCCAAAGTTGTCCTCCACGAGAAACGTTTAAAATCCGATTCTTTAACAATACCATCCTGCGTCATATACCCAACCGAAGTATAATATGATGTTTTTTCAGTCCCATTCGAAATAGATATATTATAATTCTGAATAGGTGCAGTTCTGAAAATTTCATCCTGCCAATTGGTTCCGTTTGTATTTCCAAAGTTATTTTGAAGGAAGCTCATCATCGATTGCTTTTCTGCCGGAGTACACCAGGCCTGACCCGTTCCGTTGGTATAAGCCAGGTTGCGGTAGTCGATGAATTCTTCAGCGTTCATCATATCAAATTTCTTGGTGACATTCTGGAGACCATAATACATGTCAAGGTTTACATTCATTTTGTGGGTACTGCTCATTACCCCTTTTTTGGTAGTAAGGATGATAACCCCGTTAGCACCACGAGAACCATAAATAGCCTCGGCAGAAGCGTCTTTCAAAATTTCCATTGAAGCAATATCCGATTGGTTCAGCCAGCCAATATCGGTTTGAGGAAAACCGTCGACAACGTAAAGCGGGTCGTTCCCGTTAACAGTTCCAATACCCCTTATCCGAACCGAAGGGGCCGAACCGGGACTACCACCTGTTGATGTAATGGTTACACCGGCAACTTTACCTTGTAATCCTTCAGTAGCCGAACGAACGGGAATACTTGCCAAACCTTCGGTTTTAACGCTTGAAATCGAACCGGTTAAATCGCTCTTCTTCATCGAGCCATAACCTACAGCTACAACCTCTTCAATACCAACAGTTTCATCTTCCAATATTACATTTATTGTAGACTTTCCTTCAACCTGAACTTCCTTTGTTTTCATTCCAACAAAAGAAAATTGAATGGTTGAATTAGCTTGAACATTGGTTAATGAGTACTTTCCGTTTGCATCGGTAACAGTACCAGTGGTAGTGCCCTTAAGTACAACGGAAACTCCAGGGAGCGAAGCCCCCGACGAATCGGAAACTTTACCGGAAATTGTCTTTTGCTGTTCGGCCAGAATCTCTGAATCATCAGGCAATATTACAATCGCACGACCTTTAACAAGGTAAGTCAAACCGGTATTACGAAGAACTTTATCTAACAAATCGGTAACTTTAGCTTCACTGAAGTTACCCGTTATTTTATTGTTAGAATTAATTAACTCATCTTTATACACAAAAGAAAATTCGCTTTGGTCTTTCAGTTTTTGAAAAACTTCTTTCAAAGTATTATTTTCAAAACGAATACTCAAGCGTGTGTTTTGTGCCTGTGTTTCAACGGCATAGGATTGTATCACAAAACCCAGGATAAGGACCAGTAGTAGTTTCATAATCAAAAAGGTTTTCCATCGGTGAAAAGACATAACTCTTCCACCAACACAATCGTTTTTTTCCATACTTTTGTTGCTGTTAGTGATTAATAAAAAAATGTTAACACGAACTATTTAGATGGGGGATGGTGGGCATTCCCCATTTTAGTTTTCTCATTTTATACACATCTTCATAGGCATATCTTTGTTTAGTTAATATATTAGGTTTAAATTTTACTTCAAAAACTATTCTTCCGGGCCGAAAGCGTCATCTACTTAACTTTTTCAATCACAAATTCGCGAAAACCAACATTAGTACATCTGATTGGTAGTGTAAGCTGAATTGTATTGAGTGCTTGCCCTATTGTTTCTTCATTTTTAAAAACTCCGGAATATAGAATTCCTTCCAGCTCCGGACTTGTAACTTTAATATCCACATCATACCATCGTTCCATCCTGGCAATCAACTCCTTGAACGTAATCTGGTCAAAATCAAAAATATTGTCCTTCCATCTGGCTGTTTGGTCAACCTTGGCTTCTTTGATTGAATATCTATCGTTACTACAGGTAAAGATTTCTCCAGGAATAACCGGGATGCTCTGCTCTCCTTTTTGAATCACGATTTTGCCTTCAATAAGAGAAGTAGCAATCCTGTCGAAATCGGGATAAGCCATCACATTAAATTTTGTTCCAAGTACTTTAATGTCATAACTTCTGGTTTTTACGACAAATGGTTTATTTTCCAGTTTAGCCACTTCAAAATAGGCCTCTCCACTCAGTTTAATTTCCCGCTGGCCATCAATAAAATTACTGGGGTACGATATGGTCGATTCGGAGTTGATCCATACTTTTGAGCCATCCGGAAGTATCAACTGTGATTTTTCTCCTTTGGGCACATGAGTTTCGAACCAAACGACATGGTTCGGGGAAAAATGCTGTCTTCCCATAAAATATGAAACAGAAAAACCTGCAAGCAAAGCAATAAGCAACATTGCAGCTATCCGGGCGAAAGAAAGTTGTATTTTTTTGACTTTACCCGACATTGCCGAGTTAAATTCGTTAGAAAGTATCAGTCTGTTTTTCAACTCAGCAAAGGAACTTTCGAGCAAAGGATGATCAACATCCCGGGCATCCAGGCTTTTTTTATAATTGATAAAATATTCCTTATTCTCGTTACTATCCTTTATCCATCTTACTAAATCAGCTTCTTCAGCCGCAGATAAAGTGCCATTAAAATAATCACGTATTTGTTTTTCTATAGTATTCTCCACGTTCATGTGTCTTTTCTTAAATATGAAACACTTTGTAAATATGAATACCCTACCCTCTCTGACAAAAAATTTTTGAATGAAAAAAATGAAATAGCAACAACTAAGTAATGAAATAGCGAGAAAATTAAGAAAGGTGTTTCTTATTCCAGTGCAGCAAGTACCAGAAAAATTATTTGTACCGGAAGATATTCAGGAAAATTTTTCCGGTAAACTTTCATTGCCTTTGTAATGTGTTTTTCTACAGCCTTTATACTGATTTTCAAGCGTTCAGCAATTTCAGCATTCTTCAATCCATCAATACGGCTCATCCGAAAAACGATGAGGCACTTTTCAGGAAGAGAATTCATTATATCCAGTATTTTTTCATTTAATTCCTTTTCAATCAGCACATAAGGTTCATTGCCAACCATATCAATATAATAGAGTTCTTCTCCGAGAAACTGATCCTGAACCCTTGATTTGAGGTTATCGACGACCCTTAAATGCCTGACATAGTTCAGGCTGGCATTTCGAACCATCTGGTAAATAAATGCTTCCGGATTTTCAAAACTGAAAGATTCCCGTAATTCCCAAACTTTAATGAATACATTCTGAACCACATCTTTAGCTAAACCACTATCATTGATTATTTTAAACGCAAAAGTGTACAAACGTGGGAAGTAAAGTCTGTATAATTTTTCAAAAGCAAGGTTATCCCCCTGAGCGAAAGAAGTAAATAGCTGGTTATGGTTAGTAACTAGATTCAATTGATCGTTGCCTTGAAATAACATTTGCGAATATATGAAGAAATTTAGTTTTCTGACTATCCAGTACAAACCTACTCAAAATTTGAAAATCATCGCCGCAACCATATTTGAATGGAATATTCCAAAAGCCAAACCTTTGAAACCTTTCTGCCAAATTTGCCTTTAAAGTTGAGTCAAATCCACTCTTCAATAAGAACCCTTTGTAAACAATAATACTATTGATAAAATGTAACCGGGGCAAATAATAGATTGAACATACGTCAATTAGTCATTGAGACAGTCAGTATTTTAAAAAAATTAATTTGTATTATTGTTTGGCTTTAAAGAGAACGGCAGTAAAGTTATATAAAGATGGTAAACCACAGGGATGCAGAACTTTGGGAAGATTTCAGGAATGGGGATGATTATGCATTTTCGCAGATTTACTCAATTCACTCAAAAAAACTCTATTGTTACGGGTTGAAATTTACATCTAACTCAACCCTTGTTGAAGATGCGATGCAGGATTTATTTTCTGATCTCGTTAAAACCAGAAAGAACCTTGGAACCACTACAAATATTCAATTCTATTTGCTAAAATCATTTAAAAGGCGATTATTCAGGCAAATTACCAAAGAAAAACGGTACGATTTAGATAAAGACGAGCAGCAATATGTTTTCGAAATCACCTACTCCATCGAACACGACATTATACTTGAAGAAAACGCATCTCAAAAATTACAATTACTAAAAAAAGCCCTTGAAACGCTGACTTCGAGACAGAAAGAAGCCATATACCTGAGATTCACCGAAGAACTTGAATATGAGATGATTGCAGAAATCATGAATATGAGTATCGAATCATGCAGAAACCTGATATACCGCACAATCAAAAGCCTGCGCAGCGTCCTTCAATCATCATCGCCAAACATTTCCCTTTTGTTCTTTTTTCAAAAACAGTCTGAAAATTAAATCAAAAAACTACCCGAAACAGTGTAGATTACACACAACACGACAAAACATTAATACACAATAAATTACACGAAAATTTAGGACTAGTAATTTTATTGATTAGAAATAAAATTAATAATTACAGCCCAATATTAAATTATTTTAAAAAATAATGATGATGTTTTTCAAGTTACTGCCTTTATATAACAAACACAATACTAAAAATGGAGCATAAGAAATACGAATTGTACACTACCGAAGACTTCATCCTTGATAAAGAGTTTGCACATTGGGTTTTATTTCCCAATTCAGCCGAAGATTCTTTCTGGATGTCATATCAATCATTACATCCCGAAAAAATAAATTTAATGAAGGAAGCAGCCTTGATAATAAACTCACTGAAACCAATCAATCCTGAAATTCCGGAAGAAAAGCTGGAGCAGATATTCAGAAAAATTAAATACCAGCATAAAACCAGGCACAGACTTATTAATATTACAATCAGATATGCTGCTGCTGTTACTTTTTTATTGACAATAGGAACTGTACTCTGGTTTTCAGTTAAAAAAAATGATCCATTTCCTGTAGAAGCCTCACTCAGCTCGCCACAAAAAGGAAAAGTAATACTGGCCAATGGTACGGTTCATGAATTTGAAACTGAAAAAACCATTATTAAACAAACAGTTACAGGTAAAACAGCCATTAACAACGACACAGTTAATGTTAATGCACAAGAAAAAACAACAAACAACCCGGGATTAAACCAGGTGATTGTTCCTTATGGGAAAAACTCTGAAATTACATTAGCCGATGGCACTCATATCTGGCTTAATTCAGGCAGTCAACTCTCCTATCCGCCCAAGTTCGATGACAAATCAAGAGAAGTATACTTGAGTGGTGAAGCATTCTTTGAAGTTGCGCCCGACAAGACCAAACCTTTCTATGTAAATACATCTGAATTCAAAATCAGAGTTTTAGGCACTAAATTTAACGTTTCGGCCTACAAAGAAGACCAAACAATTCAAACGGTATTGCTTGAAGGAAAAGTAAGCGCCGGGAAAAATTCGTTTCTGGCAAAAACAGTCGACTTAAGCCCTGGAGAAAGATTGGTATATGATAAAAAAGATGATGAATTTAAAAAAGATCAGGTTAATGTTAATCTGTACGCATCATGGATAAACGGGTACCTGATATTTGAAAATGAACCGACCACAACCGTATTTAAGAAACTAGAGCGTTATTATGACCAGCGAATAATTGCCAACGAGAAACTCGACAAAATCACTTTTTCCGGGAAGCTCGATTTAAAAGAAAACATCAGAGATGTACTTGAGAATATTTCGTTTGCCTCGCAGGTAAAAGTGACCGAAGAAAATGGACAATTTATAATAAATTAACTGCCTATGATTAGAAAAATTTAACTTACAATTTGGTAAAAAAAAACCGGGATGTGCGACCAAACAGACCCCGGTTCAAAATGAGTTTAACGTGACCTGAACGGTCAAATAACAATTAAAATCTTCCAAATTTATGAATAAAAAATTTAATAAGGGAGGCATTTCTTTTTGCCTTCGTAAAATCTTATTGATCATGAGAATTACATTGCTTCTGATCTTGTTAAGTTCAAGCCTGGTATTCAGCGCTGAAAGCTACGCCCAAAACAAAAAGCTTTCAATTCATGTTACCAACACCAGGGTAATGGATGTAATTAAAGTTATTGAAGATCAAAGCGAATTCATATTCTTTTACCAGGATCAGCAAATTGATTTAAACCGAAAAGTTAACATCAATGCTGAGAACGGAAATGTTGCCGATGTATTAGATCAGTTGTTTTATGGGACCAACAATATTTTTACTATCAAAGACAGGCAGATCATTATTGGCAAAACAGATAAACTAAACCAAACAGACCAGTTGAATACTGAACCAGTTCAGCAATCGACAAAGAAAACAATTAAAGGGAAAGTCATTGATTCACAAGGAGTACCATTACCAGGAGCAACGGTTGTAATCAAAGGTACCACAAACGGGAATATCACCGATGCGTCGGGATACTATGTTATTGATGTGAAAGAGGGCGACGTACTGAAATTTTCGTTTATAGGGTATAAAGATCAGGAAGCTATTGTAGGTAGCAAAACCGCCATCGACATTGTTCTCCATGAAGACGTACAGGTACTTGACGAAGCCGTAGTTGTAGGGATGGGAAAACAACGTAAAGCCAGTATTGTCGGGTCGATCTCTTCGATTACAGTGAATGACCTGAGGGTACCATCCCGTTCGTTGACCAATGCCCTGTCGGGACGTATGTCAGGCGCTGTAGTGGTGCAACGCAGTGGCGAACCGGGCAACGACGATGCCAGTTTCTGGATACGGGGAATCTCAACCTTTGGCGAAAACCGTACCCCTTTAATCCTGGTTGATGGGGTTGAACGTAGTATGACTGACCTTTCGGTTGAAGAAATTGAATCAATCTCAATTTTAAAAGATGCATCTGCAACTGCTGTTTACGGGGTTCGCGCAGCCAATGGAGTAGTGCTCGTAACCACACGTAAAGGGGTTGCTCAAAAGCCATCAGTCGAACTGAAAATGGAATTTGGGGTCTCCGACCTTCCACGCATGCCCAAGTACCTCGATGGCCCTAATTATGCAAAACTTTACAATGAAGCCCTGGGACGTGACAACTATTCATCAGAATACATCGAAAATACACGGCTGGGAACCGACCCATACCTTTACCCGAATGTAAACTGGTTCAACGAAACATTCAACAAGTATTCGAACAACGCACTGACATCGATCAACATTCGTGGTGGCGGCGAAGTTGCCCGTTATTTTGTTTCATTTGGATATCTCGACGAAACAGGCAACCTGAAAAACAGTCCTGATAATGATTATAAATCGAACATCGACCTGAAAAGGTATAATTTCCGGTCGAATGTGGATATTACGCTGAATAAATCGCTGATCATGGATATTGAGATCGGCGGCCATTTGACAGACCTCTATACCCCTGGACTCGGGAATTACATCAATTCTGTTTATTACACACCTGCTGAAGAGCTATTTTATTGGTCGAACCTTGCAACACCAATTTCTAATCCAATCAGGGTCCCTCTCAGCAAAGACTTAGACGGGAACTACAAATACGGCTGGGGCGCACCATCACAAATTGGAGAAATGAACCCGGCCGAGCGCCTGATGGGATCAGGATACAACACCACCTTCCAGAACTTGATTACCAGTCAATTAACACTCACCCAAGATCTAAAAAAAATCATTGATGGTCTTCAGTTAAAGGCTTCATATTCGTTCGATGCCTATAGCCAGACTGAAATTCAGCGACGGAAATACTCATCAACTTACAGTATCCAGGGACGGGATTCTAATACTGGGGAAATATTGTACAAAGAGATACAAAAAGGGGCAGAGTCGCTGGGTTATAGCAGGGAACTGAAGTCGAACAGGGCTAAGGAAATGAAGGTTCAATTGATCTATGATCATGTGTTCGAAAAACACCGTGTTGGGTCGATGCTGATGTATTACCAGCGCGACTATGTCAATGGAAATGCCGGCACCTCTATCCTCTCATTGCCTTACCGAAAACAGGGGCTTGCTTTCCGTGCCACTTATGCTTACAACGACCGTTACATGGGTGAATTCAACGTAGGCTACAACGGATCGGAAAACTTCCCAAAAGGAAACCGTTTCGGGTTCTTCCCAGCTGTAGCTGCCGGTTGGCTTGTTTCGAACGAATCGTTCTGGGAACCATTTAAAAAAACGATAAGTGTACTAAAAATAAAAGGTTCGGCAGGATTAGTCGGAGCAGAAGCGCTTCCTAACGGCGAACGTTACGGGTACCTTTCTGTATATGGAAGTGGTTTGGGAGGATACATTTTTGGTGAAGCAGGTACTGCTGTTTCCGGAACCGGTGAAAACCGTATTGGTGTAACCAACCTGACCTGGGAAAAAGGCTTCAAGAAAAATATCGGGTTTGAGTTGAAAATGTTCGACAATGCCTTATCACTCGAAGCCGATTATTTCCACGAACGCCGTACCGACATTCTGGTGCAACGTAAATCACTTCCCGACTTTACAGGACAGTCACTTCCCGATGCAAACGGGAAAATAGTTGCTCCTTTTGCCAATTTAGGCGAAATGATCAACCGCGGATTTGACGGCACGCTTGAATTGTCGAAACGATTTCAAGACGGCGGGGTTAAGGTTTATGGGAATATGACATACTGCCGTGACAAAATCATCGAGATGGACGAACCGATGAAAGCCAATGCCTACCGGATGGAAACCGGACAAAAATATAACCAGCAATTTGGGCTGATCGCCTTGGGATATTTCGAAAGCGAAGATGACATTAAAAACAGCCCGGTACAAAAATTTGGCGAATACCGCCCGGGCGATGTCAAGTACAAAGACATCAACGGCGACGGACAGATAACCATTGACGACAAGGTGCCAATCGGTTATTCAAACATTCCTGAAATTGTATATGGGTTTGGTATACAGGTAGACTATAAAGGATTCGACCTGGGGTTATTTTTCCGGGGACAATCGCATGTTACCTATGCACTGGGTGGATCGTATATTCCATTTAATCAGGGTGTAGGCAAAGGGAACCTGTTCGAAGAAGCCCTCGACCGTTGGACCGTTGATAACCCAAACCCAAATGCCCAGTACCCACGTCTGTACAATGGGACCTCCTCTAACAACTGGCAATCTTCAACTAAAAATGTTTACGATGGAAGTTTCTTAAGGCTTGCAGACGTAGAAATCGGCAAAACCTTGGATAAGAATTTGGTCAGTAAAATACATATAAAAGGATTACGTATCTATCTCCACGTTAACAATGCCGCCATATTCTCTAAGTGGAAAATGTGGGATCCTGAAACTGGGGATAACGATGGGGGAAAATACCCACTGCAACGAAAGATGAATATTGGTATCAGGGCTAACTTTTAAATCTTAAAGAAATGAAAAATAAATTATTATACATCGGCTTGACCTTACTAATCTCGATTGCCATCGCAGGGTGCAATTACCTCGAAAAGCAACCAGACGATATGAAGACCGACGACATGATCTGGTCGTCGCGGGTAGAAACCGAAAAATACCTGTACAACGTGTATTCGCAGATTCCGGCAGCCAGTTTACAACAAAATGACCCCTGGCTGGGATGTTCCGACGAATGTGACCTGACCTGGAACGTTTACCCAACCTACAATATTAATCTGGGAAACTGGAACCCATCAACCAGCTTTTATACGAAATGGGGTAATTATTACAGGGCCATCCGCGCCTCGTTCGTATTCGAAAACAATGTGGACAAATGCCCCGAACTGAGTAACGACCTGAAAACGCAATATAAAGCCGAAGCCAAGTTCCTCCGGGGGTTCTACTACTGGTATATTATACGCCAATATGGTCCTGCTGTGCTGATTACAAAGGCCACTCAGGTTGATGAAGACTGGAATTCTTACTCACGTGCGCCGCTCGACGAATGTGTCACCTACATCTGCCAGATGATGGACGAAGCCGAAACAGGGCTTCCACTTACCTGGAACGACAATAAAGTATGGCTGGGAAAACCGACCAAAGTGGCATGTAAAGCCATCAAAGCCGAAGCGTTGCTCCTGGCCGCCAGCCCACAATGGAACGGGAATACTGAGTATGCTGATTTCAAAAATAAGGACGGCAAATTACTGGCTAGTACCACCTACGACGAAAACAAATGGAAGAAAGCAGCTGCTGCTGCGCTGGAGGTAATTAACCTATCGACTTCGGCTGGGATAAAATTGTATAAAAACAACGAGAATGGAGATGGCACAGCTTTTAATCCATACAAATCGGTTCGAGATGCAATCATAAAAAATTGGAATTGTGAAGTCATTTTCGGACGGTCGCAGGCACTGGCCGACCAGAACGGCTGGGCCGTACATGCTTCACCAGGGCCAAATAATCTGGGTGGAGTTGGACCAACCCAACGTGTTGTCGATGCCTTCTACATGAAAAATGGACGAACCATTGACGATCCACAATCAGGATATGTTGAAACTGGATTCTCGACAGCAGGAGATGACAACTGGAACCCTCAAAACCTGAACCTCACCACCGACCGTGTAAAAATGATTGCAGCAATCCGTAGCGGCGACGCATGGGGGCACTGGCCTGGAGACTGGAATATGTATGCCAACCGCGAACCACGTTTTTATGCCAGCATCCTGTACAACAAACGGGTTATTCCTCAACTGACCGACGATGTAGTGAAACGTAATTACTATTCGTCAAATACCACAGCAGCCAAGCAACAAGATGGCTATGGAAGGGTTGAATTATATTATGGAGGAATTTCCCGTTCTTCGGGTTCCTATACATTTTACCCAAGAACCGGGTATTTGGTATTGAAAAATGTTGATCCTCAGGCAAACATGCGCGACCGTGTTTATTCAACACCACATTGCGAAATATTCATCCGGTACGCCAAAATCCTTCTCAACTACATCGAGGCGCTGAACGAATATGACCCCAACAACTCTGATATCGCCAAATACTGGAACATGATCCGCGAACGGGCAGGCATTCCTGGAGTATTCGATGTTTATCCAGCGATAAAAGGGAACAAAGAGCAGCAACGCGAATTTATCCTTCGTGAACGCCAGATCGAGCTGTGTTTTGAGACTGACCGCTATTTTACCACTCGTCGCCGCTGGCTGGCTCACACGCCAGATACGGGAAACGATAATGATGTCTATCGCAAATATGGAGAAGGAGGTCGCTTCTGGGGCATGAACATCAACGGTGGGGCAACCACTACCAACAGCTTTGCTTACACCGGATTTTATACCCGCACTGCTTTCGAAACCCGCGTATTCGAAAAGAAGATGTACCTGTTCCCAATTCCTCAAACAGAGGTAGAAAAAGGAACTGCATTGGTACAAAACCCATGGTGGTAAACTAAAAATCGGATCATAAACAATCTAATTTGCAAAAACAATGAATAGATATTATCAATTATATTTTATAGCGCTCTTGTGTGGTATCCTGCTCTCGTCTTGCGAAAAAGGGATAGATTCAGTCGAATGGCCAAGCACGGTTTATCTGCCGCAATCGGGTGCCACAACACAAACGGCCTTATTGGGAGAGTCGGTTTTCGGGCTTGGCGTTTACCATTCTGGTATCAACCAATCGAACAAAAGCCTTTCGGTTACTCTGGGTATTGACGAAACAGCCGCAGCTGACTTTATTGCAAAAAATGCGGGGTACGAAATACTTCCGTCGAACTACTACAGCCTTCCTGAATCAGTTGTTGAAATTGGCAAAGGCCAGGAACGAGCTATGTACCAGATAAAATTGAAAGGCATCGAAGAAAGTTTTACTGGCAAAAAATACTTCCTTCCAATTAGCATCAAAAGCGTTGATCCGGAGGTAACAATAAGCGATAGCGAAAAACTGGCGATTTTACAGTTTACCCGTTTCCGAAATGTGTATGAAGCCAAATACAAAGCCTATGGACAAACTGTACTATCAGGAACAACCGATACCAATCTGGCAAAAATCGATGAAGTGATTACTTCGACATCGGTAGATGCCAATACCATCCAAGTTAAAGGGGCCATTGCCGGTATGAACCTGTTACTGAAAGTACAGAACGGACAGGTGCAAATTACCGGGGCAACAGGTTCCGAAGCATTCAATGTTGTAAATACTACTGGCAAAACCAGCACTTATTCGGGTGACTTTAGCGATACTTATCAATGTAATACTGGCACTTACACACTCTACTATACTTACACGGCATCGGGCCAAACGATGGACGCATCGGTTGAGTTGAAATTCTGGCTTTAACTTGCTAACCTTAATAATTTGGATGTCCGGCAAATTATGTTTTGCCGGACATTTTACTCAAAACCTCGCCAACCAACTTAAATATAAACCAATACAAAAACATCATCTCACGAAAAATATTTGCCAGACATCTTCTCCGACGCAATACCTATTTCCACGACAACCTCGAACCGAAACAAGGAAATTTTTCAAAAAGACAATCAGCTATGAACGACCGGATGCCGTTTGTGCTTTTGCCAAAGGAACCAACATGGGACTTGAAATGGAGTTCGACGAAAGTACGTTGTCAGGCGCAAAGGATAGCAAACGCGATCGTCTGGTTAGCTATATCACTGCTTTTGAGGATCACGATGTATTCCGCAAAGTCTCAGTGGCTTATTACCAGGGAGAGTCGGCAATATACCAGATGTCCCGTTCAAAAAATCAGATGGACCGGGAATTACTGGACCGCTTAGCCAGGATTATTGTTGAGCGAAAAAAGATGAAACTTCCTGAAAAGTAAGAATAAAGGAGGGAAACAATAGACTGTTGTGTTAAAATTCAATTGCCGGAAAGCTACAAGAAATTTTACACAAAATTTGTCTTGTCTGGAATATGTAGTATTTGTGTGCGTACACACAAATACTGTTTTTAAACACAAACAGAACAACAATTAATTTACTAAATCATTGTAATACAATAAATTAAAATCATCAATGAAAACCATTATCAAATTTATATGTGTACGCACACACAATTTAATAATATTTGATAATCATTTATTTATATTTGTATGACCTGAGTACAAAAACAGGCAATCAGTCATGAGCACAAAAAGGATAACCATACAAGATATTGCCCGCTACGCCAAAGTATCGGCAGGAACAGTCGACCGCGTTATTCACAAACGGGGAAAAGTATCGGGTGACAAAAAGAAAAAAGTTGAAGACGCCGTCAGGGAACTTGACTTCAACCCTAACCTGCTTGCCCGTGCCCTGGCGATGAAAAACCAGTTTACTGTTTGCAGCTTGTTTCCTCAAAGTTTTCCTGAAAACGAATATTGGCATTTGCCGAAACAAGGAGCAGAACAGGCAGCCGGCGAATTAAAAGACTTCGGCCTTTTTCTGGATATGTTTTATTACAGTCTTTTCGATGAATCGTCATTCATTGAGCAGGCAAACAAAATTATAGAACTTAAACCTGATGGAGTGATCCTGGCTCCTTTGTTTGTTAAGGAAAGCATATTGTTTGTGCAGAAGTTGGAAGAAGCCAACATCCCGTATGTGTTTATTGATGCAACAATCCCCGACAGGAAAAATATAAGTTATATTGGTCCCGATGCCAGACGTAGCGGTTTTGTAGCGGCAAAGCTTCTCCGTTCAACACTTCATCCGGGCGATCCGGTTCTTATATTGAATATTGTCAAGGGAATGGAAAACTCTTCCACTCTTACCCAGATAGAAAGAGGATTCCGCGACTATTTTGAAAAGAACCTAATTTTTGTTAAAAATCCAATCAACACATTGATTATCAATTCTACTGACGAATCTGTCATTTCTCAGGAACTCACTAAATTTTACATCAGGAATCCATTGATCAAAGGTGTATTTGTTACAACTTCGAAAGCACACGTTGTAGCTGGCTTTCACCAAAAGCACGAACTGGACATCCGGCTGATTGGGTTCGACCTTGTTGATGGAAACATTAACTGCTTACAGGAGGGGAGCATCGACTGGATCATTTCGCAAAGTCCGGTCCAACAAGGAGCACGGGCTGTAAAAACTTTGTTTGATTTGCTGATTCACAAAACAGCGCCCAAACCGGTTCAATACGTTCCGCTGGATATTATCATCCGCGAAAACCTCGATTTTTATCTTGATTTTCAGTAAAATATGAGACAAAGCACAACCTATATTAGTCACTATCTGAAAATGAAACCGACTTTCAGGAAGATGTTTTTATCTTCGTTGACAGGATTATTTTCGCTGATGGTATGTGCCCAGCCTTCAAAGGAAAAACAGGAACAATACCTGCATGAGTCGCTGCAGATCAATATTTCAAAAGACCATCGTCATGCTATTAGCCGCAGAGTTTCGCTGCAAGACAGCACCTGGCTCGACTGGCAAAAAAGCACAGGAGAACTTCCTCCCGATTTCTCACAAATGCCATCTGTCCCGTTTCTTCCTGAGCCGCTCGAAACCACAAAAAACGGGAAAGTTTATCCAATTCAATCCAAAACCGAATGGCAGCAAAAAAGGGAAGAAATCAAACGCGAATTTCAGCACTGGATTTCAGGAACAATTCCTCCGCCGCCACAAAATATAGAATCGCGTATCCTCTCCGATCGAAATGAGGACGGAACTCGCATCCAGATAATAGAACTTCGTTTCGGGCCTGACCGAAAAGCAAAAATGACTTTCGAGCTGATGATTCCGCAGGGGAAAGGTCCATTCCCGGTTTACATGACCCAGTGGACTCACCGCAACTGGGCGCAACTGGCTGTTCGCCGCGGTTACATTGGTTGCGTTTATGCCGCTGCCGATGATCACGACGATACACAGGCATACCAGGCCATTTATCCCGAATACGATTTTACCTGCCTCATGCGGCGTGCCTGGGGCGCTTCACGGGTAGTCGATTATTTGTTGACCCGACCGGAAGTAAAAACGAGCCAAATTGCCATTACCGGGCACTCGCGCAACGGGAAACAGTCGCTGTGGGCAGCAGCCTTCGACGACAGGTTCGCTGCAGTTATTTCGAGCAGTTGCGGAACCGGCGGCGTTACTCCCTGGAGATACAGCGATCCGCAGTATTGCAACCAAACAATCGACGATATTTGTTCCAACGCGGCACATTGGTTTCATCCTCGTCTGCGTTTTTTCTTCGGAAGAGAAGACAAGCTTCCGATCGATCAGAACCTGTTGCTCTCTCTCATTACTCCACGTGCACTCCTGATCCACTATTCGGTGATGGAACGCCAGTTGAATCCGTGGGCTACCGAGCAATGTTTCCAATCGGTAAAAAAAGTATATGATTTTCTGAGTGCCAGTGATCAAATTGGCATATTCCCCCGGATGGGCGAACATGCTGTGGCAGCGCGTGATGTGGAACATTGCATCGATTTTCTGGACAACCGTTTCAAACACAACAATATTCCCTGGGAAAATACACTTTACTTCGACTATTCGTTTGCCGACTGGGCAAAGACCCATCAGGACGATCAGTTAAATGCAAAAAAAATCAAACCGGTATTGCTCGACAATTCAACATTCGCTCAGCAGAAAGAAACCATTCTTAAAAACCTTCGCTGGTTGCTTGGCGACGAACCTTCGGGCGTAAAACCGATAGAAATTATTCCGACTACCCGTATCGACTGGACCGACGGGTTTACAGGACGTCCGGTGGTTCCAGAAGCTGAAGTAGTTTACCTGGGCCCCTATTCAGCCATGGGCGATCACCTGTCCGGAATGTTGTACCTTCCAAAGAAGCGTTCCGGAAAAGTTCCGGCAGTGATATACCTGCACCAATATTCGTACGCTCACGGGTTTGCCTGCGGATACAATCAGGAAGGAAATGGGAAAGGGAATACCGAATTATTTCAGTCGTTAATTAACCAGGGATTTGCCGTGCTGGCTATCGACCTGTTTGGTTGCGGAACCCGTATGCAGGAAGCGCAATACTTCTACCAACGTTTCCCGCAATGGTCAAAAATGGGTAAAATGGTGAACGATGTGTCGGCTTGTATAGACGCTTTGCAAATGATGGACAATATTGATACAAAACATATTTTCGTTCTGGGCAATACATTGGGAGGCAGCATTGGACTGATTGCCGCCGCTCAGGATGAACGCATTGCCGGAATTGCAGCAATGGCTGCGTTCTCGCCCTGGCGCAACAACAACAGTCAATACGAAAGCATCCGTATTTTTTCGCATCAACACGGACTGATACCACGATTGGGATGGTATACCGAAAATCCGCAGCAGGTGCCGGTCGATTGGAGCGAAATCGTAGCCTGCATTGCTCCACGTCCATTGCTGGTTATTGCGCCAACACTTGACTGGCATTCCGATTCGGGAGCAGTTAAACAAACGATTTCGCTGGTAAAAAATCAATATAAAATCTGCGGAAAACCTGAAAATATGGTATTTCAAACACCTCTGGAAATTAACCGGATGACTGTTTCCATGAATAATGAAGTGGCATTGTTTTTCAGGAGAATTACTGATAATAACTAGACGAAACACATAAACTACAATCAAACGATATGGAAAATTCAAGAAGAGACTTTATCAGGAAAACACTGGCAGGTTCGGCTATGCTTGCTGTTGGTGGCGTTTTACCTGCCTTTAGCGCTAAAAGTTATAACAGGATCGCAGGTTCGAACGAAATGATACGCGTTTCGATGATGGGGGTTAACTCTCGCGGAAGTGCCTTGGCTCAAACCTTTGCCGAACAAACCAATTGCGATGTGCTCCATGTTTGCGACGTTGACAGCCGCGCCATCGACAAATGCCGGAAAATGCTCGAAGGGGTTCAGCAAGGCATACCAACCACAGCATTCCGCGATTTTCGCAAGTCGCTGGAAAGCAAAGATATCGACGCCATGGTAATTGCCGCACCCGACCACTGGCACGCCCCGGCTGCACTTTTGGCTATTCAGGCCGGAAAGCATGTATATGTTGAAAAACCCTGTAGTCATAACCCCAACGAAGGCGAAATACTGGAAAAAGCTTCGGCCCGTTACGGGAAAACCATTCAGATGGGAAACCAGCGCCGTTCGTACCCCAATGTGATCCAGGGTATCCAGGAGCTGAAAGACGGCATAATTGGCCGTGTGTATTTTGGTAAAGGCTGGTACACCAATAACCGGCCATCCATCGGCATTGGGAAGGAAGTTGCCGTACCCGATTGGCTCGACTGGGATTTATGGCAGGGACCTGCCCCGCGACGTGCATACAAGGACAACATTGTTCATTATAACTGGCACTGGCGCTGGCACTGGGGAACTGGTGAAGCACTAAACAACGGGACTCACATGATCGACCTACTACGTTGGGGAATGGGTGTCGATTTCCCGGTTCGCGTAAGTTCGAACGGAGGACGGTTCTTCTGCAAGGACGACTGGGAAACGCCAGACACACAGGTAATCAGCCTCGATTTTAAAGAAGGTGTTTCAATGACATGGGAAGGCCGCAGTTGCAATGGCCGTTATGTTGAAGGATGCTCTGTAGGGGTTACTTTCTACGGCGAAAAAGGCAGCATGTTTATGGATGGTGGCAACGGCTATACGATTTACAGCCTCGATAATAAGGTGATTAAAGAAGTAAAACCGACCCAACAAATTGATGCCCGTAACCTGGCCAATCCTTCGGGAGGTCTCGATGGCATTCATGTTCAGAATTTCTTCGACAACATTTATGGCCGTGGAGCGCTGCATGCCGACATCCATTCAGGACACCGAAGCACATTGCTGGTACAACTTGGGAACATCGCACAACGGGTAGGTCATTCGCTCGAAGTCGATCCGTCAAACGGTCATATTCTGAACGATAAAGAAGCTCTGAAATACTGGTCGCGCAGCTACGAAAAAGGCTGGGAAATGAAATTGTAGGAAACCGGACACCGGATTCAGGAACACCGCTCCCTTCGACTGCTTCGCGTTCAGGGAACGGCCCGCAACTTTTTAATGTCCAATGCTCAATAACCAATATCGAAAAAGAAATAAGAAACAAGAAAGTAAGAAACGGTCAATGTTATCTGGCATGGGCAATCCGTAACCCGCATCCCGCATCTCGTAACACATAACACTTTAAACTATGAATACAAGACGATCATTTATTAAAACGATAAGCACAGGAGCCGCCCTGTCAACCATCGCCATTGCAGCACCGGGAATTGCTTCTGCAACGATTGCCGATCCTGAAAAGAAACTAAAACCAATTCGGGTTGGTATTATCGGGGCAGAGAACTCCCATGCAGCCAATTTTGGCAAGATGTTTAACATCGACCATAAGTTCCCGGGCGTTGAGCTTACGCACATCTGGGGCGAAACCGACGAGTTTGCCCGCAAGACAGCCGAAGCGGGGAAAATTCCCAATATCGTTAAAGAACAAAAAGAAATGCTTGGCAAAATCGATGCACTGATTGTTGACCACCGTCATGCCAAATACCATCTCGAAGCGGCCACACCGTTTGTCAAGGCAGGCATCCCTACTTTTGTTGACAAACCGTTCTGTTATCGCGTTGAAGAAGGAAAGAAGTTTTTGAAAATGGCCCGTGAAGTGGGAACCCCGGTGACTTCGTTCAGCTCGATAGCCCAGAGCGTTTGTACGTACGACATCCGCGAACAGGTAAAAAGCATGGACACGATCAACCACGTGATTCGCTTTGGCCCGCTCGACCTGGACTCGCCTTATGGCGGGGTGTTTTTCTACGGTGTTCACCTTTTGCAGCCGTTGATGGTCATGTTTGGCGAAGACATTCAGCGTGTTAAAATCACCCGCGACGGGAAGAAAGGAAGCGCCAGCCTGGTTTTCAAAAGCGGCCTTTATGCCACGCTGATCTTTAAAAACCTGGCTTACGGATGGGAAACATTTGTTGAAACCAAAACGGGGCTGGCAGAGCTGAAATCGCGCATACCTGAAACCGATCCGATTAAGATTTACACCGATATTGTAGAAATGTTCCGAACCCGGGTAGAACCGCGCAGCCATCAGAGCATCCTGACCGAAATTGCCATCCTTGAAGCGCTGGAACGATCGGCAACAAGTGAAAAATGGGAAGAAGTGATGCCGGTATAATGCTGAACTATGAAGAACTTATTTAACAGGACATCCAAACAGCAAAAAACCGACTGGTCGACAGTTATTTCCATCAGCATCATTGGCCTGATGTTTTTCATCTTCGGTTTCGTATCATGGGTCAATTCCATTCTGATCCCGTATTTCAAAATTGCCTGCGAGCTGACCAACCTCCAGTCATACCTGGTGGCTTTCGCCTTTTACGTCGCTTATTTTTTCATGTCGGTTCCATCGTCGTTTCTGCTCGAAAAAGTTGGGTTCAAGAAAGGAATGATGTTTGGTTTTTTCACCATGGCTACCGGGGCATTTTTATTTGTACCGGCAGCGCTGAGCCGTGCTTATCCAATCTTTCTGGGCGGATTGTTCCTGATAGGGACCGGACTGGCATTGCTTCAAACGGCAGCCAATCCTTACATCACCATTGTCGGTCCTATCGAAAGGGCGGCACAGCGGATCAGCATCATGGGTATTTGCAATAAAGTGGCAGGCATTATTGCCCCGCTGGTTTTTGCGGCTATGGTGCTGAAAATTTCCGACAACGAACTGTTTAAAACACTCGACAGCGGAACACTCGGCGCCACCGAAACGGCAGGATTGCTTGATGAGCTTATCCGCCGGGTAATCTTCCCGTACAGCATCCTGGGCACTCTTTTGTTGCTGGTAGGTTTGCTGGTCAGGTATTCCTCACTCCCGGAAATCAATACTGAAAAATCGAACAAAGAGGAAATTGCTGATGGCGAAACTGAGAAAACCAGTATCTTCCAGTTTCCGCACCTTATACTGGGAGCCCTGGCCATTTTCTTTCATGTCGGTTCGCAGATTATTGCCATAGATACCATCATTGGCTATGCCAAAACGATGGGATTGAACCTGCTGGAAGCCAAAACATTCCCGTCGTATGTGCTGGGGGCCACCATGTGCGGTTATTTCATCGGGGTGATTACAATCCCGAGGTTCATCAACCAGCGCAACGCCTTGCTTACCTGCACCATGCTGGGGCTGGCCCTATCAATGTGCGTTGTTTTATTAGGCGGACCGGTGGTTGTTTTCGGCCATCACACCGATATTTCCATCTGGTTCCTGGTGGCGCTGGGACTTCCCAATTCGCTGATTTTTGCCAATATCTGGCCGCTGGCCATTAAAGGACTGGGGAGATTTACCAAGCTGGGATCGTCGATCATGGTTATGGGTTTGTGCGGAAACGCGGTTACCCCGCTGATTTATGGCCACCTTGCCGACCAGTTCAACGTACGGACGGCCTACCTGATTTTGATTCCCTGCTACCTCTACCTGATCTTTTTTGCCGCTTACGGGCACACCATCAAAAACTGGAGGCGGGTACGTCAGTTAAAGGAACAGCTTCAATAATAAGTAATGAGAATGAAATAATGTCGTACTTATGTTTGTATTTTATACTGACTC